>CAYXVY010000143.1:0-12694 GCA_964468745.1 uncultured Planctomycetales bacterium | reverse complement strand
ATCTTGTCGAAGGCCTCGGCGGTTGGCTTGACCTTCGCCGCATCGACCTTGTCCGAGGTCCAGCGCAGCGTGAAGAGGTCGCAGTGACGCATCCCGATCTCCGCCTCGGCCATCGCTGCATTGGCGCCCTTCGCCGCTGCGAACTTGTCGCGCGCCGCCTTCACGAGCGGTTCGGCGGTCTTCCACGACGCGGCGCGGTCCGCATCCTTCGCCATCTCGAGATCGGCCCTGCGCAGTGCGATGACGCCCTGTCCGTAGAACACTGTTTCCTTGCGCGAGAAGTCCGACGACTCGAGGAGCGCGTAGTCGGCCTCGCCAAGGGCGAAGTCTCCGGCGTCTGTCGCGATTTTCGCTCGCAGTTCCCGCGCGACGTGGTGCATCGGGTTCCAGCCGAGCGCGTCGTCGAGGCACGACTTTACGTTGCCCACGCGGTTCGTGTCGTAGTTGTACATCGCCTCCGAGAAGCTGCGCTTGAGGCCAAAGCGGCGCACGGCGACGTAGAGGAGGAAGAGCGAGAGGAGGATCACCGAGAGCGACACGGCGACCTGGACGAGGGATGTCGGGGTCCACTCGACCTTGTTTCTGCGGAATTTCTCGATGGCCATGCTATCGCCAGAACTTGCCGATGATCGCGAACTGGCCGACGGGGCCGATGCCGCGGCTGTCCATCGGCGCGCCCATCCGCCGATTATCCATGAGGATGAAGAACGAGTCCCGCGGCACGATGATCTCCTCGTACGTGTCGGTGAGCAGATTTGTCTGGCTGACGTACGAGCGATCAAGCTTCGTGCCGTCGCGATAGACGTCGCCTTTGTCGATCTTGATGCGGTCGCCGGGGAGCCCGATCACGCGCGCGGCGAAGTCGCTCTGGCTCTGCCCCGGCAACTGGAACGAGTAAAAAATGACGGCGTCATGTCCGACGTGTTCGTTCGGTTTGAACGCCTTGTGCGAGAGGAACTTGAATGACTCCTTCGGAATGGTGGGGTCCATCTCGGGGCCCCGGACTTCGCGACAACCGGTTGCGTTCCAGAAGTAGATCAGGAACCAGATGCCCACGAAGGTGATGATGATACGCACATACCGCGTAATCAGTTCGGCCATGAGGGACCCATTGTTAGGGCGTCATGAAGCACCGTCAAGACTTTTGACGGGAAGCCGCTCCGACTCCATGCAAACGGGCCTATAATTCCGGCAGCCATGCGTGCTGCAGCGCTCGTCCTGTCGTTGACCCTCTTTGCATGCGGCAGCCCGCCCAACCAGCCGCCGGCGACCGGCCCAAGCCCCGCACCGGCTCAGTCGCAGCAGGCTCAGGGGCCGGATCTCTCGCGAGAGCTGGCGGCGGCGCACCTCGAGATCTTCCAGCTCAAGTTGCGCATCGCGAAGCTCGAGGGACGACCGCAGGAAGAGGCCCGGCTCATCCGCGAGGACGGACTCACGTCGCGCCATGACGCCATTCGCGTGCAGGCCATCCGCGAGATCCTGTCGCTGCCGCCCGACCGGCAGAAGGCCTATCGCAAGGAGATGGTCGAGGCGTCGCAGTGCGGCCCGGCGGCGGTGCGCGTGGAAGCGGTCGCTGCGCTCGCCCAAAGCGGCGCGGAGAGCGACGTGATCGCCCTGGTCGCGGACCCTTCGGCCGACGTACGCCGCGCCGTCGCGATGGGCCTCACGTCCGCATCGCCGGACGCCCTCGACGCCCTGCTGAAGCTGCTTCCGGATCGCGAGCCCGCGGTTCGCATCGCGGCGCTGGAGAGCGCCCGAACGGCGAAAAATGCCGATGTGCTCGACCGGATCCTGGGGATCGTGCAGAAAGATCGCGACCCGCGCGTCGTGGAGAAAGCGCTCGACATTCTCGGCGCGATCGCGGCGCCCGCGGCGGCGGGACCGCTCCAGCGCGTACTCAAATCGACAAGCGATGACGCGATCCGCTGGGCCGCGATCAACGCGCTCGGGAAGATCGGCGTGCCGGAGTCGGCGCCCGCCGTGCGGCCTTACATGTCGCGCTCGCATGCGGCCAATCTTCGGGAGATCGCGGCGCAGGCGCTCGGAAAGATGCGCGATCTCGAGAGCATCGCGGCCCTTGGCGCGGTTCACGTCGAAGATGCGGAGCCGCGCGTACGCGAGGCGGCGGGGCATGCGATCCTCCGCATGCTGGTGGGCGCCGACGCGGACGGTCGGGCGCGCGTGGTCGAGGCGGTGGTGCCGCTCGGGAAGGCGATCCTCGGAGCATTGGCGGCTGCCGTGGCGGATACTTCGATCCGAGACCGTCAAGCCGTCCTGGACGCAGGCAATGCGATTGCGGGGACATCATTTACCGACGTCGGCAAAGCTGCGCAGATTGCCGAGACCTGGAAGGCGCTGCTGCGTCCGTGACGCATTTCCGATAGCGGATTGCTGATTTCGGAAGCGTTACTCGATGCGCGGCGCCGCCCGTCAGCCATCAGAGGCCGCAATCAGAAATCAGCAATCCGCTATCAGCATTCCGTTATCATGGGCTGCTCAATGCTCAGTTACCGCACCGCCGGAGAATCGCACGGCAAGGGGCTTCTGGCCGTCGTGGAGGGTCTCCCGTACGGTATGCCGATCGACCTCGATCACGTGAACGGCGAGCTGACGCGGCGCCAGGGCGGGTACGGTCGCGGCGCGCGCATGAAGATGGAGAAGGACGAGGCGGAGATCATCACGGGGATGCGGCACGGGCACACGCTCGGCAGCCCCATCACGCTACAGATTCCCAACCGCGTGCAGAACACCGAGGAGCTGCAGGGGATTACGCGGCCGCGACCCGGGCATGCGGACCTCGCGGGGGCGATGAAATTCGGAACGACCGACGCACGGGACGTCGCGGAGCGGTCGAGCGCAAGGGAGACGACGGCTCGCGTTGCGGCGGGGGCGCTTTGCAACGCTCTGCTCAAGGCGTTCGACATCCACGTCCTCGGCTACGTCGTCGAAATGGGCGGCATCGCGGGAGAGACGCGCCTCGCGGATCCCGACGCGATCCGTGCCGCGCGCGCGCGATCGCTCTTTTACACGCAGGACGAGCAGCTCGACAATCGCATCCGGGAGCGCGTCGATACCGTGCGCACGGCGGGCGACACGCTCGGCGGCATCTTTGAAATCGCGGCGTTCCATCTCCCGCCCGGGCTCGGCACGCACACGGGGTGGGAGCAGAAGCTCGACGGGCTCCTCGCTCGGACGCTGATGTCGGTGCAGACGGTCAAGGGGGTCGAGGTGGGCCTCGGCTTCGGCGCCGCAAAGCTGCAGGGCTCGCAGATGCACGACGAGATCGTCATGAAGGACGGCAAGCTGCAGCGCACGCGCAACAACGCGGGCGGCATCGAGGGGGGCATGACCAACGGACAGCCGCTCGTCGTGAGAGCCGCGTGCAAGCCGATCTCGACGCTGCGCACGCCTCTGCGCACCGTCGACATGCAGACGAAGGAGGAGACGGCGGCCGCGTACGAGAGGAGCGACGTCGCCGTCGTGCCTGCGGCGAGCGTGATCGGCGAGGCGGTGGTGTCGTTCGAGCTGGCGCGAGCGTTCCTCGACAAGTTCGGCGGGGATACGTGGGACGAGACGAAGGAGCGGTTCGAGTCCTATCGCGCCAAACTTTCGAAATTCGGGACGGGATAAGGGGTCCATCATGCGTCTAGCTAGCGGGACGGGACGTTGGGACTGGGTTTTTTCAGGGACACGCTTTGCACAGTCCACCCCGACGTCCGTCGCCGGAGGAAGGCTCGATGCCTGAGCCGACCGCTTCGACGTCGAAGGCGATCTGGCGCCTCACCGTCAAGTTCCTGTCGCGCGCGCGCGCGTACAAGAAACTGATCTTCGCGACATTCATCGTCATCCTGATCGCGAACGCCGCCAAGGCGGGGCAGATCTACATCATGAAACCGATCATCGACCTGCTTCCCACCACGAAGGACTTCGAGTGGGTGAAGATGATCGCGTTCATTGGACTCGGGCTGTCGGTCGTGATGTTCATCTTCGGATTCCTGCGGGACTACTTCACCAACTTCCTGAGCAAGCGCATCATCGCCGACGTGCGCGACGAGGTGACGGAGCACATGACGTACCTGCCGCTCCGGCATCACCACAACACGAAGGCGGGGGACACGATTTCCCGCGTCACGAACGATGTGAACATGATGGAGCCGGCGACGACGTTTTTTTACGACGACATCATGGTCCAGCCGATCATGATCCTGTACGCGATCGCGATCATTTTCATGGCGAACTGGCAGCTCGCCGCGATCTGTCTCGTCGCGTTCCCGCTGTACATCTTCCCGCTCGTGCGGATCGGGCGGCGCATGCGCATGGCGCGCCGCAAGAGCCTCGAGACGCTCGGCGACATGACGCAGTCGATGGCGCAGACTCTGA
The DNA here is from genome assembly GCA_964468745.1 of uncultured Planctomycetales bacterium. Classification (GTDB taxonomy): domain Bacteria; phylum Planctomycetota; class MHYJ01; order MHYJ01; family JACPRB01; genus JACPRB01. The sequence goes on along the minus strand of CAYXVY010000143.1, from coordinate 8,314 downwards.
GCGGCATCAAGGTGGTGAAGGCGTTCAACATGGAGTCGGTCCAGGTGGACGAGTTCAAGAGCCACAACGAGACGTATTTCCGAAAGCTGATGACGGTCATCCGCCGGCGCGCGCTGGGCGAGAACCTGTCGCAGCTCTTCATCGGCCTCGGCATCGTCATCCTGCTGATCGGCGGCGGGTACCTGCTTGCCAGCAACATGATGACGGCGGGCGACATGGCGACGTTCGGGCTCGGGCTCGCGATGATCAACACGAGCGCGCGCGAGATGTCGAAGTCCTACAACCGGCTGCTCGAGGCGTCGGCGGGCTGCGACCGCATCTTCGAGATCCTCGAGCTCCCGCGCGAGACGGCGCACGACACGGGAGAGGATCTCCCGGGGATCGAGGGGGGCGTGCAGTTCAAGGGCGTTTCGTTCGCCTACGATCGCGAACCGGTGCTGCAGGACATCGCCCTCGAGATCGAGCCCGGCGAGGTGGTGGCGCTGGTCGGCCGCAGCGGCGCCGGCAAGACGACGCTCTGCGACCTGCTGTGCCGGTTCTACGATCCGACGTCCGGGGAGATCTTCATCGGCGGCAAGGACATCCGCCGGCTGCGGCGGTCGAACCTGCTGCGGCACATCGCGGTTGTGTCGCAGGACACGTTCCTCTTCAACGCGACGATCGGCGATAACATCCGGTACAGCCGTCCGGATGCGGACATGAAGGACGTGGAGGCGGCGGCGCGCGCGGCAAACATCCAGGATTTCATCCTCTCGCTGCCGCAGGGATTCGGGACGATCGTGGGCGAGCGCGGCGCGAAACTCTCGGGGGGACAGCGCCAGCGCGTGGCCATCGCGCGAGCGATTCTGAAGGACCCGGACATCCTCATTCTCGACGAGGCGACGAGCGCGCTCGACACGGAGAACGAGAAGGCGGTGCAGCAGGCGTTGGGCGAGCTGATTCACGGGGCCGAGAAGAAGCGGATCACGCTCGTGATCGCGCACCGGCTCTCGACGGTGCGTGATGCGGATCGCATCGTCGTGCTGGACGAGGGGCGGATCGTCGAGGTGGGGCGGCACAAGGAGCTCCTGCCGCGCGACGGGACGTACGCGGCGCTCTATAAGACCCAGTTCGCGTCCTAGCGCCGATCCCGACGTGCCCGCCGAAGCCCGCGAGCGCGCATCGGAAGTCGAGGGACGGCGAAGCGGGGTACGGATCCTGTCTATCCGGCGCCGGCTTCTTCGCGCCGGATAATCTCGACGACCTCGGCCGGCGACTTCGCGCCCCGCAGCGCCGCGCGCATCTCCGCGGCATTCAGCAGCCGCGCGATACCCGCTAGGGTCCGCACGTACGGCTTGCTGTCGCGTCGCGGGATGACGAGCAGCGCGATGAGGGTCGCGGGCTTCCCGTCCGCGCACGCGAATTCGACCCCGTTGGGAGCGACCGCGAATGCCGCGACCGCCTCGGTGAGGCCTTCCACCTGCGTGTGCGGCAGCGCCACCCCGTGCTCCATGCCCGTCGACGCGAGGTTTTCGCGAGCGACGAGCGCGCCGAGCACGGTCAGCTTCATCGCGGCGGGGAGTCTTCCCTTGGCGATGAGGTGATCGACGAGCGCCTCGATCGTCTTCCACTTGTCCGCGGCGGTGAAGCCGAGCACGATAGAGTCTTCGCGGATAAGGTCCGCGAGTTTCACGCGCCGAGTTCCTTCAAGTGCACTTCGAGCTCGGCCGCCTGCGCGCGCAGCGCCGCCAGCTTCTCCTCTTCCTGCGCCGCAAGCTCGGGCTTCGCCTGCCGGAATTTCTCGTTCGCAAGGCGTCCCTGTACCTGCTCGATCTGACCCCGGCTCTCGTTCAGATGCTTCTCCGTGCGGACACGCTCCTTCGCGGCGTCGAATTTGCCGACGACGTTCACGTGCACCGCGGCGTCGTCCACGACGACTGTCGCCCACTGCTTCGGTTTCTCGAGGGCCACCCCCACCTCGACCGTGGAAACGCCCCCGAGGTTCTTCACGGTGTCGGCTCCCTCGCCCAGCGCTCGCGCCGCGGTCTCGTCCTTCGCGGACACCTTAACCGCCAGCGGCTCCGTGTTCGCGATTTCGTAGCGACGGCGCACTTCGCGCACGGCGCGCACGATCTCGAACGCGAGTTCCATGCGACGCTCCAGCGCCGCGTCGATCCGCTGCCGATCCGGCTGCGGCCATTCCGCGCGCGCCAGGAAGGCCGGCTTGGCGCCGTCGAGGGAGCGCAGCCGCTGCCAGATCTCCTCGGTGACGAACGGGGCGATCGGATGGAGCAGTCGCAACGTCACGTCGACCACGTACGCGAGGGTCCGCTTCGACGCGTCGTCCGTGCGCTTCTTTGTCTGCTCGATGTACCAGTCGCAGAAATCCCACCACGTGAACCGGTACAACGCCTGTGCGCCCGCGCTGAATTCGAACTCCTCGAATGCCTTTGTGACCGTCGCTACCGTGGTGTTCAGTCGCGACAAGATCCAGCGGTCCTCGAGGGTAAGTCCCTCGGCCGGAGGCTGGGCGCGCACCGCCCCCGCCTGCGTTGCGACGAATCGCGAAGCATTCCAGAGCTTCGTCATGAAATTGCGCGCTTCCTCGGTCCGGGCCTTCGCGAGTCCCTTGCCGAAGCGTATGTCCTGCGTGCCGGTTGCGAGCGTGACGAGAGCGAAGCGCAGCGCGTCCGCGCCGTACTCCGTGATCAGATCGAGCGGGTCGACACCGTTCCCCTTCGACTTCGTCATCCGCTCGCCCTTGTCGTCGAGGATGTTCGCGTTGATGACGACGTCGCTGAATGGTTTTTCGCCGCGGAACTCGAGGCCCGTCATGATCATGCGCGCGACCCACAGGTTGATGATGTCGCGCCCCGTCACGAGGACCTGCGTCGGGTAGAACTTCTCGAGATCGGCGGTTTCTTCCGGCCAACCGAGCGTGGCGAACGGCCAGAGCGCGCTCGAAAACCACGTGTCGAGCACGTCCTCATCCTGCCGAAGCCCGCCCTTGCGGCACTTCGGGCATTCCTTCACCTCTTCGACCGCGGCGACCGCCTCGCCACACGCGCAGTACCAGACGGGGATCCGATGGCCCCACCAGATCTGCCGCGAGACGCACCAGTCGCGGATGTTTTCCATCCAGTCGAGGTAGACCTTCGACCAGCGGTCGGGATGGAAGGCGACGTCGCGGCGCTTGACGGCGTCGACCGCCGGCGCCGCGAGCTCTTTCATGCGGACGAACCACTGCTCGGAGAGATACGGCTCGATCACCGTCTCGCAGCGGCTGCAGAGGCTGATCGGCGTCGAGTGCGGCTCGGTCTTTTCGATGAGCCCCTTTTCGGTCAGCGCCTCGACGACCTTCTTGCGCGCTTCGAAGCGGTCAAGCCCGTTGAACGCGCCCGCGTTCTCATTCATCTTTCCGCGCAGATCGATGACAGCGATTGCCTTCAGCTTGTGGCGCTGCGCGCAGTCGAAGTCGTTCGCGTCGTGCGCGGGGGTCACTTTGACGGCGCCCGTGCCGAACCCGGACTCGACGAACTCGTCGGCGACAATCGGAATCTCGCGCTCCATGAGCGGGAGGACGACGGTCTTGCCGACGAGCGCCTTGTAACGGGCGTCGTTGGGATTCACGGCGACGCCCGTGTCTCCGAGCATCGTCTCCGGGCGCGTGGTCGCGACGGTGACGAACTTCCCCGCCTCGCCCTTCACGGGATAGCGGATGTACCAGAGCGAGCCGGGCGGAAGCTCCTTGGGCACCACGACCTCCTCGTCGGAGAGCGCGGTGTGGTCCTTCGGGCACCAGTTGACGATGCGCAGCCCGCGGTAGATGTACCCCTTCTTGAAAAGCGACACGAACACGTAGCGGATCGCGCGCGAGTAGCTTTCGTCCATCGTGAAGCGCGTACGCGACCAGTCGCAGGAGCACCCGAGTCGGCGGAGCTGGTAGAAGATCGTGTTGCCCGACTTTTCCTTCCACGCCCAGACGCGCTTGAGGAACTCGTCGCGGCCAAGCTGCTCGCGCGACTTCCCCTCGTCCTTGCGGAGTTGTTTGTCGACGACGTTTTCGGTCGCGATCCCCGCGTGGTCGGTGCCCGGCAGGTACAGCGCCTCGAAGCCCTGCATGCGCTTCAACCGGGTGAGGACGTCCTGGAGCGTGTTGTTGAGGGCGTGGCCGAGGTGGAGGACGCCGGTCACGTTAGGCGGCGGGATGACGATCGTGAACGGCTCGCGCTTCGACCCGGCGTTCGCGACGAAGAGATTCTCCGCCTCCCACAGCTTGTAGATGCGGGGTTCGACGTCTTTCGGATCGAATCGGGTCGCGAAGTCCATAACGGCTACGCCGAAAGATCGGAGATGAAAGAGGAAAGACCAGAGAAGACGCAGGCGTGACAGAAGGGTCTTGAACAGCGAGAATGCTCTCTCATCTTCGATCTTTGTTCTTTCATCTTTCGGGAGGGGCATTATAGGGGCGCCCCGGAGCAAGTCAAATGGGGCGCTTTTCCGGGCTCGAGATGTACACTAACCGTCACTTGCCATGAACGTTCGAGCGGTATGCGCGACGTGCCGGCGAGCCTTCGAGCTGCCCCCGGAGGCGGCCACGCCCGGACGGCACTGCCAGTACTGCGGCGGCGACCTGTCGATCTCGCAGAGCTCGCTGCCGACGCTGACGGCGTCGCGTCGGGCTGACGCGATCATCGGACATTGCCCGATCTGCGATTTCGTGGCGCGGTTCGAGATCGGTCAGCGGGCCATCCAATGCGGCCGGTGCGCGACGGACATCACGGAGCCGGATTCGCAGGGAGGCCCCGCGCGGGTTGCTCCGCCGCCCATGAGCGGAGTTGTCGCATCTCCCCCCGTCGCCGTGCCCTGCGCGCATTGCGGCGGCCGCGGCCGGATGCCGCTCGAGAATCCGCGTCCCGACGTGAAGTGCGAGCAGTGCGGCAAGCAGCTGACGGCGTCGTACCTGCCGCTCGAAAAATGGGCCGACGTTCGCAATCTGACGCAGGCGGGCTCGTTGAGCGATGCGCTGCTGCTCATCCTGCGCGCGCGGTGGAACATCGGAAATGTCTCGGCGGGCGAGGTGCTGCGTCACATCGAGGGCATGCGGCTCGTCATGGCATGGCTCGGCCAGAAGGTGGAGGAGCGGCAGTCGGACTTCCCGCTTCCGGTCGGCTCCACGGCGGAGATCCTGAAGTACTTCGTGCTGCGCGTGGACAAGGCGGACATCCAGTCTCAATCGAAGGATCGCGTCATCCTGATGGTGCCCACGCGCCGCGACGAGCCGCGCGAGTCGGAAACGAAATTCCGTCGCAGGGGCGACGATGAGGACGAGCGGGCGTCGGGACCGTCGATGATCGTCAGCATCGGGCAGGTGCCGACGGGATCGGTGCTGGGCTTTCTCGCGCAGGGCGCGGACGGGACGACGGGGCCGCTGGCGGAGGCGCGCCTCACCGAGGTACGCACGCTGATCCAGACGATGATGCCGCGCGCGACATTCCGGTTCCTGGCCTACCGGTTCATCTTCGGCGAGTGGATGAAGCCGGGGACGATGGTGTTCGTACCGCCCGTGGTGACGGAGCGCGAGCTGCGGCGGCTGGGGTTGCCGGAACCGCGGATGAAGGGGATCCTGGAACGGTTGACGGTGTGACGTCGCCTGCGTAGACCAAGGCCTACGGACCCAGGACCAAGGACTTACTTGTCCTTCTTCTTCCGTTCGCCTTCCTGCTTGGCGCCGCGTTCCGGCTTCGGCTGGGGCGCGTCCGTGATGCGTTGCGCCACCTGCACCGAGTCTGCAGGCGGCTTTTCGCCCACGCCGCACTCGACGCGCTGCTGCGTCGCCTTCACCCACCAGGTCGTCTTCGCCCCCTGGAGGAGCTTCGCCTTGTTGTCCTTCCACCAGTCGCGGAACTCGCGCCAGCTCGACGTGTCCCCGCCCGTGATCGCCGAGAGCGCGCGGCGCGCACTGCCGAGGATCTGCCCCTCGTTCGCCCACGGCTCGCGGCGTGGCCCGCTCAGCTTTTCGAACAGGTCGAGGATGGGATCGACGGACGAAACGCTGCCGATGGCGCCCAGAGCGTCGAGCACCTCCGGCATCGCCGGGCGGATATCCGCGTCGCCGACCTTCTTCACGATGCCGTTCAGCTGCGGCACGCAGGACTGCCATTGCAGTTTGCCGAGCGCTCGCGCGACCGCAGACAGGACGAGCGCCTTCTGCTCGTTCGGGCCGATGGCCGACATGAGTGCCTGCGCGCTCGACGGATGATCGACATCGCCCAGCGCGAGGGCCGCGGCGACGCGCACCGTCTCGGGTTCGTTCGTGAGGACGGCTGAAACCGCCCTGATGACCGTCTCGTGTTTCACCTTGCACGCTTCGCGGATCGCGGCGATCCGTCCCTGCTCGCCGCTGTCCGCGAACGACTTCTTCAGCGTGACGACGGCCTCGTCGGCCTCCTTGTCGGTCGGCACGGCGTTGGCGGGAGGGGCGTCCTGAAGCGAGAGCGCGAGAGCGAAGATGATTTCAATCATGCCCTTCTAAACGGCGCGCGCCTGGAATTGTTGCGCCAAATCCCGATCAGGCGACCCGCCGCGCTGGTGCCTACGTCGATGCGATGATGGCGATGAATCCTGCGAGCACTCCAACGTTCAGTGCGCAGCCGGTTACCGGACTCGTCGCTCATGGGCAGAACTCGCCCGTCTGATTGGCGTCGGGATGGGGATCGGGCCGTGCCGTTACGCCTTTTTCTCCCCCGTACCGGCCCCTGCCGGCTGCGGAGGACCCGCGATCGGCTCGAATGCGAGGTGGCCCTCCTTGAGGCTCACGATGATCTCCTTCGCGTCCTTGAACTCGCCGCGCAGGATCGATTCCGAGATCGGGTCCTCAACGAGACGCTCGATGGCGCGCTTCAGCGGCCGCGCGCCGAAATCAGGGTTGTATCCCTGGTCGATCAGGTACTCCGTCGCCTCCGGCGTCATCGTCAGCTTGATCCCCTTCGTGCCGACGCGCTTCTCGACGCCACTCATCTCGAGATGGATGATGCGCGAGAGGTCGTTCCGGTCGAGCGGGCGGAACACGATGATTTCGTCCAGCCGGTTGATGAACTCCGGCCGGAAGTGCTTCTCGATTTCCTTCGACAGCATCTCCTTCATGCCCTGATAGGTCGAGTCGGCGGCCACCTTCTTGAAACCGAGCGTCGTCTGATTCTTCAGCACCTCGGCGCCGATGTTCGACGTCATGATCAGGATCGTGTTCTTGAAGTCCACCTTGCGGCCGAACGAGTCGGTGAGGTGACCCTCCTCCATGATCTGAAGGAGCATGTTGTACACGTCGCTGTGCGCCTTCTCGATCTCGTCGAAGAGCACGACCGAGTAGGGGCGGCGGCGGATTCTCTCCGTGAGCTGGCCGCCTTCCTCATAGCCGACGTATCCCGGCGGCGCGCCGATGAGGCGCGACACGTTGTGCTTTTCCATGTACTCCGACATGTCGATCATGATCAGCGCCTCTGCGTCGCCGAACATGATCCGCGCAAGGGCCTTCGCCATGAGCGTTTTGCCGACGCCCGTGGGCCCGAGGAAGATGAACGACCCGATCGGCCGCCGCGGATCCTTGAGGCCCGCGCGGGAACGCCGCACGCAGCGGGAGACCGCGCTGACCGCCTCGTGCTGGCTGATTACCACCTTGTGCAGTTCGTCCTCGAGCTTGAGCAGCTTCTCGGCCTCTTTCTTCTCGATACGCGTGAGCGGGATGCCCGTCATCATCGACACGGTCTGGCTGATGACCTCCATGTCGACAACGCCGTCGAACTCACGGTTCTGGTCGCGCCACTCCTTGAGGACCGTCTCCTTCTGGCGCTTCAGCTGCATCGCCTTGTCGCGCATCTGCGCGGCGCGCTCGAACTCCTGGAGCGAGATCGCTTCGTCCTTTTCCTTCTCGAGTTTCTTGATCTGCTCCTCGAGTTCCTTGATGTTCGGCGGCGACACCATCGACTGCAGGCGCACGCGCGCGCCCGCCTCGTCCATGACGTCGATCGCCTTGTCCGGCAGGTAGCGGCCGTTGATGTAGCGGTTCGACAGGTCGACGCACCCTTCGAGCGCCTCGTCCGTGTAGCGCACGCGATGGTGCGCCTCGTACTTGTCGCGCAGCCCCTTGAGGATCTCGAGCGACTCGTCGCGGTTGGGCGGATCGACGATGAGCGTCTGGAAGCGACGCTCGAGCGCGCCGTCCTTTTCGATGTACTTGCGGTACTCGTCGAGCGTCGTGGCGCCGATGCACTGGATCTCGCCGCGCGCCAATGCCGGCTTCAGCACGTTCGAAGCGTCGATCGCGCCTTCAGCGCCG
>CAYXVY010000142.1:0-13978 GCA_964468745.1 uncultured Planctomycetales bacterium | reverse complement strand
TGTGAAGTTCATGATGCCCACCCCGACCCGCGAGGCTAAGCTCGGCACGGTCTATCTCACGATCGAAAAGTACGACTCGTCGCTGGGCGCCGAGAACAACCCCGTCGTTGTGAAGAGAATCCACACGGAGGGGGACAAAGTCGGATTCTGGCCAGAGAAGGAAGGTCAGGACCCGACGTCGAAACACTACATCTCCCTCAAGGGCGGACGCGGCGCCGATGTGGATCTGAACACCGGGTACTTGATCAAGTCCATCGTGGACTTCAAGACGGACCTCGAGTACCTCGAGTGCCATCCCGTCTACGGCGCCGGCGGCACGATCGAAAGCTGCGACCAGAAGAAGGAGAAGCGCCCCTTCTCGACCGTGATGATCGTCTACATCGACGACGAGGGAGTAGAGCAGAAGTGGTACGCGAAGGAACCGAAGCTCCAGGACAAGCTGTGCCAGAAGCACGGCGGCGCGGTGCCGGACGTGGCTCCCGACGCCATGGCCAAGCGCAACGAAGAGGCGCAGAAGCTGACCGAGGAGGCCGACACGCTCTTCGCAGCAAAGAAGTGGAAGGATGCCGGCACCAAGTACGAACAGGTCAAACAGCGATACGCGTCCGCGGACTGGTACAAGGAAAACAAAGAGCGGGTCGAAAAGCGCATCAAGGAGTGCAAGGACAAGTTGAAGTAGGGCCGATTTGAGCGGCGGATCCCTGCACCAGTCCTGATCTGAAATCGTCCGGGCGGACGGGAGCGGTTCTCGTCTGCACCGAATCGGAGCGGGGCTGTCCCGCCGGAGCCCGCAGGCAATGTCGCGTGCGCCGCTCGGCGGAGACGGTCGGAGTCTGCCTGCAAAAGGAGGTTCGCCATGGCGGACGAGAAACATTCCGTCGTACCGGAAGTGCTGTCCAGGCATCCGGAGAAATTCGCATTCGGCGCGGCGCTCGCTGCGCTCGTCGCCGGGATCACGATCCTGTCGTCAGCGTCGCGCGACGTGACGCCGTTCGCGCGCGCGAGAGAGGGCGACTTCAAGCCACCGCCGTACGAGTCGCCGTTCGTAGACCAGCCATCGGCCGCCGCGCTGCCGATGCCCGCTTGGGGGCAGTCCTATGCCACGAAGTTCGCGGGGAAGGTCGAGCCGCCTCCCCCTCCTGAGCCCGAGGTCTCTCTGGCTTCCCCTCGGCTCGCGCTTCGCAAGTCGGACTTCGAATTCGTCGAGATCGCCTGGACGCTCGAGCCACGCAAGGGTGCAACGCTCGATCATTTCGAACTCGACCGGATGACGAGCGGCGCGTGGCAGACGATCGCATCTCGACTGGAGCCGAAGGTCGCCTCGTTCATCGACAGGGATGTCGCACCCCGGCAGGAGTACCACTATCGAGTACGAGCCGTCGCACGGGAGGTGAAGGTGTTGCCTTCGGAGTCGACGACCGTCACCGCTCGGACGCCGAGTCCGTTCAACGTAGCGGTCTTCCATGCGTCGGCCGACGAGATCTGCTTCATGATCGACCGCGTGGATCGCGGCGCGAAGGAGATGTTCTACGTGAAGCCGGGCGACGCGATCGGAGCCGAGCGCGTGATCAGCCTTCGCGGCTCCGAGACGCGCGTCGACTTCGCAACCGGCTGGACGCTGCTGAAAATCGAGAAGGGGCTGCCTGTGGAGGAGCGGATTTGCGAGATCGTCCATGGCGCGAAGGGCGATGATCACAAGAGCGAGATCCAGCGGGCCCTTCCGCTCACGGCGTTTAAGGCGACGTGCCGGGACGAGAACGGCCGCGAGCAGATCGTCTGGAGCCGCGCGCCGGAGGTCCGGGACAACCGCTGCCCGAAGCACAAGGGCAAGTAGTCCGACGGCGGGGGCCGACGGGCATCGCCGCCCGCCGGCCCGCGCCCAATTTCGCATCTCGAATTCTCATTTTTTCCCACGGGGTTGCAAGGTCCTTACCTTTTCCTTGCGTCTAGGTTTTCGTGGCCTATACTCAGACTTCGATTTGGACATCCCTCGCCTGCATTTGCGGAGCGTAAGCCTATGAAGATGCCGGCCCTGATCACGGCGATCGCGATCGCCATCGCCGTCCCCGGTTGTTCGTCCTCGCCGCGCAGCGGCGGCGGATCGGACGCCGCCCTCCAGCCGAACGGCGGCATGGAACCGGGCAGGGGGCCCGCGCCGAACAGCGGTGCCGGGCAGGAATGGGACGAGCTGATGCGGCGTCTGCAGCAGCAGCAGCAGGTCGCGCAGCAGCAGCAGTACTCGGAGGCCGACGAGCATTACCGCCTTGCCGAGCGCTACTACGGGGCCAGCGACCTCGACAAAGCCGAGGTGGAATGCCGCAAGGCGCTGGAACTCAACTCGAACCACGCGCCGGCGAACGCGCTGCTCCTCGAGGTCAACTTCCTCCAGGGACGCGGCCAGGAAACCCCCGCCAGCGAGATCTACCAGAAGATCATCCAGGAAGCCGTCGTCCGCCATCAGCAGATGCTGCTCGAGATCGACGACAAGCTCTCCGCCGGAATCCGCGCGTACAACGCGGCCTACTACGACGAGGCCGAGCGCAGCTTCCGCATGATCCTCGAATTTGCAAAGTGGCTGCCGACGGGCGTCGACCTCGAGACCCGTCGCAAGCAGGCCCTCGACATGCTCGAGAAGACGAAGTCGGCCAAGCGGCAGAAGGAGATCGACGAGGAGAAGGCACGGCTCGCCCATATAGAGGAAGAGCAGGCACGAAACGACCTCCGGAAGAAGATCGAGCAGAAGCGCGAGCTGGAGATCCTCTTTGGCCAGGCGCAGCTCTTCTTCGAACAGGAGAACTACGGCCGCTGCATCGACATCTGCGAGAAGATCCTCTACACGAACCCGAACTTGGGCTCGGTCGAGGAGATGCGCAGCGTCGCCATGCGCCTGCGGCACTTCAAGGCCGATCGCGACAACCTCAAGAACTACGTCGAGGAATGGAAGCGCACGTTCGAGACGATCGAACTCTCGGGCATCGTCCAGTCGGATGAGCTTTCCTTCGCCTCCCGCGAAATCTGGCTCGAGATCGTCTCCAAGCGCAAGCCCAAGGGCATCCAGGACTTCTCTCTCGAGGAACTCAAGCCCGAAGACCGCGAGATCGCCGAGAAGCTGAAGTCGATCCGCATCACGATCGACATGCAGAACGCGCCGCTGCCGAACGTGATCGACTACATCCGCGAAATCAGCGGTCTCAATTTCGTCATCGACACGAAGGCGATCCCCGATCCGACCGCGGAAGTCATCTCGATCAAGGTGACGGACATCGTCCTCGAAGGCGCGCTCAAGCTCATGCTGCAGCCGAAACAGAAGGCACACAGCGTGGAAGGCGGCGTCGTCATCGTCACGTCCCAGGACGCGCTGAAGAAGAAGGTGCGCCTCGAGCTGTACGACGTGCAGGATCTGACTTACGGACTGACGGACTTCCCGGGCATTGAAATGTCGCTCTCGCCCGATTCGCTGGGCGCGACGGTCCAGTCGGAGGAAGGCGCCAAGCAGCAGTTCACGGGGGACGACCTCGCGAACCTGATCAAGAACACGATCGAGAAGGGCAACTGGGAGGAAGCCGACGGCAAGTCGGTCCAGTTCAACAACGGCCTCTTGATCGTGCGCAACTCGGTCGACATCCACAGGAAGCTCGCGCGCTTCCTGACGGACCTGCGCACGTCGACGGGCGTGCTGGTGACCGTGGAGACGCGCTTCCTGACGGTCGACGACACGTTCCTGCAGCAGGTGGGCATGGACTTCCGCGACCTCGACGCGTTCGGCGCCGCGGTCGGCCTCGGCCTGGACGACATCCAGCCCGCCTTCACGATCCCGCCGTCGAGCACGTTCATCGATCCGGACGGCCTGGGCGGCCCGGCGGGCGCCACGACCCCCGGCATCGCGTGGCAGGGCGGCAACAGCATCACGCGCAACTTCTCCGCGCGCGTGCAGAACATCATGGTGAACGACTTCGTCCTCGGGCGCTTCTTCACGAACGTCATGCGCCCGACGGGAGGCCTGTCGCTGCAGTACACGCTGCTCGACGACGTCTCGCTCGAGGCGATCATCCGCATGGTGAGCCGCAACCAGCGGTCGCACGTGCTGAGCGCGCCCAAGATGACGCTCTTCAACACGCAGCGCGGCAACATCCGCATCTCGAACCAGTTCGCGTACATCCGCGATTACGACATCCAGATCGCGACGGCCGCCGTCGCGCCGGACCCGGTGCCGGACGTCGTCAGCGACGGCATCACGCTCGACGTGCGCCCGATCGTCAGCGCCGACCGGCGCTTCGTGACGATCGAGCTGCGCCCGACGATCGCGACCCTTTTCCCGCAGCCGCCGGCGGTGTTCAGCATCCTGATCTCGCTGGCCGTGCCGGGCAACCCCGTCACGCCGATCCTGCCGGTCCAGATCGAAACGCCGCTGCTGAACATCTCCCGCATGCGCACGACGGTGGTGGTGCCGGACCGCGGCACGCTGCTGATCGGCGGCCTGACGACCTACTTCGAGCTTGACGGCGAAAGCTCGATCCCGATCTGGAGGAACATCCCGATCCTGGGCGTCCTCGGCCAGAACACCTACAAGGGCCTGCAGAAGAAGCAGCTCCTCGTCATCCTCCGCGCGCGGATCATCATCCCCGACGAGGAGGAACGGAAGAAGTTCGACTAGCAAGACCGGAATCCACGAAAGCCCCCGGAGCAATCCGGGGGCTTTTTCATTTGCAGCGGCACGGCCTTTCGGCGTCGAATGTCACATCTGATTCGGAGGACGCGTCGATGAATTCGCTCCGTCGCAAGCTCCTTCCCGCCGGTTTCGCGGTGTCGGCGCTTCACCTGGCCTTTGCCGCCGCGCTGTGGGCACAGGACGGGGGCCAGAAGGCCGCCGCGCCGGAGGTGAGCTACAGCTTCTTTCACGTGTACATCTACGGCGGCGGCGGGGTCGGGTTCCTCTTCCTCCTACCGATCGAGATCCTGTCGATCGCAACCGTCGCGGCCATCATCGAGCACTACGTGACGCTGCAGCGCGACAAGCTCGTCCCTCCGCAGCTGATCGTGGAGCTCGAGACGCTCATCGAGGAGAAGAAGTACGACCAGGCGATCGGCCTCTGCCAGGCAAGCCGGAACTACCTGACGAACATCGTCGCGGCCGCGATCGCGCGCATCGCCGACGGGTACGACGGGATGCGCGCGGCGGCGCTGAGCGCGTGCGACGAGGAGAACATGAAGCTGGTCCACAAGATCTCCTGGCTGTCGCTGTTCGGCAATCTCGGCCCGATGATGGGCCTGTTCGGGACGGTCGTCGGCATGGTGATGGCGTTCACGCAGATCGCGCAGGAAATCGGCACGCCCTCGCCGCAGGACCTCGCCCAGGGCATCTTCACCGCCCTCGTGACGACGGTTTGGGGGTTGCTCGTGGCGATGCCGGCCCTCGCATTCTTCTACGTCTTCAAGATGCGCGTTCAGCGCCTGAGCATCGAGCTGGGCAACGTCGCGCTGGAAATCGTGAACCACTTCAAGCCCGCCCCGACGACGACGGCCGCGAAGTAGATGCCGAAGATCCCCGAGCCCGAAGAGCCGGAAGGCATGAACATGACGCCGATGATCGACGTCACGTTCCAGCTCATCATCTTCTTCATGCTCGTGACCGACATGTCGAGCAAGCAGCTCGACCCCGTAACGCTCCCCGTGGCCGAGATGGCGTCGATGGAGAAGTTCATCGACGAGAGCCTGCTCGTGCTCAATGTCCACAAGGACGGCTCAATCTGGATCCAGGGCAAGCGATACTTTCAGCCGCCCAAGAACGTGGCGCCGGGAAAGTTCGACGCGCGCAAACTAGAGGACGTCTTCTCCGCCCGGCGCGCGATGAAGGTCTACCAGCTGGTTCCCGGGAATCCGGACCTCGTAAGGTACCCCATCCTGATCCGCGCGGACCGGTCGAGCCCGTGGCAGTGGGTGCAGCTCATCATGATGATCGGCACGGTTCACGGCGGGGTGACGCGCGTGCAGATGGGCGCGATGCGGGAGGAGACGCCGTGAAGATCCCGCAGGAGGAGAGGCCGGGCGAACTCAACATGACACCGATGATCGATGTCGTGTTCCAGCTCCTCATCTTCTTCATGCTGTCGATGCACTTCACGAGGATCGAAGGGAAGCTCATCACCACGCTTCCGAAGGACAAGGGTCAGTCGAGCCTGCCGCCGCAGCAGCAGGATCTGCAGCAGATCCACGTGTATCTCTGCGCCGGCGGAGACATCCGGACGCACACGCTGAACAAGGGGGAGCACGAGAAGACGGACAAGGACGCGTCGGTGTGCAGCACCCGCGTCGGGCAGACGGACTGCGGCGATCTGCACATGACGGAGAAGGACGCGACGAAGGCCGCGCACAACAGGGGCATCTACGCGGCGATCGCGGAGAAGGCGCGAGAGCTCCACGAGATGACGCCGTCCGCGCGCGATCCAAACCGGCGGACCCCCATCGTCATCGACGCGGACAGCGAGACCCCGTACGAGCACATCGTGGGCGTCGTGAACGCGCTCAAGAAGCGCGAGCTGCAGGCGATCGAGTTCTCTGGAAACCCGCGGTTCCAGAAGTACGCCGGCAAGCCCAAGTAGGCCTCATGCCACGGAGCGTGCGGCCATCCGTCTCGCTCGAGCATGGGGATCTCCGCCCTCTTCAATTCGTTGACCGCGGGGGCCTCAAAGCTAGAATCACTGCTTCGCGAGGGGCGATTTCTTCGCAATTCGTGCAGGGATCGACCCGCCCGCCGTCGTCACGAGTATCGGTAGCCGTTTCCCGCGGTTGCTTGATTCACCCAGGTTGGGGAGGTGGTGCGATGACCCACGGCTTCGGAATCCGAGCCCTGTTGTTCCTGCTCGCCGCCACGCTGACAGCCATCGGCTGCGGCGGAGGCAGCACCCAGCGACAGGACCCGCCGCCCGGCTCGGGACAGCCCCAGCAACCGGAGGCGCTCGCACCGCGCCAGGATCCCTCGACGAGGCTCCCGGATCAGGCCGCCAGTGACGAGGCGCGCCGCCAGCTCGAAGAGGCCAAGAAGGGTGCCACGCTGCAGGACCAGCAGCGCATGGCGGAAAGCGCCAATTTCTACAATCTCGCCATCGCGCAGCGCGACAAGGGAGAGCTCGAGAAGGCCAAGGAAACCGCCCAGAAGTCGCTGCAGACGTGGCCCGGCAACGCAGAGGCCCGCAAGCTGCTCGACGAACTCAACCAGATCATGGTCGGCGGCCGGCGCGAATTCGGCGCCCGCTCCATCGCGCAGGACACGCTCGATGAGTTCCGCGTGAAGATCGAGCAGGCCCAGATCGAGATCACCAACCACATCCGTCAGGGCGAGCGCTTCTACAGCGTCCGCCAGTACCAGGACGCCGTCCGCGAGTTCGAGGAGGCGGAGTTCAAGATCAAGAACATCCCGTACGACGTCAAGGCGATGAAGGACCTCCTCCCGAAGGTCAGCGACTACCTCAACAAGACACGCGACGCCCGCATTCTCGAGGGCAAGCGCGTCGAGGAGATGAAGCTCCGCGAAGCCGAGGCCGAGGTCGCCGCGCACGAGTTCGCCCGCAAGCGCGAAATCATTGAAAAGATCGCCCACCTCCTCGAGCTGGGCTACATGGCGTTCGACCAGAAGAAGTTCGACCGCTGCATCCAGGTCTGCAGCGAAATCCTCTACATCGACCCGCACTACTTCGTCGCGGTCGAGCTGAGGGAAGACGCCGAGAAGGCGCGCCATCGCGAGGAGTACTACGAGTTCCTGCGCAAGAAGGTCGAGAACTGGAAGACGCTGACCGACTCGGACGACGAGGCGGTCATCCCGTACAGCGAGACCGTGCGCTTCCCGCCCCCGGACGAGTGGGCCGAGATCTCCAAGCGCATCACGCAGCAGACGATCAAGGGCCAGGAAGGCGCCGAGCTTGAGGAGGATCCCGAGATCCTCAGCATCAACCGCAAGCTCGACACGATGAAGATGGACATCGGTCTCGAGGCCGCCAAGCTCGAGGACATCGTCTCCTTCATCCGTGACTTCACGGGCCTGAACATCATCATCGACGGCGGCGTGCGCGATAAAGTCGACCTCGAGAAGCAGATCACGTTCAAGGTGAAGGACCTCGTCCTCAAGAACGTGCTCAAGCTCCTCCTCAGCCAGTACGGCCTCGACTACCACATCACCGAGGAGAAGGTCGTCCTGATCACCACGCCGGACGCCGCAGGCGGCAAGGCGATCCTCGAGATTCACGACGTCCGCGACATCCTGGTCAAGATCCAGGACTTCCCGGGCCCGAAGGTCGAACTGCAGGGCGGCGGCGGCGGCGGCGCGCCCCTCACCGGCGCCACGTTCACCCTCGAAGAACCCAAGCAGTCGTCGGTCGGCGAAGAGCAGATCGTCGACCTCATCAAGGAGAACATCGGCCCGGGCACGTGGGAAGGCCAGTACACGATCGAGAAGACCCCGAACCAGCAGCTGCTCGTCAACCACACGCCGAAGACGCAGCGCGAGCTCCGCGAGTTCCTACAGAAGCTGCGCAGCTACACCGGAACAATGGTGGCGGTCACCGCGCGCTTCGTCGCCGCATTCGACGACTTCCTGCAGGACGTCGGCGTGGACATCATCAACCGCCCGCCGGTGGGCGGCTACGACATCCCGGGCGTCGGCCTGACGGACGTGGACGAATTTGCCGACTCTCCCCCGGGCGTCCCGGGCTCGGAAATCGGCCCCGGCTTCGTGACGAACGAATCGGCGCGCCTTGAGTCCTACGACCTGCGCGCCCAGACGTTCCACACCCTGCTGCGGTTCGACCCCCTGACACAAACCGGTATCGACCCGCTGTCGAACCGCCTGATCAACCAGGGTGGCATCGGCATCCAGTACCAGTGGATCGGCGAGCAGGCCCTGCAGTCGGTCATGCGCGCCGTACACAAGAGCATCAAGGCGACGGTCGTACAGGCACCGCGCGTGACGGTATTCAACACGCAGCGCTCGCACATCATGGTGCTCAACCAGCGCGCCTACATCCAGGACCTCGAGCCCCAGATCTCCACGGCGTCGGCCGCGTACGATCCCGTCATCGGCATCCTGACGGAGGGCGTCGTCCTCGACGTCCGCCCGATCGTCTCGAACGATCGCAAGTACGTTACGCTGGAGCTGCGGCCGTCCCTGGCCGAAGTCCAGGTCCTGCGCACGATCAACATCAATACGGGCTCCCTGAACCCGCAGCCGGGCACGACGGTCGTCCAGCTGCCCTGGATGGTGCTGCAGAAGGCGGAGACGACGGTCTCGATCCCTGACCGCGGGACCCTCATGATCTCCGGCTTCAAGGACATTGTCATGAACGACGCCCAGTCCGGCGTGCCGTTCCTCGAGCACATCCCGATCCTGAACTTCTTCTTCACGCGCAAGGGCAAGAACAACGAGCGCCGGCGCCTGCTGATCCTGGTGACACCCGAGATCATCGACCTCGCGGAACACGAGGATAAGCACTTCTAACCGCGCGAAAATCCGGTAAAATCATCGGGCGGTCCGAAAGGGCCGCCCGATTTCATTTCTGATGAACCGCCTGCGCGCCGTCTTTTTCGACATCGACGACACGCTCTACTCCACGACCGCGTTCGCGGCCTACGCACGAAGCCGCGCACTGCAGGCCATGATCGACCTCGGCCTTCGCACGACGCCCCGCGCCGCGCTGCGCGAGCTTGAGGAGGTGATCGCGGAATTCGGATCGAATTATCAGAACCACTTCGACAAACTCCTGCGGCGGCTTCCCGACGAGGCGCTCAACGGAATCAGCCGCAGCATGCTCATCGCCGCGGGCATCACGGCCTACCACGATGCCAAGTTCCGGCGCCTGCGCCCGTTCCCCGACGTGCTGCCCGCGATGCGCCGCCTCGCGCGCATGCCGGTCCTGCGCGGCATCATCACCGACGGCACGGACGTGAAGCAGGCCGAGAAGATCCTCCGGCTGGGGGTCTTCCCGATGCTCACGAGAGGCGCGATCTTCATCTCCGACGAGATCGGCATCGCAAAACCGAATCCAAAGATTTTCGAACGCGCCTGCCGCGCCCTGGACGTGGACCCGCGCGAGTCGGTTTACGTGGGCGATCACCCCGTCAAGGACATCGATGCCGCCAACGCGATTGGAATGACCACGGTGCTCGCCGAGCGCGGCGGCCGCCACGGCGCCGAGCGGGGCCGCACGTCCCCCGCGGCTCGCGTGCGCGACTTCGCCCAACTGTTGCAATTCCTTAGGAAACGCTTTAAGGTACCGCTTCCTCGCTGACCCCCTCGGGCCACAAAATCGAATGCTAAACGAATTCATCGGCATCATTGATTTCGGTTCGCAGTTCACACAACTCATCGCCCGCCGCATCCGCGAGGCGAGCGTCTACTGCGAGATCCTGACCCCGGACGCCACCCCCGAACAGATCACCAAGAATCGCAAGCTGAAGGGGCTGATCCTGTCAGGCGGCCCCGCAAGCGTCTATGCGCGTGGCGCGCCGAAGTGCGACAAGAAGCTCTTCGATCTGAACGTGCCGATCCTCGGCATCTGCTACGGCATGCAGCTCGCGACATACCTCCTGGGAAGCAAGGTCTCGGCATCAAAGGACCGCGAGTTCGGCAAAACGGCCATCAAGGTGCTCGACGGCGACCCGCTCTTCCGGGGCGTCCCGCGCGAGACCACCGTGTGGATGAGCCACGGCGACCGCGTCGAGGCGAGCTCGAAAGAATTCCAGGTTCTCGCTCAGACGAAGAACTGCCCCTACGCCGCCGTCCGCCACAAGTCGCGAAAGCTCTATGGCGTTCAGTTCCATCCCGAAGTGACGCACACGCCCCAGGGCTCGCAGATCTTGCGCAATTTCGTCTACGCCATCTGCGGCTGCCGCGGCGACTGGGAAATGAAGTCGTACGTCGATGCCGCGATCGCAGACATCCGCCGCACGGTGGGTCCGCACGGCCGCGTCATCTGCGGCCTCTCGGGCGGCGTCGACAGCGCCGTCGCCGCCACCATGGTCCACAAGGCGATCCAGGGCCGCTTGACGTGCGTCTTCGTCGACAACGGCCTCCTGCGCAAGGACGAGGCGCGCAAGGTGCGCCGCGTCTTCGGCGATCAGATGCACCTCAATCTCGTGACCGTCGATGCGACGAACGAATTCCTCCGCAAGCTCAAGGGCAAGACCGACCCGGAGGAAAAGCGCAAGATCGTCGGCAAAGCCTTCCACGACGTGTTCGATCGCGAGGCCAAGAAGGTCAAAGACGTGACGTTCCTCGCGCAGGGCACGCTCTACCCCGACGTGATCGAGAGCCGCAGCGCGTTCGGCGGCCCCAGCGTGAAGATCAAGACGCATCACAACGTCGGCGGCATGCCGAAGGACACAAAGTTCACCCTCATCGAGCCGCTGCGTTTCCTCTTCAAGGACGAGGTGCGCCGCATCGGCCGCGAGCTCGGGCTGCCCGAGCACGTCGTTGACCGCCAGCCCTTCCCCGGGCCGGGCCTCAGCGTCCGCTGCCCCGGCGAGATCACGAAGGAGCGGCTCGAAATCCTCCGTGAGGCGGACGAGGTCGTCACCAAGGAAATCGAGAAAGCAGGCGCACATAAGGACCTCTGGCAGTACTTCGCCGTGCTGCTTCCCGTCAAGTCCGTCGGCGTCATGGGCGACGGCCGCACCTACGAGAGCGTCGTTTGCGTCCGCGCCGTGCAGAGCAGCGACGGGATGACCGCCGATTGGGCACGCGTCCCCGCGGACGTGCTCACGTCGATCTCAACCAAGATCATCAACGAGGTGAAGGGCGTCAACCGCGTCGTCTTCGACATCTCGTCGAAGCCGCCCGCGACCATCGAGTGGGAATAGCTCCATGCCGGGACCCGAAGACGAAATCATCGGGAAGCTCGCCATCCAGCTCGGACTCATCTCGCCGGGACAGCTCGATCAGCTCATGGAGCTTTCGCAGCAGTTCAAGAAGCCGATCGCCTCGATCCTGACCGAACAGGGCGCGGTCTCGCCGGACGACATTCAGCGCATCAACACGTTGCGGAAGCTCAACCTCGAAAGCGAGGGGCCGCCAGGCTCACCCAAGCAGGATGCCATTGTCCTCGCACGGCACATGGTTCAGGAAAAGATCATGGACCGGACCACCGCCGAGGAAATCCTGCGCGAGATGGCCGCCGAAGACTGGACGAAGACGCTCGAGGACGCGGCGGCCGACCGAGGTGTCGCGACGCGCGAGAAGATCGCCGAGCTGAAATCGCTCAAGCAGAAGCGCTCGATGCACTGCCCGAAGTGCAACCTCAACTTCAACGTGAAATCAGTGTCCGGCCGCAAGGAGATCGACTGCCCCAAGTGCAAAGGCCGGCTCGAGGAGCGGCAAGCGCCGGGGGCGGCGGAGGCCGGCGCACTGACCAAGGGAACCGTGGAATTCAAGACGACCGTGATGAAGGCCATCGAGCCGGACCGCCCGCCCGCCCCGTCGGCGAAGCCGGCGAAGCCCGCGCCGAAGGGGAAGACGATCAACGTGCAGTGCATCATCTGCGACACGATGTTCACGAGCGAAATCGACCTGGGCGGCCGGGTGAAGTGCAC
The DNA here is from genome assembly GCA_964468745.1 of uncultured Planctomycetales bacterium. GTDB lineage: Bacteria > Planctomycetota > MHYJ01 > MHYJ01 > JACPRB01 > JACPRB01. The sequence continues at coordinate 1,402 of CAYXVY010000142.1, read as the reverse complement.
CAGCTGCGGCTCCAGTTTCGATCCGAAGCGTTAGCCGCGCGCCGGAGCCCGCTACAATAGCGGGGTGATCAGCAGCGCTCCCGCGTCCCGGCCGGACGTCGCACCGGCGCTCACCGACAACGCTCTTGCGGTGTTGCGGCGGCGCTACCTCGCCCGCGACTCCGCGGGCAGGACGATCGAGTCGCCGGAGGACCTGCTCTGGCGCGTGGCGTGGCACGTCGCGCAGGCGGAAACTCCCCACGGGGGCGACGCACGATCCGTCGCGGAGCGCTTCTATCGCTCACTCGTTGCGCTCGACTTCCTGCCGAACTCACCTGCTCTCATGAATGCCGGACGCGAACTCGGCCAGCTCTTCGCGTGCTTCGTTCTCCCAGTCGCCGACGCGCTGCAAACGGCGGACGAGGACGGCATCTTCGACGCGATTCGCGCCACCGCGGTGATCCACCAATTGGGCGGCGGCACCGGATTCTCGTTCTCACGCCTGCGCGCGGAGGGATCCATCGTCGCCTCGAGCGGGGGACGCGCGAGCGGGCCCGTCAGCTTCATGCGCGTCTTCAACAGCGCCACCGAGGCGATCCACCAGGGGGGATTCCGCCGCGGCGCAAACATGGGGATGCTGCGCGTGGACCACCCCGACATCGTCGATTTTATAAATATCAAGTCCGATCCTCGGGAGATGGCGAACTTCAACCTGTCGGTCGCCCTCACCGACGCGTTCCTGAAGGCCGTGCGCGAAGACAAGCAGCACGAAGTCGTCGATCCGCACTCGTCGCGCCGCGGACCGCTTCGCGACAAGGTGCGCGACGCCGAGGGGCGCTTCGCGGGATACGCGGACAAGGCGTGGAGCGCGCGCGACGTATACGACCTGATCTGCCGGCGCGCGTGGGAGACGGGCGAGCCCGGCATCGTCTTCATCGATCGCATCAATGCGGCAAACCCGACGCCCCACCTCGGGCCGATGGAAGCGACCAACCCGTGCGGCGAACAGCCGCTGCTTCCGTTCGAAGCCTGCAACCTCGGCTCGATCAACCTCGCGCGCTACGTGGACGAAGGTCCCGCAACGACCCCCGAAAGCCGCGTTCAGTGGTCGCGACTCGGCGCGACCGTGCGGCTCGTCGTCCGCTTCCTGGATGACGTGATCGATGTCAATCGCTACCCGAAGCCGCAGATCGAGAAGATCGTGCGCGGCAACCGGAAAATCGGCCTTGGCCTCATGGGGTGGGCCGATATGCTCTTCAAGCTGGGCGTCCCGTACGACGCGCCCGAGGCGCTCGCACTGGCGCGGTCGGTCGGCGCGTTCGTACAGGACGAATCGCGCAAGGCGTCATCGGAACTCGCGCGCGAACGGGGCGCGTATCCGAACATCGCAGGGGGCCCCGCGATCCGCAACGCGACGACGACG
>CAYXVY010000141.1:0-5307 GCA_964468745.1 uncultured Planctomycetales bacterium | reverse complement strand
TGCAACGACTGAGGCACGCTGCAGATCCGCACAGAGGGCCTTCTCGGTTGCCTCTGCTCTCTCGGTGTTGATTCCGTCAGGCCGTCGCCGGGTCGGCCTGCACAACGGGATCGCCCGAGAGCTCCACGTTGAACAGCCGCTCCATCTCGAGCTTGAGCGATTCGAGCTCCGGGTCGGCGATGGGCGGATCCACGATCTCGATCTTCTCGCCGTCCCACGACTTCTCGAGGACGAGCCAGTTCCGGCCGTCGTGCGTGCGGTTGCCCGCCGCCTTCACGCGCTTCTTGCGCATGAGGAGAAGAGCCGTGAGGTACATGATCTTGTGACGGGTGTCGTCTTCGGTCGGCTGCGCGATGAGCTTCTTGAAGAACTCGAGCATCGCGACGATGTCCTCGAGGCGCCGCTGCTCGCGTACCGGCGCCGCCGTTGACCAGAAGGAGAAGGGCTCTTCGGTCTTCTTCGCCCAGCACTCCATGCACTGGTCGCGCCGCCCGAAGTGGCCGCCCTCGACCTGCGTGATCGCCGAGATGTGGCGCTCTTCGCTCTCGAACGCGCGCCCGCAGACGTTGCAGCCGGACTTCCGCTTCTCGATTTTCCAGTCATCCATGCCGGTTTCCCCCGCCTGATCGGGATCGGGATTGGGGTCGGGATCAGGGCGCTATCTGTTTCCTCTCGCCACGTACGGCGCTCTCCCCGGCGACAGCTCGCTCGCGGACTTGCCCGCGAAGCGCACATGGCCGTCGCCCAGCGCCTCAGATATATCGGCACGGAAGGCGTCGGAGGGTGAGACGAACTGGTTGTTCGGAGCCGCGATGTGGACCTTGTGGCCCCCTTCGACGGTCACTTCGAAGAAGACGGGGACCTGCCCCGGATGCGCCGCGAGGATCTCGCGCAGGCGCGTCAGCATCGCCGCCTCGTTCGCCGCCGGCGGCAGCGTGATGATGAGCCGCGACGTGAGCTGTTCGCGCGCCCGCTCGATCGGCACCGCGTTGCCCACGCGAAGCCCCGGGGTCTCGTTGCGGAAACTCACGCGGCCTGTGAGGAAGAGGATCGCGTTGTCGACCAGCATCTCGCGGCATCGCTCGAACTCGGCCGAGAAGACGACCGCCTCGCACGACCCCGTAAGGTCCGTGACCTTCATCAGCATGTAGCGGTTGCCCTTGTTCGGGCCCGTCTTCGTGATCATCGTGCGCAGCCCCGCGAGCATGCCGCCGATCGTCACCTCCGCGCCGTCCTCCAGGTCCGCCAGCTTGTCGATCGTCGACGACGAATACGTCCGCAGCTCCTCCTCGTAGCGCACGAGGGGATTGCTGGAGACGTAGAATCCGAGCGCCTCGCGCTCGAACGCGAGCAGCATGTCCTGCGACCACTCGGGCGTCTCGGGCAGCGCGGGGTACGCGCTCGTGCTCATGCTCGACTCGAAGAAGGTGAGCTGGCCGCTCGCCTTGTCCTCCTTCTTCATCGCGCCGATCCGCATCACCGATTCGAGCACCTCCATGAGCTGCGCCCGGCGCTGGCCGGTCGAATCGAACGCTCCGCACTTGACCAGCGCCTCGACCGTCTTCTGATCGACGTGCCCCGCGTTCGCTTCGGAGAAATCGTAGATCCCCTTGTATCGGCCGACCGACGCGCGCTTCTCGACGATGTGCTGGAGCGCCTTCTCGCCGGCCCCCTTCACGGCGCCGAGGCCGAACCGGATCTTCGGGCCGTCGACGGTGAAGTCGACCTCGCTCGTGTTCACGTCGGGCGGCTCGACCTCGATCCCGAGCTGCCGGCACTCCTCGATGTACTCCGCCATCTTGTCCGTGTTGCCCATCGTGCACGACATGAGCGCGGTCATGTACTCGACGAGGTGGTTCGCCTTCATGTAGGCGGTCTGGTAGCTGATGATGCCGTACGCGGCGGAGTGCGACTTGTTGAAGCCGTAGCCGGCGAAGTACGCCATCTGGTCGAAGATCTTGCGCGACGTCTCCTCGCTCACGCCGTTCTTCTTCGCGCCCGCGATGAACGGCTCGCGATAGGGCGCGAGGATCTCGACCTTCTTCTTTCCCATCGCCTTGCGCAGCGCGTCGGCGTCGGCCATCGTCAGGCCTGCGACCACGTTCGCGATGCGCATGACCTGTTCCTGGTAGAGGATGACGCCGTACGTCTCCTTCAGGATCGGCTCGAGGAGCGCGTGGTCGTACTCGATCTTCTCCTGTCCGTGCTTGCGGCGGACGTACGACTCGACCATGCCGGAGCCGAGCGGGCCCGGGCGGAAGAGCGCGATCGTCGCGATGATCTCGTCGATGCGGTCGGGCTTCATCTGCTGGACGAGTTCGCGCATGCCGCGCGACGTCTCCATCTGGAAGACGCCCTTCACGGAGCCGCGGCCGAGCATTTCGAACGTCTTCGTGTCGTCCAGCGGAATCTTGTCGATGACGATCGTCACGCCCTTCGTCTTCGCGACGAGCTTCACGGCGCGGTCGAGCACCGTCAGCGTTTCGAGCCCGAGGACGTCGATCTTCAGGATCCCGAGCTTCGTGAGCGCGTTCATGTCGTACTGCGTCATGACGCTCTCGTCGGCGACGTACAGCGGCACGTGCTCGACGAGCGGGAGGTCGCTGATCACCACGCCGCTGGCGTGCGTGCCGGCGTGCCGGCAGAGGCCCTCGAGCCGCGTGGCCGTCTCCCAGAGGTCCTTGAGCACGGGCTCCGCCTCGAGCATCTTCGGGATGTCGGGTTCCTGCTTGAACGCTTCGGCGAGCGTGATGTCGATGACCTTCGGGATCTTCTTCGCGAGCTGGTCGATCGTCTTGAGGTCGATGCCCATCGCGCGGCCGACGTCGCGCACCACGAGGCGCGATTTCATCGTGCCGAACGTGATGATCTGCGCGACGTTTTCCGGGCTGTACTTCACGCGGATGTAATCGATGACCTTCTGCCGGTCCTCGTTCGAGAAGTCGAGGTCGATGTCCGGCATCTCCTTGCGCGCGGGGTTGAGGAAGCGCTCGAAGATGAGGTCGTAGCGCAGCGGATCGATGTTCGTGATGCTGAGGCAGTAGCTCGCGAGGGAGCCGGCGGCCGAGCCGCGGCCCGGGCCGACGCGGAGGCCGTTCTCGATCGCGTGGCGCCTCAGGTCCCACACGATGAGGAAGTAGCTCGCGAATCCGAGCTTCTCGATGACGGAGATCTCGTAGTCCAGGCGCTGACGAATCGCGTCGGTGACGTCCGGGTAGCGCCGCTGCGCGCCGTCGAAGCAGAGCTTGCGCAGGTACGACGTGTAGCTCTCCTCACCCTTCGGGAGTTCGAACTTCGGGATGTGGATGTCGCCGAAGCGCATCTCGAGGTTGCAGCGTTCGGCGATCTCGACGGAATGTTTGAGGGCGTCGGGCTGGTCGGGGAACAGCGCGGCCATTTCCGCGGGCGACTTGATGTAGAACTCCGGCGCGTCGTAGCGGAGCCGGTCGGGATCGTTGACCTGGCGTCCCGTCGAGATGGCGAGGAGGACGTCGTGCGACTTCGCGTCGTCCCTGTTGAGGTAGTGCGCGTCGTTCGTCGCGACAAGTTTCAAGTTGAGATCGCGCGCGATGCGGGCGGCGCTCTCGCGAATGGGGCGCTCGAGGTCCTCGAGACCGTGATTCTGCATCTCGAGGTAGAAGTTTTCGGCGCCGAGGATCGAGCGGTATTCGTCCGCGACCTTCGTCGCCTTTTCAAGATCGCCCGCTCGGCACGCGTGGCCGAACTCGCTGTTCGGACACCCCGAGAGCGCGATCAGTCCGTCGTGATGTGCGGCGAGGAGTTCCTTGTCGATGCGGGGCTTGTAGTAGAAGCCCTTCTGGTAGGCGATCGACGAGAGCTTCTTGAGATTCTGGTATCCCTTCTCGTTGCGGACGAGGAGGGTGAGGTGATAGTTGGCCTCCTTGATGCCGCGGATGTCCTTCCGGTCGGTGTGCAGGCGGGGGGCGACGTACGCTTCCATGCCGAGGATCGGCTTCACGCCGTGCGTGATCGCCGCTTCGTGAAATTCGATGGCGGCGAAGAGGTTGCCGTGATCGGTGAGGGCGATCGACTTCATGCCGAGGTCCTTCACGCGTCGGCACATGTCGCCGAGGCGGTTGGCGCCGTCGAGCAGCGAGTACTCGCTGTGGGCGTGCAGGTGGACGAATTCGGGCATCGGCTGGTCACAGGGTAGCAACACGCGCGCGGGGTGTCGAAGCGATTCGACAGGGACCCGCTCCGCCCCCGCAAGGGAGTTCAGGATGCGGCATGAACGGGGTGCCTCGCAGAGGGATCTTGATGTTACCCAGGGAAACGTCCGCGTTTCTCAGGGAAACAAGTTTGCTGTGTCGCTTGAGGGCACATTGCATCGGATTGATTCTCATGCGGTTGCGGACGCACTCATTGGCACGCCGCTTGCGCACAGTGAGACATGGGTCGCGTCGATTGGTTTCCAGACGACTCGCAGGACAGCTGTGGAACACGTAGGGGCTGTGGCGAAACCGGTAGACGCGCCGGCGTGTCAAGTCGGTACCGGGCAACGGGTGTGGGGGTTCGAGTCCCCCCAGCCCCACATTTCCGATTTGACACGCACCCTTGCATCAAGAGGAGCGTGATGAGATGGTCCAAGCGACTTGACACGACGGCCGGTTTCGCCGCAGGAAACCGACAGAACAGGCGCGGTGACGAACCGCGCCTGTTTCTTTTTGCGAAGCCGGGAGTGCAGTGGCCGATCTGCTCCTGGCATTCACGCGCGTTTCGCTTCGTAGCCGAGCGAGTCATGCGTCGGTCATGCGGTTGCTCGTTTGCTGCGCACGAACTCGGTTCGCCGTCGCCAGGCGCACAGCCCCTGTGAGTGAATAGTATTTCGGCAGCGCGTATGGGCGCGACGCGACCTACGGGCGCTTGCCCAGCTTCAGCTGCCGCTTCAGTTTCCGCGCGGCGGGGGAATCGTCGCCGGCGGGCGTTCCGGCACCGGCGGTCAAGCGCTGTCGCCGAACAGGAGCCGCATCTCCTCCTCGGCCGCCGCGCCGCCTGCCGGATGCCGCGCATCACGCAGGGACTATTTCACTTTTCTGCGCCCTCGAATCGTCTTTTCGACGGACATCTTCGGAATTTCTTACGAGTCAGGAGTATGACGACCGATCGAAACAACCTGAGGCGATCCGACGACGCCGACACCCGCCGCGGTTTCTCAACTTTCGAGCAATCCCGAGCGGATTCCCGCTGCCATTTCCCGGATTTCTTCCCATTCATCGGTATGGGAAATGACTCTGAGGGAACTTGGGCCGGGAATGAACGTGCAGGCGCGCGTCGGAAGGCGCTTGT
>CAYXVY010000140.1:0-79874 GCA_964468745.1 uncultured Planctomycetales bacterium | reverse complement strand
CGCGGGCAAGCATCTCCTTGCCGGTGCCGCTCTCGCCGATCAGGAGCACGGTCGCATCGCTGTCGGACACCGCGGCCACTTTCTTGAAGACGTCCTGAATGGCGGGGGTCTTGCCGATGACCTGGCTGAGCGCGCCCACCTCGCCGCGGAGCTTCTCGACCTCGCGGTTTGCCGGCGTGTTCGCGAGCGCCGACTCGATGAGCTGTTTCGCGCGGACGAGGTCGATCGGCTTGGCGAGATATTCGACGGCGCCGAGCTTTGTTGCGCGGACCGCCGTGTCGAGCGACCCGTGCGCGGTGATGACGATGACACGCGCGTGCGCGTCGTGCTTGCGGATCTGCTCGAGGGCCGCGAGCCCGTCCATGCCGGGGAGCTTCACGTCGAGGATGATGAGATCTGGCTTCTCGCGCTTGACGATGTCCACCCCTTGTTCGGCCGTGGGCGCCGAAAGGAAGCGGTGGCCGAGGGTCGTGATGAAGCGTTCGAACGCCCAGATGATCGACTGTTCGTCGTCGATGACGAGGATGCTAGCCGTGCGGCACCTCCACCCAGAAGGTGGTGCCTTTCTCCGAAGTGTCAAATCCGATCGCCCCGCCGTGGTCCTCGACGATGCGCTTTGTGAGGGCGAGGCCGAGGCCGACGCCGTCCGCCTTCGTCGTCACGAACGGCTCGAAGACGCGCGGGCGCATCTCGGCGGGGATGCCGGGGCCGGTGTCCGCGACCGACAGCCGCACTCGACCGTCGCGCGGGGCGAGCGCGAGTGTGAGGCGTCCCCCCTGCGGCATCGCCTGCGTCCCGTTGAGCACGAGGTTCATCACCACACGCTTGAAGCGGTCGATATCGACATCGACCTCCGGCGCCGGCTCGAACGAGCGCGTCACGTCGATGCGCAGGTGCTCCAGCTGGCGGCGCATGAGTTCTAGCACATCGTCGATGATGCGATCCAGCCTTGCGCGTTCGCGGACGAGGGGGCGTGGTCCCGCGGCGGAGAGTTCGCTGGCGGCCAGCTCGAGGCGCGCGATCTCGCGAAGGATGACGTCGTACGGCTCGCGCGCGGGCCCCGCCTTCTCCTCGCGGAGCATCTGAACGGTCATCTTCATTGCCGAAAGCGGATTCTTGATCTCGTGCGCGATGCTTGCGGCCATCTGTCCCATCGTCGCCAGGCGCTCGCCGCGGCGCGTCGCGTCGAGCATCCGGTTGAGCGCCTCCGCGAGGTCGCGAACCTCACCTTCGCCGACGGGGGGAAGCGACACGTCCGTCTTTCCCGACGTGATCTCGCGCGCCGATTCCGCGAGACGCTCGAGGGGGCGTGCCACGGTCGAGCCGGTGACGTATCCGATCAGGAGCACGAGGAGAAGCACGCCGCCGGCGAGGATCGCCACGGGCCGCACCGCCTCGGATTTCTCCCGCGACACCACCGCGGGGTCGTAAACCATCGCAAGCCGACGCGAATCACTGACGACGGCAACGATCGTTCCATCGGGCTGGAGGCCTCCGACCTCGGTCTTCCGCGCGGCGTTCCACGACGCGGTACCCGCGACGACTGTGTCGTTGTCGATGATGAAGACGTCCGCCCCGTACGCGCGCTTGATGTAGCCGAGCATCGGATCGGCGGTCGAAGGAATCCCTCGCAGGACGGCCGCGAGATTCTCAGTCTGCGTCACCAGCCGACGTTCCACCGCACTGGCTACGAGCGTGATCGTGACGAAGGCTGTCGCAACATACGCGCCCACGAACAGAAGGACGAACGGCAGGGTGATGCGGAGTCGAAGTCGCACCGGGCTAGTATCTCACGGCGCCGAGGCGCGCGCGAGGAGCACGAGGGCGTCCTTCTCGACCGACGCCAGGCCGATCGACGTCCAGACCCCGGGCTCGACCTCCGGCTGCACGGAAAACGTGGCGCGGGAGATCTTCGGCAGGTGGATGAGCAGTTTGCCGGGGCCGGCCACGGTGGGGAACGGCTCCGTCGCCGACGCGAACTCGAACTCGATCGACTCCAGCCGGATGCGACCGCCGGTCTCGCGAGGCGCCACCGGCGTCAGCGCGCCGACCGCGCCCCACTCCACGATCGTGACGAGCGGTTCGGGCGCTCCCTGATCGACCGGGTACGCGGTCACGACCGGCCTGCGCACGCGATCGGAAAACTGCACGCGCGTTCCGCTCGCGGCGCTCGCCGTCGACTCCCAGAGCACCGACGCGTCGTTCCCCTTGCGCGCGCGAACCAGGAGTTTCTCCACCGTGCGTGCCGAGAGGGGTTCGCCGAGCGTGCCCTCGCCGAGGGATGCGGTTGCCGTCTTCACGAGCGCGAGCTCGACGCAGACGTGTGCGCGCTCCTTCGCGACGCGCGCCGAGAGCCACTCCCACACCTTTTTCAGCACGGGCCGTTCGTTGCGTGCGAGCAGGATACCGTCGGCGATGCGCGTGAACGTCCCCGCATCCTCGTTCCAAGTGCCCGGTTCGACCGATTCCCTGAGCAGTGTTTGGAAGCGTTCGCTCTTCGCGTCCTGGTTTTCCGGATTCTCCGTGGCGAGAAGCGGCTGAATCGGCCAGCACTCGACCGCGAGCTCCTCTGGATTCTCCTTCGCCGCGCCGACGTCGATCTGCGGGCGCAGGAACAGGGCGCGCATCCATCCCGGCTTTCCGGGCACGGGTACCGCACCCGCGAACGCCGTCGAAGTATTCGGAATGAGAAGTCCGCCCGCGAGCACCGTTCGGCGGACGCGCGGCAGCTGAATCGTCGTGTCCGCGACGGTCACAAGCGTGTCGACATCTTGCGGCGTCGCAGCCGCCATCGTATACGTCAGGGCGACGGAACTGCCCATGAGTGACGGCTCGATCTCGAGGGTAAGACCGGTGCGTAGCGTTGCCGTCACCGGCTTGTAGAGCTGTTTTCCGTCGAGCGGCGTGATGTCCACGTCTGCGAGGTAAGCGGATTCTTCGATGGCCGCCACGTGTACGCGCTGGCGCGGCAGGGCGGACAGTCGCATCCGTCGCGGCGTCGCCGCGTCGAGGCCGTCCTTGATCAGCTGGTGCAGCCGTGCGGTGCGGGCGTCTGTCAGTACAGCCTGCGCTCCGTCGACCACGCTGCCGAGCGACTCGCGCGTGAGATCGACGATTGTCGCATCGACGGCGATCTCGGGCGCCAGCCGGGACTTCAATGATGCGATGATGCGGGTGAGACGCTTGTGAACGTCCGGCGTGTGCCGCGCCATGACCTTGTGCTCGGCGCCGAACGACAAGTCTTCCTCGCCCCATTCCACGCAGGTCAGGGCCGCGAGAAGCTCGCCCGCGGTTTCCGTCGAAAGGACGGACACGGCCGGCCGTTCGACCGGCCGCACGTCGCTCTCGACGGCGCCATCGGCAAGGACGCCGCAGAGCATCCCGATGTACGGCGCGGGGCGATCGGCGAACGGCCGCAGGAGTTCGCCCAGGTCGTACTCGCGCATGACCGGTTCGTCCTGACGGTCCTGAGCCAGCGCCGGCAGCGCGGCGAGGATGACGACGGCCAAGGCTCTCATTTTCACTACTATTCTGACGTCGCCCGGAGCCTTCTCAGGCAAAAAACAAGACGCCCCCCGCTCGTCCGCGGGAGGCGTCTCGGTAGTTCGTCGCCCTAATCCGAGTCCTCTTCCGGGTCCTGCCAGTTGGCCTTCGCCTTGGCCCACCATTCCTTGTACTGCATCGAGCCGGTGAGCGGCTGCTTCGTGACGACCATGAGGGCTTTGCGCGTCGTGACCAGCATCGCCTCGATGCGTTCGGACGCGCTCATCGCCTGGCCGGCCTGCTTGCCATACTCGGATGATCCGAGGGCCGGACCGTTCTGAATCCCCGACGCATCGTTCGTGGAGTGACTGCGCTTCTCCCCTTCGAGCTTGAAGAGGTGATTGATCAGGATCTCGATCGCCTCCTTGGTGCCGAAATCGCCCGTGACTTCCACGGCCTTCTTGGCGACATCGATGTCCCCGTGCTTGTAGAGCGTGGGGATGTTTTTCACGCTGGCGCGGCAGTTGATGTCCTCGATCCCGGAGAGGCACGCGAACGCAACGTCGCCATCCTTTTCGGTCTGGGCTGTCGCGAGGAGCACGCCGGCCGCCTTGGCGTCCTTCTTGAACTTGCCGATCTCCTTCGCCGCTGCGGTGCGGAGGGTGACGTCGGGGCGCGCGAGCCACATCTTCAGTTCATTCAGGATCAGCGTGTGCGGCTCGTCGCCGAGCCCGTCGAGCGCGGTTGCGAACTCCTCGGGCGTCCGGCACGGCTTGAGTCCCTTGCGGAACTCGGCGATGCGCGCCTTCGCCTTGTCCTCGGCCGCCTTTTCGATCGCTTTCTCCGCGGCTTTCGGGTCCGACTTCGTATCCGACTGGGCCCACGCGCTCATCGCCAGGCCCAGGACTGCCGTCACAATCAACGTGGGCTTCATAAGGTCCTCCTACGGCTTCGCGACCGCGGTGCACGTGGCGCCGGCCTTCTCGACCGCCGCCTTCACCTGTTCGTCCTTCGTGGCCTTGATGGCCCAGACGCCGAGGAGCTGCTCGTCCTTCACGCGGGCCACGACGATGCCTTGCACCGCGAGGAGCTCGCTCTGCATCTTCTCCAGGTCGCCGCCCGTGATTGCGGGCTCGAACCAGAGGTGCGACGTGAAGTGAAGTTCAATGTGGGCGGCCTTCGCCACTTTGCGGATCGCGTCCATCGAGAGGTCCTGCAGATCGCAGTGGATCTCAAGCTGTCCGCCGACGACCTGGCAACCGCGCACGCCGCTGAGTTCGTTGATGCCGCTGCGGAGCGTGTCGAGATTCGACCCGCGCCCGGTCTTGAGCGCCGCGTACACGTGCGTGTGGTTCATGAGGTGTGCCGGCACGCCGCTGGCGGCCGCGAGGGACTCGAGCTGCGCGATCCCCTTGCACTTCCCCTTCCACGTCACGAGGATCAGGCGCTGCTTCTCATCGACCTCCACCTTTGTGACGTTCTTGATCTTCGAGAGCGACGTCTTGACGACCGCGGGGTTGATCTCGCGGTGGTAGTACCGCAGCGCCAGGCATTCCTCAGGAATGACCATCTCGTCGTACGGAACGTTGCCGCCGCCCCCACCCGACTTGCCGCCGCTGCTCGGCGCGGAAGACACGCTTCCGCCTGCCTCGCCGCAGCATCACTGCCCGTAGGCAGGGGTATTCGCGACCGCGGCGAACACGCCGCACAGGATGGCTACCGTCGTCAGTGTCTTCATCGATCCTCCACAGTGAGTTGTTTGCAGCATCTCAAAAAGGAAGATTGCGAATTCCTTTACCGGGAAATGGACATGCGAGACACCTGGACGACAATCGGCGGTGATGAGACGCGCTTCGGCGCCACGCGCTGGTCCCTCGTCCTGCGCGCACGGGAGGGGGTGGCGAATGGGCGCGAGTCGCTCGAGGATCTCGTGCGCATCTACTGGAAGCCGGTCTACGCGCACGTGCGGCGGCACTGGGGGAAGACGAACGAGGATTCGAAGGACCTGACGCAGGCCTTCTTTGCCGACCTCCTGACGCGCCCCTTCCTGGCGCGCGTGACGCCCGAGGCGGGGAGCTTCCGGACCTTCCTGCGCCGCTGCCTCGAGAATTTCCTGCGCAACCGGCACGATGCCGACCGGGCCCTGAAGCGCGGCGGCGGGACCGACCTGCTGCCCCTCCAGGAGGAGGCGGTCTCCGGCGGAACGTGACCGGAGGCCGAATTCGACCGCGCGTGGGAGCGCGCGGTGGTGGACGAAGCGGTGCGGCGGCTGCGCGACGTTTACGCTAAAGAGAAACGCGACATTTATTTTCGGATCTTCGAGGCCTACGATCTCAGCGATGACCGCGAGGCGTCGTACGGCACGCTGGCGGACGAGTTGGGGGTGAAGGAAACCGACGTGACGAACTTCCTGGCGCACGCGCGCCGCCGGTTCCGAGCCTGCGTGGACGAAGTGCTGCGCCACTCGGTGGCCGACGACGGTGCACTGCGGCGGGAGCGCGCGCGTCTTTTTGAGGGCTAGTGTTGCCGTGAGCGTGGAATCATCGCGGGTCTTGCGCCATCTTCGCGAAATCATCACCGCCCCGGCGCGGCCACTGGCGGGGCAGCTGTTCGGTCCGTACGAACTCGTGGCCGAGATCGGCCGCGGCGCCATGGGCATCGTCTTCCGCGCGCGCGACGGTCGTCTGGACCGCACGGTTGCGCTCAAGATCGGCGTGCGCGATCTCGCCGCGGACGAAGCGTCGCGCTTCGCGGCCGAGGCGAAGGCGGCGGCGCGGCTGCAGCATCCCAACGTGGCGCAGATCTTCGAGGCGGGGACGCAGGACGGCTACTCCTTCATCGCGATGGAGTACGTGGACGGGGACACGCTCGCGCGCCTGCGGCTCGAACCGCGCAGGATCCTCGAAGCGATGGCCGACGCGGCGGACGCGATCCATGCGGCCCACGCGGCGGGAATCGTGCATCGCGACCTCAAACCGCAGAACCTGATGATGGGCCGCGACGCACGGGTGCGCGTCATGGACTTCGGGCTGGCGCGGCACGTCGGAAGCGAGCACGAGCTGACGCAGTCCGGAACCGTCCTCGGGACGCCGGCGTACATGGCGCCGGAGTGCGCGGCGGGCCGGCGGGGCGATGCCTGCAGCGACATCTACGCGCTCGGCGCGACGCTCTACGATCTGTTGACGGGCTCCGCGCCGTTCGCGGGATCGTCCGCCCTTGAGGTGCTCGAACGCGTTCGCACGGCAGAACCGGCGTCACCGAGGCAGCGTGACCCGCGCATCCATCGCGACGCGGAGACGATCGTCCTCAAGGCGATGCAAAGGGACCGGGCGCGGCGGTACACGTCGGCCCGCGAATTCGCGGACGACGTCCGGCGGCATCTCCGCGGCGAGGCTGTGAAAGCGCGCCCCGTGGCCGGCGTGGTGCGTGCCGCAAAGTGGATGCGGCGACGTCCGGCGCTCGGGGCGGCGTGCCTCGTGCTCGCGGCGTGCGCCCTTGTCGCCACGGGATTCGGCCTCCGGCAGGCTGCGGAGCGGACTGCGGAGCGCCGGGAAGCGGCGGCGGCGCACGTCGCTCGCGGGCGCGAAGCCCTCGCCGACGCGGCGCGCCTCGCGCGTGAGCTGGACCAGCTGAAGGCGGTGGAGGCCAGGCTGGAGGAGTCCATTCCACACGACGCGGACGTCCGTCGCAAACGGCCGCTCTGGGACGCCGCGCGGCAGATCGCGGCCACGCGGGAACGCATCGAGTCGACCCGCCTGCTCGCGATGTCGGAGTTTACGTCCGCGGTCGCCGTGGACCCGGCGAACCGCGAGGCGCGCGCGGCGATGGCGGCGATCCACTTCGCCGACTTCGAGCGTGCGGAGCGGCGCGGCGATCGCGAGGCGATGAACGTGAGCGAACAGCTGTCGCGAATGTTCGATGACGGCACGCTGGCGCCGAGGTTCGCGCGCGAAGGCACGCTCGAGCTGGTGACGACGCCGGCCGGCGCCGAGGCGTACCTCTTCCGCTACGAGGAGGGTTCGGACCGTCGCTTCCTCCCTCTGCCGTACGGCGTGCGCAGCCGGGCAGTGCGCAGACCGGACACGGAGCCCCGGGGCGGCACGACCGCCTATCCTCTCGACTTCGGCGACTTCAACCGGCTCGCCACGACCCCCATCGGCTGCTTCGTGCTGCCGAGCGGGCGCTATCTCGTCGTGCTACGCAAGGAGGGATGCCGCGACACGCGCTACCCCGTGCTCGTGGGCCGCGGAACGCATCAGGCCGCGTCTGTCGTCCTCTACTCGGACGCGGAGATCGGGGCGGGATTCGTCTACGTGCCAGGCGGACCGTTCATCAGCGGCGGCGATCCAGGGGCGCACGACGGGCAGTCGCGCGAGGAGGCCGAGACGGGAAATCTGTTCATCGGCCGTTACGAGGTGACGATGGCGGAGTACATCGCGTTCCTGAACGATCTGCTCGCGCACGGCGAGCTGGAGGAGGCGCAGCGGCGTCTCATGCGGATCGGGCCGGGCGCGTTCGTGTGCAAGGTGCCGACGGCGTCCACCCGGTCGCTCGACAGCGAACATCCCGACTGGCCGGTGTTCGGCGTGTCTTGGGAGGATGCGGACGCGTATTGTCGCTGGTTGACGGAGCGGGCGCGCGCGGCGGGCGAACTCGTGACCTACCGCCTGCCAATGGTCGGCGAATGGGAGAAGGCGGCGCGCGGGGTTGATGAACGAGCGTTCCCGTGGGGCGACGTGTTCGACTGGACGTTTACCAAGGGGTGGTGGTCCGGCGAGCGTCCCGACGGCTATCCGCGGATCGAGGCGGTAGGGACGTTCGCCGCCGACGAGAGCCCGTACGGGGTGCGTGATCTGGCGGGGAGCATGCGCGAGTGGTGCCTCGACGCGGTCGATGAGCACTTCCGGCACGAGTGTGGCGGATCGTTCGGCGACCGGCTCGTTTCGCACTACCACTCGGCGGCGCGCTACTGGGGTGGGGCGACGACGACCGCGGCGAACACCGGCTTCCGTATCGTGCGAGAGCTGGAGAAGTAGCGTCCCTCGAATCCCGATCCCAATCCTGCGGCTACGGCCGCTTCAGCTCCCCGCAGGTCGCCCCCGCTTTTTCGATCGTCGCCTTCATCTGCTCGTCCTTCACGGACTTGAGCGCCCAGAAGCCGAGCTTTTCTTCCTTCACGCGCGAGAAGAGCACGCCCTTCAGCCCGACGACCGAGTCAGCGACCGACTGCGCGTCGCCGCCCGTCAGCGAGGGCTCGATCCAGTTGTGCGACGTGAAATCGAGCTCGACGCCCGACTTTTTCGCGACCTTGCGCATGCCGCTCAGCGACAGGTCCTGCAGATCGCAGTGAATCTCGATCTGGCCGCCCGTGATGATCGAACCCTTCACGCCGGCCACGTCGAAGAGCTCGTTCCAGAGCTCGTCGAGATTGGAGCCGCGAGCGGTCTTGAGAGCGGCGTACACGTGCGAGTGGTTGACGAGATAGGCGGGGACGCCGACCGAGGCCGCCGCGGTCTCGAGCTGGTTGATCCCCTTGCACTTTCCCTTCCACGTGACGAGGACCAGGTGCAGCTTCGCGTCGATCTCGACCTTCTGCACGCCCTTCACGCGGGCGAGAGCGGGCTTCACGACGGCGACGTCGATTTCGCCCGGGTAATACCGCAGCGAGATGCACTCTTCGGGGATGATCGTCTCCTCGACGCCGCTCCCCATTCCGTTGCCGCCGGACTTGGAGCCGCCGTTGTTGCCGCCGCCTGCGCCACCGCCGGTCTTCATGCCTCCACTGGGGGCGGCACCGCCCCCGCTGGAACTGCCGCATCACTGGCCGTGCGCATCGACCTGCGCGAGGCCGATGAAGAAGGCAACCGCGATCGCAAGCGTGGATTTCATTCGTTTTCTTCCTCTTCTGGTTTCGGTTCCGGTTCCTTCCATGTGGCCTTCGACTTGGCCCACCATTCCTTGTACTGCATCGAGCTCATGTAGGTCTGTTTCGTGACATTGATGAGGGCCTGCCGCGTGGCGGTGAGCATCTCCTCGATGCGCTTCGCGGCCTCCTCGGCGGCGCCCGCCTGCTGACCGTACTGGGAGGAGCCCTGCGACGGTCCGTTCTGGATCCCGGTGCCGTCCTGCGTGCTGTGCTTCTTCTTGTCCCCTTCGCCCTTGAACAGCTGGTTGATGAGAATCTCGATCGTGTCCTTCGTCTTGATCGTTGCGATCACTTCCAGCGCCTTGATGGCCACCGTCTTATCCTTGTGGTTGAAGAGCGGCGGAATCGCCTTGGCGCTCTTGCGGCTTCCGATCGCCTGCACCTGCGCGAGGCACGCCGTTGCGACGGCCGCTTCCTTCTCGACGATCGTTGCGTTGATCAGGGCAAGCGCTGCCTTGCCGTCGTCCTTGAACCGGCCGATCTCTTCGGCGGCCTTGATGCGGACTTCGTATGCCGGTTTCGCGAGCCAGATCAGCAACTCCTTGAGGATCAAGGGGTGCGGCTCGCTGCCCAGGCCGTCGAGCGCGGCGACGTAATCTTCGGCCGCGCGGCACTTGCCGAGCGACTTCTTGAACTCGGCGATACGCGCCTTGGCTTTCTCCTCGGCCGCCTTCTCCTCCGGCGACTGCGCATAAGCCGTCGACGCGCACAGAAGAAGAGAGACGATACACCCGATCCGTGCCATGCACCCCTCCGAAACCCGCTTTATACTATGACACCGCTTGGGCGGGAATCGGTGCGCAGAACGACTACTTCCGCTCGAGCGCGGTGCAGGTTGAGCCGGAGCGCTCGACGGCGGCCTTGAGCTGATCGTCCTTCACGGACTTGATTGCCCAGAAGCCGAGCTTCTCGTTCGTCACCCGTGCGAGGACCACGCCTTTCAGCTGTCCGACCTCGCGACAGGCGCGTTCGACGTCGCCGCCGGAGAGCGTGGGCTCGATCCAATGATGCGACGTGAATTCGACTTCCACGTTGGCTTCCTTTGCCGCCTTGCGGATGCCCGTGATCGAGAGATCCTGCAGGTCGCAGTGGATCTCGACTTGCGCGCCTGTGATGATCGACCCCTTCACGCCCGCGACGTCATTCAGTCCGTACCAGAGGGTGTTGAGGTTCGAGCCGCGATTCGTCTTGAGCGTCGCGGTGACATGCGCGTGGTTGAGGAGGTACGCCGGCACGCCCGCGGCGGCTGCCGCGCTCTCGAGCTGGTGGATCCCCTTGCACTTGCCCTTCCAGGTGACGAGGATCAGCCGCAGCGACGCGTCGACGTCTACCTTGGCGACGTTCTTGATGCGCTGGAGCGCGGGCTTGACGACCGCGACGTCGATCTCGCCCGGGTAGTACCGGAGCGTGATGCACTCCTCCGGGACGATGAGCGCGTCGTACATCTGCCCGCCGGAGCTGCCGCTGGACTTGGAGCCCCCGCTCTTCTCGCCGCCGCCCCCGCCGGTCGGGCTGCCGCCGCCGGTCGGCGCCGCGGGAGCGGATCCGCCCCCGCCCGAACTGCCGCATCACTGACCGTGGGCGTCGACCTGCGCGAGGCCGACGAAGAGCGCTACTGCAATCGCAAGTGAAAGTTTCATTTAGTCTTCATCCTCCGGATCAGGTTCCTTCCACGTCGTCTTGGCCTTCGCCCACCATTCCTTGTATTGCATCGAGCTCATGTACGGCTGCTTCGTGAGGGTGAGCAGCGCCTGGCGCGTGCACGTGATCATGTCCTCGATGCGCTTGGCCGCTGACTCCATGGCGCCCGCCTGCTGGCCGTAGGCCGAAGTGCCGAAGTCCGGTCCGTTGTTGATGCCGCTGGAGTCCTGCGTGGTGTGCTTCTTGCGGTCCCCCTCGAGCTTGAACAGCTGGCCGATGAGAAGCTCGACGGCGTCCTTCGTTCGGAACGCGCCTGCGATCTCGGTCGCCTTCTGGGCGACGATCTTCTCCCTGTGGTTGAAGAGGGGCGCGAGATTCCGTACGGACGCGCGATGGCGGATCTCGAGGAGGCGGTCAAGATAGGCGGTGGCGACGCCGGTCTCCTTTTCCGTGACGGCGGCGGCGATGAGCGTTGCGGAAGCCTTGCCGTCGCCGGTGAACTTCGAGATCTCCTCGGCCGCCTTGAGCCGGATTTCATACTGCGGCTTGGCGAGCCAGAGCTTGAGCTCGGCGAGGATGAGGGCGTGCGGCTCGTTGGCGAGTCCGGCGAGCGCGTCGACGAAGTGGTCGGTTTCCTGACACTTGCGAAGGCTCTTGCGGAACT
The DNA here is from genome assembly GCA_964468745.1 of uncultured Planctomycetales bacterium. Lineage (GTDB taxonomy): Bacteria > Planctomycetota > MHYJ01 > MHYJ01 > JACPRB01 > JACPRB01. Next base: position 68,160 of record CAYXVY010000140.1, on the reverse strand, counting down.
CGACGAGGCGCGCCTTCGCGCGTTCCTCGGCCGCCTTCTCCTCGGCCTTCGCGTCCTGTTGCGCCCAGGCGCTCGATGCGACGCACACCGTGGCGACCACGATCCAGACTCGCCGCATGAGGCACCTCCGAGAGGCTGTAAACTGCGGCGTGAGAGAATAGAGGGAGAAAGAGGAACCCGAGCGGATCAACACCGAGAGATCCGAGAAAACCGAGAGGACTTGGGGAGTTCTCCCGTCCCATCCAAGATCGCCTCTCGGATGACTCGGCTTTCTCGGTGTTTTCCTACTTCTCTGTTTGCTCGGCCAACAAAAAAGCCCCCGGCTCGGTGGAACCGGGGGCGTGTTGATCTCCGTTTCGACTACTTCTTCTCGTCCTTCTTTTCTTCCTTCTTGTCGTCCTTCTTCTCCTCGTCGTCCTTGAAGAACCCGCGGTTCTTCATCTCGTACTTGCGCCATTCCTTGGCGGTGTTCAGCTTCTCATCGGTGATGTCCTTGAGAGCCTGAACGACGCGCGGGATGAGCTCGTCGACGCGCTTCTGGCGGTCCTGCAGGTCGGTCTGCGAGTTCGTGCCGCCGGCCTGGCCGCCGGGGAGCTGCCCGCCGCCGCCCGGCAGCTGGCCTCCCTGGCCGCCCGCCTGCTGCGAATTCTGGGCCTGCTTGACGCGCTCCTTCTCCGTCTCGAGGTCCTCGAGGAAGGTGATCAGGGGCGAGATGACCGTCTTGCTCTTGATCGCGGCGCAGGAGTCGACCGCCTCGCGGGCGACCTCCCACTCCTTGCGCGCGAAGAAGCCGACGAGCTCCCTGGCGGTCTTCTTGCATGCGATCTTGCCCATCTCGAGGAGGCACTTGATCGCGACGTCGGGGATCTTGTCGTTCTTGGCCATCATGCAGAGCGCGGAGGCGGCCTTCTCGTCCCCCTTGAACTTGCCGATCTCCTCGGCCGCGGCCTGCCGGATCTCCGGCGTGGGCTTGCCGAGCCAGGCCTTCAGCTCCGCCAGGATGAGGGGGTGCTGCATGTCGCCGAGGCCGTCGATGGCCCCGATGAAGTCGTCGTTCGTCTTGGCCTTCTTGACCGTCGCCTTGAAGGCGTCGATCTTCTCCTTGGCCTTCGCCTCGGCTTCCTTCTCGGCCTGCTTCTTCGGGTCATCCTGCGCGTAGGTCAGCCCGCTCAGAAGCAGCAGCGCCACAAGCATCCGCATCGTCATAGTCCTCCCCAGAGATCCCGCCTATTTCTTATCTTCCTTTTTCTCTTCTTTCTTTTCTTCCTTCTTGGGTTCTTCGCCCTCTTCCTTGAAGAACTGCTTGCTCTTGCCCCACCACTTCTTCCACTCCTTGGCCATCTTGAACTTCTCGCCGCTGATGTCCTGCAGGGCCTGCACCGCGCGCGGGATGAGCTCGTCCACGCGCTTGATCTTGTCGGCGAGGTCGTTGTTCTGGTTCGTGGTGACGGGACCCGGGGTCGTCGGTCCGTAGCTGCCGCCGCCGCTGCTGCTGCCGCCGCCGCTGCCACCGGACTGCTGCTGTTGCTGTTGCTGAGCGAGCTGAGCCTTCTCCGCCTCCTTCTCCTCGAGGAAGCGGATGAGCGGCTCGATCGAGTCCTTCGCCTTGCAGGCGCCGGTGGAGTCGAGCGCCTCGCGCGCGATGTCGAGCTCCTTGTGCTGCCAGAACCCGTGCAGGTCCTTCGCGATCTTACGGCAGCCGATCTTGCCGACCTCGAGCAGGCACTTCACCTGCACGTCGAGCATCTTATCGCCCTTCGCGCAGTTGATGAGGGTCTGGGCGGCCTTCTCGTCCCCCTTGAACTTGCCGATCTCGTCGGCGGCCTCCTGGCGGACCTCCGGTGCGGGCTTGCCCAGCCAGATCTTGAGCTCCGCGAGGATGAGGGCATGCGGCTCGTCGCCGAGGCCGTTGAGGGCGGCGATGAAATCGTCGCTCACCTTGGCCTTCTTGGTCGCGTTTCTGAAATTGTCGAGCGTGGCCTTGGCCTTCGTCTCGGCATCCTTCTCCGCCTGCTTCTTGGCTTCGTCGGGCTTGTCTTGCGCGAGCGCCGCGCCGCCGAGCGTCAGCGCCACTATTGCTGCCAGAGTCCGCATGAGTCCGCCTCCTGACAAAAACCGCCCCCAGAACACAATCCGCTATTTCTTCAGTACGGGTGTCTTGCTCGCGCAGCCGTGGTGCGCCGCGGGAATACGCGCGTCGTTGACGTACCAGACCATGATCGGAACCCAGCGCCGCGCCGACTCCTGCTTCACGCGTTCGATCTCGGTGCGCACGCGCTCGCCTTCGGCCTTCGCCTTGACGTAGTCCGCCTCGGCCTCGAGCAACCTGCGCTGCGCCGTGACGAGTTCCATGTCGCGCGCCGCCTCCACCGAACGGTCGGCCTCGCGCTGGAGCACCGCCTCGGCCTCCGACTGCTTCACCCACGCGCCGCGGAACTTGACGAGCCCCTGCGCGGCCTTCGCTTCGTCCGCCGTGAGCCAGCGACCCTCAACCTTCGTGTACCCGAGCTCGGCGCGCGCGCCCGCATGATCCGGATTGATGACGAGAATCTCCTCCAGGAGCGCCTTCGCGCGGTTGTTCAAGTCGCGATTCTTCGCCCACATCGCGAGCTTGAGGCGCCCCTCGATCTCGTCGCTCTTGAGCTCCGTAACCTTGCTGTCGAATTCCTGGATCGACGACTTCCCCGGAATGATCTTCACCACATCGCTGCGGTTGAAGGCGATCTCGCCGAAGTCCATGACGACCACGACCTGGTCGCCGTTCTCCTTGACCTTGCCTTCAAAGCGCGAACCGTTTCGGAGAACGACCTCGTCCGCGAATGCGGGAAGGGCGAGCGCGAGAGCCAGACCGACAGCCAGAGCCCTCATGAGATCTCCCTTGGGTAAACCGTCCTCCGCTCTATTGAACGACGGTTACTGGTCGATTTCCTCATCTTTCTCGAGTTTTTTCTGGTGCTCCGCGGTTTTCTTGAGCCAGGTCCCTTTGGCCGTCTGGAACCACCAGCCGACCGCGGCGACCTTGCGCAGTGCCCGGGCATAGATACCGCGAACGTTGCCAAGCTGATCGTCGGCGAGCTTGTTGGCCTTCAGGATCTCCTTGACGAGATTCTCGCGGTCGTCGTTCTCCGCATTCACGAGCTTCTTGAACGCGGCCTTGTCCTTGCCGGCGAGATCGCCCGTCTCGCGCTCGGTGACTCGGGCGTCGTTCCCTTCGCCGACGCGCCCGGCCTCGAAGTGTCCCTTGAGTTCGCCCGCGCGCTTCTTGCGACGCTCGTTGATCTCCTTGATGGCAGGGGTCTCGACGGTGATGTTTACCCCCTGGTCTTGATCCGCCACGGGATCGAACGCGGCCGCGGGGCTCTTCGGCTTGTCCTCCACCTCGCGCACCTTCTTCTCCATGTCGATGAGCTTCTGCTCCATCTCCTTGGGCGGGAAGGCGAACGTGAGGTTGACGGTCACGGGAATACAGGCTGCGCCAAAAGCGATCGCAGCGGACAACGCAAGGCTACGCAACATGACGCTCTCCTAGATAAGTGGGGTCTGAGTATACACGACGCAGCGAGTTATGAGTTTTGAGTTATGAGTGATCAGAGGCCGGTCCGACTCACGACTCAAAACCCAGAACTCATCATTTAACTTTCTTGAATCTGTCGAGCAGATCGTTGAAGTCGATCCCGACGCCCGGGTTCGCGATGTTCATGTTTACCTGCTGACGCCCCGTGCCCACCATGAGGAACTCGAGCCCCGGCGTCTTCGGCCGCTTGCCCACTTTCAGATCCTCGATCGGGACCTCCGTGAAGGTGCTCGATCCCCGCGGCTGCCACCAGAAGCCGCGCAGGTAGAGCGAGAAGTCCACGTCCATCGCCGCGAAGAACCCGAACTTGTCGTAGTACAGCTTGTCGGTCCGCAGCTCCTGCAGCCGCGCCGCGATGTCCTCCCCGCTCATGACCCGCGCGAGCGCCCGGATCGCCTTCAGGTCGCACATCTGCTCCACGCCGTCGCGTTTTACCGTGCGCATCTGGATCTGGAACCAGTTTGGTAGGCCGCTCGTGTGCAGCTCGATCATCCCCTGCGCGTCCGCAACGCCGTCGATGGCGCCGAACTCCGTCATCGTGCGGCAGATGTCGCGCAGCCGCAGCCCGCCCGCCACGAATCCCATCTGGTACGCGCGGTGCACCGGGTCCGCCGGCTTGAGGACGCGGATGTGCTGGAACTCGGCCATCCCCTCGAAAATCGACAACCTCAGGGGCTTCAGGATCGTGACCTGCTGCATCGAGATCAGGACCGGGCCGTGTTCGATGGAGGCGCTCCCCTTCAAGCGGCGGTCGCTTCCGAACGACTTGACGAGGAGGGTCAGGTCGATGTCCGTCGCGCCGCACTTCAAGTCGTAGTGCGGGCTGTTCGCGATGTCCCAGATCGCAATCTCACCGAGCGTGGCGCGCCCGCCGAAAAGATCGAACGATATCGTGTCGGGGAACCGCAGCGAATTCGTGCGCGCGACCGCCTCGAGCCGGCGCTTGCCGAGCGAGATCCCCTTCATCGGCACGAGGTCCTCGAACGAGATCCAGCCCCGCTCCGTGCGGTCGAAATCGCGACGCTTCGAGATCATCAGCGGGATCTCCCCCTCGAGCTTCGCAATCGCGAGCGGGCCCTTCCGGATCGCGACGTCGATGAGCGTCGCGCGACCGTCGAGCGCGTACTCCCCCGCCTCCCCCGTCAGGCGCGCCTTCGCTCGGATGCGCCCTGCCATCGTGATATCCTCGATCGAGTACATCGCGGCGAGACGCGCGGCGAGCTCCTTCGCGGACAGGTCATCGGTCTCGATACCGACGTCGTAGACGAATCCGTTCCCGCCGCGGCGCACGCTTCCGTCCAGCGAGATCTTCCCGACGCCTCCGAGCGACGCGCCGGTCCCCCTGAATTCGTAGTTGCCGGCCTCGATGTCGAAACGGCCCGCAAGGAGCAGCTCGAGCACGTGATCCTTGTCCACTTCCTGGTAGATCTCGCCCCTGAGCATCTCCGCGTGACGCAGCGTCAGGCGCGTCGATCCGGTGAAGACCCGATTCTCGGCGTCGCGCGTCACGTCGAACGCGAGGTCCCCTTCCGTGCGGCTCGACTCGAACTCGCCCTGCGAGCAGAAGGCGTCGGCGAAGCGGATCGTGCCGGCGGATCGGCCGCCGTCGATGTGCGCATCGTATGCAGCCTGCGGGAAGTGCAGGACGAACCCGCCGCCGAGCTGCACCTCGACGTCGCTGAGCGTGCCCGTCGCCGCCCAGCCTCCCGCGGGGTGCGTTGTCACCGAGAGCTTCACGCGTGTGCGGTCCTTCTTGTGCGCCACGCGCACGCCAGACTTCTCGACCTCGTAGTTCACGAGCTCGCCTTCGAACTCGAGCGATGCGAGGCGCGTGCCGTCCAGCGTAAATGCGAGACTCGTCGTCACCAGGCCGCGCGCCTTCACTCCCGTGACGCCTTCGAGGACGGACTGCAGCGCGCGCGGTATTTTGAACGAGTCTATAGCGAAGTTGCCCGTCATGTCCTTGTCCCCGGGCGTTGCGAGGCCGGCCTTCGCGGAGAGCGTGCCTATCTTCAGGCGGTCGAACCGCACTCGCCCATCCGTGATCGAACCGCGGACGTCGATTTCGGGATCGGACGACGTCGCGAGCCTGCCGGTGCCGGCGAATGAGCCGTCGCGCTCGAGCCGCACGTCGAGCTCCCGCAGGGAGACGGCCTCGCCCCCGACGGTGCCGTCGATCGACACGCGCGTTGCGCGGATCGTCGGCAGCGTTCGCGGCACGGCAAGCCGGATGGGGGTGGAAGGCGGGGCGCCCGGCGGCGCGGCCGTCGGTTTGAGGTGATCGACGGCCAGATCGACGCGCGCCTTCACGCCGTCGATCGCGATCTCGCTCAGCTCCGACAGCGGGGCGAGCCCTGCAAAGGAGACGCGGACCGATTCGATTTCGACGGCGCCGAGCCCCGGCATGGATGGCGTGATCGTGGTTCCTCGGACCGTCAGCTCCCGCCCATTCGGAAAGTCGATCTGCCCAAGGCGCACGGCGCAACCGAGGGCTTCGCCCACCTTCCTTTCGATCGTCGCGTGCAGGAAGCCGGCGCGCAGGGCGGCGGGGAGGATCGAGAACCAGGCGACCGCCGCGCCCCACACTATATAGAGGAGGGCGAGGAGGCTCCGGCGGGCGAGCTTCGATCGACGCATTGGCAGCGAATTATAGCGACGAGCCTACGGTGCGGGTTCGGACGTACAGTATGTCAACGGAGGAGCCATGAAAACTACCGTCGCATTCGTCGTTCTTCTTCTCGTCGCGGGCGCCGTCGCCGAACCGTGCTGCATGGTGCCGGCGGACTACAAGGGGACGATCAGCCAGTCGGCGCAGGAAGCGGTGATGTTCCACGCCGACGGCCGCGAGGAACTAATATTGAAAATCAATTACCAGATCACCGGCGACAAGATGCCGGACCGCTTCGCGTGGATCGTGACGGTTCCGAACGAGCCGGACGCGTACGCCGTGGGCGACGCGAAGCTCTTCGAGGAGGTCTTCTCGTGGGCCGAATCGCAGGTCAATCCGCCCGACTTGAAAGGACGCGGTCCCGCGAAAGGCGATCTCGGGGAAGGCCTCGAATTCGGCAAGGCCGTAAAAGTCGGGCCATACGAGATCCAGCCGGTGCGCGCACTCGGCCGCGAGGCGCTCGCCGGCCTCAACGAATGGCTCAAGAAGAACGGCTTCCCGACGGAAGATGAAAATCATATGGCGTACTTCGTCGACAAGAAGTTCACCTTCCTCTGCATGAAGATCGTGCCGGAGCAGGGACAGAAGGCGGTCGAGAAGGCGAGCGGCGTGCCCCCGCTGCACCTCTCGTTCAAGAGCGACAAGCCGTACTACCCGCTGCGCTTCTCGTCGCGGCAGGGCGTGTTCGACGTGAACCTCTACGTGTTTACGAAGACGGACTTCGATTTCGAGTCGTCGAACGACAGCCTGAAGCGCATCAACGTGGCGAAGCCGCATGGGGCATCGAACGTCACTGTGGCGACCGACGCGTTTCCGAAGTCGCTGAAGGATCGGTATGCGGCGAGTGCGTTCAAGGACTATGCGGGGGCATGGCGGCTCAACGTTCTGCGCGCGAAACAGGTGAACAAGGACAACACGATCGCGACGTGGAAGGAAGACATCTTCTTCGCTACGAAAGGGTAATGGGGAATCGCCGGTAGACGAAGAAGAGCGCGAGGCCGGTGAGGACGAGCGCCAGGCACGGCAGCGCCATGCGATAGATCGGCCGCAGCAGGTCGCTCTTGAAGTACTTCGCCGAGAGCACAAGGCACGCGTGGATGGGGGACATCAGCGTGCCGCAGTACCCGGCCGCGAACGCGAGGACGAAGAACGGCAGCGGATTCGCGGAGACCTCCGGGAAGGTGAGCAGCACCGGCAGCGCCGTCATGACGTAGACGATTGTCATCCCCGCGAAGAAGCCGACGGCATACGGGAGCGCGATCGCGAGCAGGATGACGGGCAGGTTCATCGATTGCAGCAGCGCCGAGATGCCGTCGATCGCCCCCGCGCGCATCATGAGGTCGCCGAAGATCTTCGCGCCGTACCCCATGAGCATCATCTCGAGCACGCCCCAGTTCGCGAAGACGGTCTTGAGGAGCGTGCGAAATCCGATCGCGCGCGTGCCGAGAAGCCAGAGGCTCGCGACACCGAATCCCAGGCCGACGGAGGCGACGATGTTCAGCTTCGCGACGAGGTGCGTGACGGTGATGATCGCGAACGGGAGAAGCGCGATGAAGATGTCGAGCGCCGCCTGACGGCGCGGGGCGCTTTCGCGAGGGACGGGAGGAGCGGTGGCGCGACGCAGGAATAGGAAACCGCCGACGATCGCCACGATGCACAGTGGAAACTGGGCGAGCGCGACCTCGCGCATCTCGCGGTGCATGAGCTGCGCGGAGTAAATGATGCCGGGGTAGAGCGGCCACGCGTACTCCCAGACGTGGCGGTACCAGTAATTGATGAGGGCCTTTTCCTCGCCGTCGAGGCCGGTGCCGGTCGCCGCCGCCTCGACCATCGGCGCGGAGAAGAGCGCGCCGCCGGGCATCGGCAGCAGCCCGATGATCGCGGGGAGCGTCGCCAGCGTCACGCGCGGATTCGAGAAGCTCGTGCGGAACGCGTTGGTGAGCCGTTCGATCTGCCGTGACCGCTCGAGAACGAACGAGAGCGACACGGTCAGGCCCATCACGGCCACGAACTCGCAGGTGTGCGTCGAGAAGAGGATCGCGTCCCCTCCGGCGAGCTGGTCGAGGATCCAGCGAGGGCCGAAGCCCATCAGAAGCGCGATCGCGAGTCCGCCCCCCGACAGGGCGAGGCCCATCGGGACCTTCTTCTTCATCGCATAGACGACCGCGATGAAAACGACGGTCACCTTGAGAAAAGTGAGCCAGTGCACGGGCGCATTCTAGGATCGACGCGACGCTTTCGCACGTTTGCTGGCGAAGCTGCGGGCGGCCTCGACGAAGGTACCGAGAGCGCGATCGATGGTTGCTTCCATCGTCCTGTCCCCCGGCTACGCGTATGACGACCGACCCTCACGACCGCATCGCACTTCGATCGTCGGAAATGTGCACGGAGTCGTACGTGCGCCTCGGTCTCTGTGGACGCGAGCGGGTCGCGCGCAACGCGACTAAGAACCAACTACCAGGGACCAGGGACTACGCAGGCGGTTTCTGCTCCGGCGGCGGCGCCGGTTTCGCGTCGGCTGCGGGCGGCGGCGCGGGCTTGTCGGACGCGGCAACGGGCTCTCCGCCCCGGCCCTCCTCCGGCTCCTCGTAGACTTCGTTCATCTCGATCCCGTCCACCTTCTTGCGCAGCAGGAAGTAGATGATCGTCTGGTGGGAGATCACGTAGCTGGGGATGTAGCCCAGCGCGAGCCCGAGCGTGATCACGAGCCACGCCATGACGAGCCACGCCGCGACCTTGTGGAATTTCGTGTTGAGCGCGTCCACGTGCATCATGTGGTTCGGCTTCACGATGCAATTCGCGAGGTTCATCAGGCGGCCGTACGGGTCGAGATTGTTCGCAAGATCCGACGGGCACCATCCGTACTGCTGCGTGGCGTGTTCGCGACTGAGGATCTTCGCCCACGCCGTGTTCGCGATGTCCTGGAACCGGTCGTTCTTCTCCTCGAAGTCCTTTGGCTGCTCGATGCGGCGCTTGTGCCAGGCGTCCATCGCCTGCTTGAACTTGTCGCGCTCCGCCGGCGTCGCGTTGTCCGCCGGACTCGCCGGAGCTTGGGGCGTTTCCTCGACGGCAAAGGTGTCGAAGCCCGCCGCCCCCGCCTGCAGTCCGAAATGGCACATCAGGATCGCGAAGAGGATGACGAACGATGAGCAGACGACTCCGTACAGCGACCCCGCGACCTGGTACCACAGATAGTGCCACGGCCGCGAGTACACGTAGCTGAAGCCGCGGCTCACGGCGTCGAACGCGTCGGTTCCCTCGGCCGCCACCGCGGGGGCGAAGAGCGGGAATCCCGCGACGGTGCCCACGGAGATGAGCGTCATGATGAATCCGGAGAGGAGCGCCAGCGGCAGGAGCAGCGCCACGATGGGACCGCCGATCCACGCCAGGTCCAGGACCCGGCCGAGCGCGCCCCCCGCGAAGTTGCAGAGGAAGAAGAAGAGGGCGCCGATGACGCAGATCCACGGCGACATGAAGAAGGACCAGAACTTCTTACCGGCGAATCCGAGCGCGCGGGCCGTCTCGATGCGCTCGCCGTCGCGTCCGATCTCGTACGCCGCGTTGCGCGCGATCGCGCCGCCGAAATAGGCCCAGATCGCAAGCACCGACGTGACAAACAGGAGGCTATAGGGGATGTAGAGCTTCCAGTCCGCGGGATGACCGGACGTGCCGCTGTAGATGACGTGCCACGACTGGCAAATCGTCCCCCAGATCTCGCCGAGGACGAACGTCTGCGGGGCGTTCACGGCGCCGGCGTCGATCTTGTTGGCGATCCAGCATGTAAACCCGAGCGGGCCGAAAACGGTGAAGAGGATCGCGCAAAGTCCTAGGAACATCTTGCGCAGGTCGAGCGCCAGCATGAACCCATTGAAGAGATCGCGCCAGTCCCCTTTCAGGTCTCTCATCGTTTCTCCGTCTTTTCTGTTTTCTCGGGTTTCGACTCGGTCTTTGCCTCGGACTTGGCCTCGGTCTTCGTCTCGGGCTTAGTCTCGGTCTTTGTTTCGGTCTTGGTCTCGGTCGTCTTTCGCGTCGTCTTCTTCTTGTCCCCGCCGGTGGAGGGGGCCTTCGAGGACTCCTTGGAGTCGGTGGCGTAGAAGCCGCTTCCCTTGAAGATCACGCCCGCGCCGGCGCCGATGCGCCGCTTGGCGCGCCTCTTGCCGCACTTCAGACAGGCCTTCGTTCCTCCATCGTTGATCTTCTCAAACACCTCGAAGACGTGCCCGCACGCGGCACACCCGTAGTCGTATGTGGGCATGTCGTCGGGGGCGATTATAGGGACGCGACGGACGTGCGGCAAGACTTCCGACCGGCGGCTTCCGCGCGACCCGCCCCGACTTGTCCCCGCGGCGAGTCTCGGTGTATAAGCGACTGCCCATGCAGCTCCGCCCCGGTGCGACCCCGTCCGTGCGGCGCGTCCTCATCGAGTGCACGGCCAGCTTCACGTCAGGATTGAACACGGGCGTGCAGCGCGTCATGCGCGGCCTCGCGAACAACTGCGTCGAGGTGGGCCGCTCGCTCGGGATCGACTGCCGCCCCGTCGTCTTCTCCGACGGCGCGTTTCACGCGATCGACGGACTTTCGCTTTCGTCCCCCTCGCTCTCGAAGCGCCAGCGGCTGCGCGAGATCGCGGGACGAACGCTGCGCGCCGTCCTGCCCTCCGGGGTCGCGCGATCCGTCATCCGCACGTTGAAGCGCGCCGAAACGCGAAGCCGGTCGGGGGACCGCGAGTCGACGCTCGTGCTGACGCAGCAGGACATCGTCATTCTCGCCGACATTTCGTGGCACCTCCCCTTCGACAGCGTCTTCGACACGTTACGCGCCTCGCGCGCGACAGTCGGATGCGTCCTCTACGATCTCATCCCGCTGCGCGCCCCGGAACTGCTGCCCGCCGGCATCGTCGCCGACTACCGCCAGTGGTTCGACGCCGTCATGCCGAACGTCGATTTCTGCCTGACGATCTCGCGCTGGACGCGCGACGACCTTCGGGCCTGGCTCCGCGAGCAGTCGCAGGGAGACGCGAGGCCGCTCCGCGCCGAGGCCTTTCGACTCGCCGCGACCCTCGATCGTGCGGATCCGGCGTCGGCGTCCGCCGTCCGTGCCGACTTGCGCCAAGTCTTCGAGAGCTCGCCGCAGCCTTGGATCGCCGTCGGCAGCATCGAGCCGAGGAAGAATCACGCCTTTCTTCTCGACGCGTTCGACGCCCTCTGGAAGCAGGGCGGCGACGCGCGACTGTGCATCCTGGGACGGATCAACCCGCTGTCGCAGAAAACCGTGGATCGCATCCAGCGACACGGCGAGCTGGGCCACCGGTTGTTCATGATCAACGATGCGACCGACGACGAGCTGACCTACGCGTACGGGAATGCCCGCGGGCTCGTCTTCCCGTCCACGCATGAAGGGTACGGACTCCCGATCGCCGAGGCGCTGGGACGCGGACTGCGCGTCCTCGCGAGCGACACGCCCGTGCATCGCGAGGTGGGGGGCGAGGCGTGCACGTATTTCCCGCTCGATTCGGCGTCCACGCTGGCCGACTTGCTCTTGGCGCCAGCCGCGGAGCGTGGCAGCGGCGCGTCCTTCCGGCAGTGCACCTGGCAGGAATCCTGCGAGGACTTCCTGCGCACGGCCCTGAGCCTGGTGCCGCCCGCCGGCGGAGCGTCGCCATGAGCGCCCCCACGGTGGCCGTCGTCGTCCCTGTCTTCAACAAGATCCGGCTGACGCGGCGCTTCCTCGAATCGTTCCGCAACGTTCGCTATTCCAACTACCGGATCGTGATCGTCGACGACCGCTCCAGCGACGGCACCCGCGAGATCCTGGGAAAGGAGTTCCCGGAGGCAACCGTGCTTCCGGGGAGCGGCAACCTCTGGTGGGCCGGCGGCACCAACGTCGGCGTCCGTTTCGCCCTTCGCAACGGATTCGACTACGTGCTGACCATCAACAACGATTCCGTCGTGCGCCCCGACTTCCTCGATCACCTCGTTGGTACGGCCGAGCGCCGCAGCCGCACGATCGTGGGGAGCCGTATCCACTATATGGACGACCCGGAGCAGATCTGGACGATCGGCGGCCGGATGGACTGGCGCAACGGAAACATCTTCCAGATGCGCGCCACGCCCCATTCCGACGGCGCCGCGCCCTCCCCGGCCCGCGAGGTTCCGACGGACATCCTCACCGGGTGCGGCACGCTCGTTCCGGCGCGCTGCTACCGTCGCATCGGAGTGTACGACGCCGTCAACTTCCCCCAGTACCACGCCGATTCCGAGCTCGTCCTGCGCGCGCGCAAGCATGGATACGACGCGTGCGTGAATCTCGATGCCGTCGTGTGGAACGACACGACCAGCTCGACAAACGTGCGCCGGCTCTACGACCTCCTCTTTCACAAGCGCTCCCCCTACTACTGGCGGCCCGTCGTGGCCGCCTTCGTGCGCTACTGCCCGCCGCGCCACATGTTCCACGCCGTAGCGCACCTCGCGCTGCGCGCGCTGGAGCTCGTCCGCAGCAGCTTTCTGCGCGCGTCGCGACGCGTGCTCGCCGCCCTCGGCCTGCGGCGATCGTTCTCCGGGACGCCGTCCGCCCCGTGATCAGGACGTGCGGCCCAGCCTCTCGAGATCCGCGTCCACCATCATGTGCACGAGCGCTTCGAACCCCACCGCTGGCTTCCAGCCCAGCTTGCGTCGCGCCTTGGACGCGTCGCCGCAGAGCGTGTGCACCTCCGCGGGACGGTAGAGCTTGCGGTCCACGACGACGTGCTTCCGCCAGTCGAGCCCGGCGTGCGCAAAGGCGATGTCGCAGAACTCGCGGACGGTGTGGGACCGTCCCGTGGCGATGACGAAATCGTCGGGCTTCTTCAGCTGGAGCATCAGCCACATGGCGCGGACGTAGTCCCCCGCGAATCCCCAGTCGCGGCGCGCATCGAGGTTTCCGAGCGCCAGGTTCTTGCGGCGGCCCAGCTTGATTTCGGCGACCGCGTGTGTGATCTTCCGGGTGACGAACTCGCGGCCGCGCCGCGGACCTTCGTGGTTGAACAGGATTCCCGAACACGCGAACAGGTTGTAGCTCTCGCGGTAGTTCACCGTGAGGAAGTGCGCGTAGCACTTGGCGACGCCGTACGGGCTGCGCGGATAGAACGGCGTCGACTCCTTCTGCGGGGTCTCGAGGACTTTCCCGAACATCTCGCTCGACGACGCCTGGTAAAAGCGGATCTTGGGATCGACCAGACGGATTGCCTCGAGGACCCGGGTGGCGCCCAGCGCCGTGTACTCGGCGGTGAGGACCGGCTGGACCCACGAGATCGGAACGAACGACTGCGCGGCGAGGTTGTACACCTCCTTCGGCCGGACAGTCTGGATCATGTCGATGATCGAGAGCTGGTCGAGAAGGTCGGCCTGGTGCAGCGTCACCCGGTGCGTGAGATGCGCGATGCGCTCGAAGTTCTCCGTGCTGGAGCGGCGCACCATGCCGTGCACTTCGTACCCCTTCTCGAGGAGAAGGTCGGCGAGGTGCGACCCGTCCTGACCGGTGATGCCGGTGATCAGCGCCCGTTTCACGAGGGGCGAAGTCTAACACCCGCGCGCGAGTTCCGCTACGGAACGGCGGCGTGCGATCGCCGGCGCGCCACCGCCGCGTCGTAGTTCTTTGCGAACCACGCGTACGTGTCGCGGACGCCGTCCTCGAGCCCGATGCGCGCGCTCCATCCGAGTTTTTGCAGGCGGCCGACGTCGAGCAGCTTGCGCGGCATGCCGTCGGGCTTGGTGCTGTCGAAGACCAGCTTTACGTTCGGCGACACGATGCGACGGATTGTCTCCGCCAGCTCGCGGATTGTCAGATCGATCCCGGTCCCCACGTTCACGTGGGAGGCGTCTTCATACGTGCGCATGAGAAAGAGGCATGCCTCGGCGAGGTCATCGGCATGCAGGAACTCGCGGCGCGGCGTTCCGGACCCCCAGATCGTCACCTGGCCCGACGTGTCGCGCGCGGCCTCGTGAAACTTGCGGATCAGCGCGGGCAGGACGTGGGCGTCCTGCAGGTCGAAGTTGTCGAACTGTCCGTAGACGTTCGTCGGCATCGCGGAGATGAAGTTGCGGCCGTACTGCTGGCGGTAGAACTGGCACATCTTGATGCCGGCGATCTTGGCCACGGCATACCCCTCGTTCGTCGGCTCGAGGGGGCCGGTCAGAAGATACTCCTCGCGCATCGGCTGCGGCGCGTTGCGCGGATAGATGCACGAGCTGCCGAGATAGAGGAGCTTTTTCACGTCCGTCAGGTGCGCGGCGTGCACGACGGTCGCGTGAATCATCAGATTGTCATAAAGGAAGGTCGCGGGGCGCGTCGAGTTCGCGTGAATGCCGCCGACCGTTCCGGCGACGAGGAAGACGTACTCCGGACGGTTCTTGCGGAACCATGTCTCGGTTGCGTGCTGATCACGAAGATCGAGCTCCTTCCGCGTGGCGGTCAGGAGATTCGAAAACCCCTCGCGCTGCAGCCGGCGCAGGATGGCGGAGCCGACGAGACCCAAGTGTCCCGTTACGAAGATGCGCGCATCGAATTTCAGAATCTCGGCCATGGGGCAGTCAGTCTATCCCGCGAGGTGCACGGGTTGAAGCGAACACTGTCGGCCCGCGTGTGCTACAGTTCCGCTTCGCATGCATGCGCTGGTGACGGGGGGCAACGGCTTCGTGGGACGCCATCTCGTCGCGGCCTTGCGCGAGGCGGGCTCGCGCGTCACCCTCCTTCAGGGCGATATCCGCGATCCGCGCAGGGCGCGCGGCTTCCGGGGCGACGCTGTCTTCCATCTGGCCGCAAAGTCGCACCCCGGTCAGTCGCGCCTGAGTCCGGACGAGACGTTCGAGATCAACACGCTCGGCACGGCGCGTCTTCTGGAGGCGCTCGAGGGGTTCGGCGGACGCGTCCTCATCGTGAGCTCGGCCGAGATCTACCGGCTCGTCGGCCGCCCGATCCGCGAGACGGATCCCCTCGACCCTCGCAATCCGTACGCGTGGAGCAAGGTGATGGCGGAGGCGGTCGCGCGCGCCCAGGATCGTCTCGATGTGGTGATCGCGCGTCCCTTCAACCACACCGGCCCGGGCCAGAAGGAATCGTTCGTGTGTGGGTCGTTCGCCCGGCAGGTCGTGACCGGGCCCGTCGTGCGCGTCGGCCAGCTCGACTCGGTTCGCGATTTCCTCGACGTGCGCGACGTCGTTGCCGCCTACCGGCTGCTCATCGAGCGCGGCCGGCGGGGCGAAACGTATAACATCGCCTCCGGGCGCGGCTGGAGGATCGGCGACCTTCTCGACACGCTCATCCGGCTCTCCGGCAGGAGCGTGCGGGTCGTCCAGGATCCCCGTCGTCTGCGGCCGGCGGACGTCCAGGTGGGGGATGCGACCCGGCTGCGCCGGGCGACCGGCTGGCGTCCTCGGCACGATCTGCGCGCCACCCTCGCGGACATGATCGACGCCGTGAAGAGCGAACTCTGATTCGCGGCTCATCGCCTCCGGAACAGCGATATGCGGTCGAATGCGGCCCAGAGCGCGTAGTCGCGATCAGTGCTGAGCTGGGACGTGCGTGCGGGATCCAGACATGCGATCACGTCGAGCGAACCGTGAAGGCGCGCCCCCGGCAGCGTGCGCGAGGCGTTCTCCACATCGACGTGCACGATGCGCACCCCCGGGCCGAGCAGCGCGAACAGCGGATACGCCCAGTCGTCCGATCCGGCGATGAGACCGATCTCCGTCACCCCCGCGGCGCGGACTCGGGCGGCGGCGTCTTGATAGGGGGCATACAGGTCACGGCGATTGCTGAAATAGAGCTCCGTCCGCGGGGTCGTGAGAATGCTACCCTCGCCGACGATGGGCCGGCTCTTGTTGTAAACAAGGCACGGCACGGCTCCGACGAGAACGACGGCCAGCACCGCGAAGCGCAGGCGCGTGGCGCCCGGCGGAAGCGCCGAGGCGGCGAACGCGCTTCCCAGGACGAATAGCGGGAGGTGAAGGCGCGTGCTCCACATCTGCCATCGGAACAGCACGCAGAACAGGAGCGCGGCCGCGGCGCACGCCGCGACGAACGCGGCCAGATTTCGCGCGTTGGGAATCTCCCGGCGCCGGCGGATGAACAGGGCGAGCGCCACGGCGCCGATCAACAGATGCAGTGGATTTCCGATCGAATCCTCGTGCCTCCACGAGCGGGGGATCGCGAAGGGGAGACCGAAGGTCGTGCGGGGGTCGCTGACGTCGCACCCTGTGCGTTCATGAAGCGCGACGGTGACAGCGTGGGCGAGCCGATTCACGGGCCGGAGGGGGGTCGACATGAAATGGCTCGCGACGTTGCGGACGATGGTCGAAGCCACGGACAGTGGCGTCACGATGTCGTTCGTGTACTTCACTTTCTCGTCCGCGTCTCTGCCGGTGGCCGGACCGAGGGGATGACCATAGAGTCCGGCGTTCCGCGCGTAGTGGCCTGCGTTCAGTGCCACGACGATCGCGACAGTGGCCACAAGGGGTCGCCAAGCCCGGAGCCCGCGATGTCTGATGATCGCCGCTCCGAATCCGATCACGAACGGCGCCGCGAAGACGTACGACGTGCCCTTCGTCAGCAGCGCCAATCCGAGCGCTCCGGCGCCAAGCATGAGGGACACGAACCTGCGATCGCTCAGCCACCGGGTCCCGAAGGTGACGAAAATCGCCACCCACATGGCTGCCACGAGGTCATTCTGCGTGCTCGATCCCTGCAGAATCGCCATCGGCGTGGTGAGCACCAGCATCGCGGCGAGCCACTGCGCAGGAGCAGGGGCGCCGAGATGGTCGGCGAGTCGACTGGCCGCCACAGCTGCGGCTGCGAACGCGAACCCCTGGACCAAATTCACAAACCGATCCCCGCCGAGGATGAAGACGTGCGCCAGGGCGTATTCCGATCCCGGCGGCGGATGCAGCTGTCGCATGATGTGCGTGGGATAGAAGGCGACTGTCGCGTTCTGCTTCCAGTGCGCCACTCGCGCCATGTGGTAGGTCATCGAATCCCAGTTGTTCGGCGGTGCGATCATTGCGATCAGGCCGACGATACCGACAATCGTAAGAACGATCATCGACTCAGCCCGTCGGCAACCCCGCGGCAGCAGTGAAGTCGACCAATCGGTGCGCTTGCGAATCAGCCAGACGGTGAGCAGGGCGCACGGCAGGGTCCAGACGCAGACCAGCGCCGTCGCATGCAAGGCGTGGAGGACACTCAGGACTTCGGTGGCGGCGGTGAGGTAGACGCCGATCAGTACAGCGGCCGCCAGATAGCTGTCCCTCCAGTCCGCGTGCGGCGCCCGGGTGCGCAGGACGGCCAGCAGCGCCAGGAACGTGAGGCCGGGGAGCAACGCGAGCACGGTGATCCTCGAGGAGGAACGACAGTATATCGCGCCTCACGCCGGCCGCGCCTTGCTATGCTGAAGACGACGGAAATCCGGTGAAACGTGTGCATAAGGGCTGATCGCACGTGAAACTCGTGAAGGGTCTTCTGGCGAAGATTCGCAGATTCATGACGCGTGACGATGCTGCACTGATGCTGCTGGGCCAACAGCAAGCAGAGCGGGTCGGACGGATCCAATCCTTTTCACGACTTTCAGAGCTTGAGTTCCGAGTCTATTCGCAATATGGCGAGGACGGCATCATCCAGCATCTCATACAACGCGTTCTGCTAGAGAATCAGGTCTTCGTGGAGATCGGCGTTGAGGACTACTTGGAGTCCAACACGCGGTTCTTGGTGCGTCACAATAACTGGCAAGGCCTCGTCATCGACTGCGACGGAAATCACATCGAGTACATCAAGCAGGATCCGATCTACTGGAGGCATCAGCTCAAGGCGATCCGTTCCTTTATCACCCGGGAGAACATCAATACCACAATCCAAGCGGCAGGCTTCTCCGGGGACATCGGGCTCCTGAGCATCGACATCGACGGGAACGACTATTGGGTCTGGCAGGCGATTACCGTCATCCAACCCCGGATCGTCGTTTGCGAATACAACAGCATCTTCGGCAAGGTTCACTCGGTTACGATTCCGTATGAGGCTGAATTCCACCGAACTCGCGCGCATGAATCGAATCTGTATTGGGGCGCCTCGCTCCCGGCCCTTTGCCATGCGGCTAAGGCAAAAGGATACCAGCTGGTGGGCTGTACGAGTGCGGGACTGAACGCGTTCTTCGTTCGAGTGGATCTTGCGGCTTCATTCAGGCGGCTGACCGCTGCCGAAGCGTATGTCGAGAGCCGATATCGGGAATCGCGAGATCAATCGGGCAAGCTCACATTCGTATCGGGTTCGGATCGACTGCGGCTCATCGCGCATCTCCCTGTCGTCGACGTGATCAGTCACGCCACGTGTCGCTTGGGAGATCTCGCCTGAGGCAATAAGGACGGGTTTTCGCGTTCCTTGCTACGTGATCTTCCTGAGCGCCAGCATCGCCCTCTCGCGCCCCATCAGCACGAGCGAGGAGACGCCGAACACCGCCAGCGTGCCCGCCGAACCCACCAGCAAGCGGATGAGCGGAGCGCTCTCGCCGAGCCAGCGACGGAGCAGGACCGTAGCGCCCAGCGCGAGCGCCGCCGGGATCGCGACTCCGCGCAGGAGATTGAACAGCACGCGCGGCGCATGCCCTCCCAGTGCCCGGCGTGCGAGGACCGGCAGCAGCCATGCCGTGATGGCGACTGCCGGAACGATCGTGGCCCACGCCGCCCCTTCGATTCCCATCTTCGTCACGAGAATCAGCGAGAGTGTGAGATGCACCGCCGCTTCCAAGCCAAATGCGATAACCTGCCGACCGACGCGGTCGAGCGCCCCCAGCAGCACGCTGTACGCGTTGTACCAGACGTTGATCGCGAGATACGCGCCCATCACCGCCAGGAGCGTCGCCGACGCCGTGATCTCGCCGCGCAGCCACACGCGCAGGAGATCCTGCCCCCAGGCAGCCACGCACAGGCCCGCCGCCGCCGCGAGCCACACCGAGAGCTGAATGATGTGTGAGAACGAGCGGCCGATCCAATCCCAATCGCCGCGCCCGGCCGCCTCCGCGTACGCGCCCCAGTGTGACGCGCTGAGCGCGTGAATCACCGTCGTGCCGAACATGACGAGCTGGAAGACCACGCCGTAGGTCGCCACCTCGGTCGCGCCCATCAGTCGCGCGATGACCACGTTGTCCGTGCTGACGATGAGCAGCGAGCAGATCTGAAGGCACCAGAACAGGAACCCGCGCGTGAACAGGAGCTTCGCCTCTCCCCAGTCGAAGAACCGCAGCGACGGCCGGCATTCGGGGTGCTCGCGAAGGAAAAGTACGAGGTTGATCGCCTCGACACCCATGTTCGCCACGAGCGACACGTAGGCCCACCCCAGAAGCCCGCCGTCGAGGCGCGTGACCGCCACCAGCCCGCTGAATGCGGCGATGGCCCCGACGATGTTCCACGCATGGGCGCGGTAGTCCTCCTGGTGCCCCTGCTGCGCCGCCAGCGGGATTCGCAGCACGAGATCGATCAGCGCCCATGCCATGAGAACCGTAAGGACCGCGGGAGCTTCGCGAACCTTGCTGGACAGTCCGAAGAGGCGGTCGATCGGAAGGATCCGGACGAGAATGAAGCCGACGACACCGATGACGAGCGCGGCGACCAGGAACGGAAAGAAGGCGCTGGAGACGGCGCGCTTCTGGTCGTCCGGCCCGGCGGCGCCCCGCTGGCGCGCGACCGTATTCAACAGGCTGTTGCCGACCCCGAAATGGCTGAGCGAGAGATAGGCGACCACGCTCAAACCGACCAGCCAGAACCCGTACTGCTCGCGCTCGAAATACGTGATCGCCAGCGGCACGCTCATGAGCCCGAGCCCGAGGCGCACCACGCGATAGGCGTTGGCCAGCAGGAAGCCCAGGCGCGCACGACGGTCGCGCTCCGCGCCGCGCTCCCCGGCCGCAACTTCGCTCACGACAGCACCTCGCGATAGACTGCGCGAACGCCGTCGAGAAATCGTGCGGTGGAAAGCTCGCCCGCCCGCGCGCGCGCCGCCCGGCTGTAGCGTTCATAGCGCTCGGGCTCACGCAGGATCGCGTTGAGCGCCCCGGCCAGCGCAGTCGCGTCGCGCGGCGGCACCGTGAGCCCCGTCACGTCGTGCGGCCCCACCTCGGGCACGCTCGTCGGCAGGTCCGTGTTGACCACCGGCTTGCCGAACGACATCGCCTCGAGCTGCACGATCCCGAACGCCTCCGTGTTGATGACGGACGGGAACGCGAAGACGCGCGACTCGGCATAGCAGTGGCGGATGCGCGGCGTGGAAAGCGCGCCGAGAAAGTGCACCCGGGAGGCGACTCCCAACTCCCGCGCAAGCCGTTCGAGCGCCCCGCGCAGCGGACCCTGCCCAACGATCACCAGCGGTGCGTCGACCTGCGGCATCGCCCGGATGAGGACCTCGCACCCCTTGTACGGCACCAGGCGGCCGACGAAGAGGACGAAGTCGCGCGCCGGAAGCGCGAAGCTTTCCCGCGGGGCGGCGGCTTCGTCGCGAACGCCGTACGGAACGATGCGGCACTTCTCCGCAACCTCCATGAGCGCGCGCGAACTGTCGCGCATCCGCGCGCCCGAAACGATCACGCGGTCCGCCCGCCGCAGCAGCGCGCGAAGCACCGGGCCGTAGAACGGCATCGCCCACCACTGCCGCACGACGTGAAAGTGGTACGAGACGATGACCGGCCTGCCCTCGCACCCGTCGAGCACGCCCGCGAGATCGCCCAGCGGAAACGGGCTGTGAAAGTGCACGAGATCGGCCCGCCGCGCATAGTGCGCCAGCAACGACGGAAACTGCAGCGAGAGCGGCATCGAGAACGCGATCTTCGGGGTGCGCGCGCGCACGACGGGTACATGATTGATCGTCTCGCGGACGTACCGCCGGTGGTGATTGCACACGAGCACCCGCACCTCGTGCTCGAGGCGCAACCCCTCGGCCATGTCCTGGACCGCGCGCTCCACCCCGCCGATCCACGGGGCGTAGAGCTTGCTGACGTGGAGTATGCGCGCCATGGCCCCCGTCAATACGCGCCGCGCTTCGAAAGGACGGCGGGAATCGTCCGCAACAAGACAACGAGATCGAGCCACAGCGACCAGTTGCAAACGTAGCACACGTCGATCGCCACGCGCTCCGCGTAGCTCGTCTCCGTGCGCCCCGACACCTGCCAGAGCCCTGTGATCCCGGGCGTCACCTCGCTGTAGACCGCATAGCCGTCGCCGTACTTCGCGATCTCCCCCTCGACGATCGGCCGCGGGCCGACCAGGCTCATCTGCCCGGCGAGCACATTGAAGAGCTGTGGAAACTCGTCGAGACTCGTCTTGCGCAGGAATCTCCCCACGCCCGTGATGCGCGGATCGTCCTTGAGCTTGTACGTCGCGTCCCATTCCGCCTGCTTTGCGGGGTCGGCATCGAGGATCGACTGCAGGCGCTGCTGGGCGTCGGCGTACATCGTGCGGAACTTGAGGCACGGGAACGTGCGGCCGCGCCTGCCGATGCGCTTGTGGGCGAAAAACGCCGGACCGCTCGACTCCAGGCGGATCGCCAGCGCCATCAATAGGAAGAACGGCGCGAGGAGCACCGTCATCAGCGCCGCCAGGACGAAATCGAACACGCGTTTGAGCAGCAGATTCACCGGCTCCTTCAGCCGGTTGTCCGTGGTCAGCAGCATGTAGCGGCGGTCGAGCAGGAAATGGGGTGTGGTCCAGGCGTACGGCAGCTCCGTGAGCACCGGCATGATGGTCACGCGTCGGATGACGGCGTGCAGCGCGGAGACGAGGCGCGAGGCCGCCTCGGGCGCGAGCCCTTCCATGACGACGATCGCCGCGTTTGTCCTCGGCATCAGCTCCTTTTCGTCTCCTGTCACCTCGATCGTCTGCACCACGTGATAGCCGAGCATGTGGTCGCGCTCGAGGTTCGCCGCCACCGTGTGGACGTGCGTGGCATGCCCGACCACCGCGACCTCCTGTCCCCAAAGCTTCAGCCGGTACAGCAGCGCGACGCAGCTCAATCGCAGCAGCGGCACGATCGCGACCATCGCCACGCCCGACAGGACGAACAGCGAGCGCGACATCTCGGGCGCCAAGCGCGTCAGATAGAGGCCGATAAAGGAAACGACGATCGCGACGACCACCGACCCCAGCAGGAGCCGCGCCGCCTCCCAGAACGGCACTTTGCGGGTATACGTGCCGCGCAGCAGCGAGACCGCGAGAAGCGGGATCGCGAGCCAGATCGCGTTCCCGAGGCCGTGCGCCAGGCTGAGCGGTTTCAACGTGAGCCACGTCGTGAGCAGACGATGTATGCCGTACGCGACGGCCACCGACAGGCACGCGCCGGCCAGGTCGCTCACCGCAAGCGCGACCGTGCACGTGGCTTCCGCCAGTACGCGTGCCAGGTACCGTGACCGCGGGCGCTCGGTCGCGTGTGCCGCCTGCGGCAGCGACGTGGTTGCCGATTGAACTTCGGTCACGGAAGTGTGTTACCCGATGCGTCGCCGCGAATCAATCGTTGGTCACGGCGCGCAGCACCGCGTCTATCGTCTGCGCGGTACGGTCCCACGAGAACGCGGCCGCACGCGCCAGTCCGCGCTCGCGGTAAGGCTGCGGATGGGCGATCACCTCCCGCAGCGCCTCGGCCATATCCTCCTCGGAACCCGGATCGAACAGCCGCGCCGCGTCGCCGCACGTGCCGGGAAGCGCCGTCGCACGCGCCGCCGCCACGGGCGTGCCGCAGGCCATCGCCTCGAGAGGGGGCAACCCGAACCCCTCGTAGAGCGACGGGAACAGAAATGCCGCCGCATCCGCGTAGTACTGGACGAGTTCGTCGGTGCTCACGCGTCCAGCGGCGACGATCCGCTCCGGATGGCGCAGACCGTCGATCGACTCCTCCATCCCCATGCCGTCGTGCGCCCCGATCAACACGAGCTTGAGATCGTCGTCGCTCAACCGATCGAAGGCACGCAGACCTCTCGCCACGTTCTTGTGCGGGTGCTGCGCGCCAACCATGAGCACGAAGCGCCCGTAGCGCGCGCGCGGCGTCCCCGGCGGACGCGGCCGAAACCGGTCGAGGTCCACGGCGCACGGGGCAACGTGGATGCGCTCCGGCGGCACGTCGCAGTAGTGCGCGATCTCCCCCTTGCTGAATTCCGAAATCGTGATGACGGCGGCCGCGCGGCGCGCGATGCGCGGGACCACGCGCCTGTGATAGATCCGGTGCTTCGGGAAGAAGTTGGGCCGCGCGAGTTGCACCACGTCATAGAGCGTGATCACCGTCGGCATGGAGTCCACCAGGGACGCCTCCGCCGCCAGGGAATAGATCAGGGCGAGTCCGTGCTTTCGCGACAGGCGCGGAAGACTGAACTGCTCCCAGAAGAGCCGCTTCAGATGCGTCAAGGCGCGGCCGTTGGGGGCGAAGCGCGGGTAGGTCCCGAGGATGCGGGAGTCGTTCTCCGGGCCGATCTGACCCGGCAACGATACGAACGCCGCATAGTCGGGACTGCGCAGCAGCCGGCGCGCGACCTGGATGGAATATGTGGCGATGCCGGTCGGCGGGTCGTGGATGAAGGTTGCGTTGATCCCGATGCGGGGCACCGAGACACTATACCGATGCGAAGACCGGAAATCAGAGAACGTGAGTATGAGCGCGGCAGGACGCGGATGAACACCGAGTCATCCGAGTCAACCGAGAAGGCTTTTGGAGGGGACATTCACTCCTCGTCGTGGGAGCCGGCAGATCTTCGTGTCACCGTGGCGACCGAGGCGGTCTGCGATCCCCCCACGGCCTCTTCTCGGTTCCCTCCGATATCTCGGTGTCGCGTCCGATGATCCCATTGCAGCGCGCAATATCGCAGCCCGGAGGTATCCTCCAAGCGGGCGTAACTACCCCATCCCAATCTTCTCGGTGTCCTCGGATTCCTCTGTGTTGATCGGGCAAGACGGTGTCGGCAGTGGAGCTTGGTTATAACTCATGAACTCATGCCCCCTCTGATTGCTCGCCGCGTCAGCGTCGTCATCCCGGTCTACAACGAAGACCGAAACATCGCCGAGTGCCTGCGGCGACTGGCACACGCTCTGGCCTCGGAGGATCACGAGCTCCTCGTCTGCTACGACTTCGACGAGGACCGCACGCTCGCCGCAATCGCCGCGATGCCCGACAAGCCGCCGAGCGTCCGGCTCGTGAAGAACGACCTCGGACGCGGTCCCGCGTTCGCGATCCGGGCCGGCATGGCGGCGGCGACAGGGGACGTCGTCGTCGTCACGATGGCAGACCTCTCCGATCCGCCGGAGATCATCCGTGCGATGGCGCGGAAGATCCGCGACGAGGGGGCGCACGTCGTCAGCGGCTCGCGGTACATGCCGGGTGGGTCGCAAAAGGGAGGACCGCTCCTGAAACGGCTCGGCTCGCGCGCGGCCGGCCTGTCGCTCCACTGGCTCGCCGGCGTCGCGACCCACGACGCTACGAACAACTTCCGCGCGTACAGTCGCGAGTTCCTGTCGAAGGTGCCGGTGCAGAGCGAGGCGGGGTTCGAGCTCGGCCTCGAGATGACGGTGAAGGCGCACGTGCGCGGATGGAACGTCGCTGAAGTGCCGAGCACGTGGGAGGACCGCACCGCGGGCGAGAGCCGCTTCAGAATCCTGAAGTGGCTGCCGCACTACCTCAAGTGGTACGCGGTGGCGATGGCGGCGCCGATCGGCATCGTGCTCCTCGCGTTCGCGCTGCGCATGGTGCAGGCGTCGCTCACGGAAGTGCTGACGACCGATGCGTCCTCCTATCTCTTCGCCGCGCAGGATTTGACGCAGGGGACTTGGAAGACGTGGATGGGGCACGGAATTCATCCGGGATATCCGGTCGCGATCGCGGCCGCGCATTCGCTGATCGGAGACTGGGAGCGCGCGGGGTATCTCGTCTCGGCGCTGGCGGGGGCGCTGGCCGTCGCGCCGTTCCTCGCGCTGGCGATGGACGTGACGGGCCGGCGGGCGGGCATGCTGGCGGCGCTGCTCTTCGCGTGCGCGCCGTACTACGCGCAGGCGCACGCGGACGTGATGACGGAGGGACTGTTCCACCTGTTCTTCATCAGCGCGATTTCGCTCGCGTGGTTCGGGGTCATGCGGGGGAGCGCGGGGCTCACGATCGCGTCGGGGCTTGTCGGCGCGCTGGCGTACTATGTCCGACCCGAGGGGATTTACGTGCCGATCGCGCTGGTGGGCATCGCTCTGATGCGCCGTCCGTTTCGTTGGGGAGTCGCGGGGTCGGCAGTGGCTGGTGCGGCGGTGTTCGTGGCCGCGGCGATGCCGCTGCTCAACTTCTGGAGGGAGCTCACCGGGGAGTGGAAGATCACGTGGCGCGGAGGCGTGCAGGCGGCGATGCAGTCGCTCGGCAAGCGGCCCGAGCTTCCCCCGATGGGGCCACACGCGCCGCTGGAGTCGGGGTGGGGGGCCGCGTTCGCGCGCTACGCGTCGAAGCTCAAGAGTCTCGCGTGGCTCGTGCTTCCGCCGCTGGCGCTGGGGATCTGGTTTCTGCGCGGTCGGGTGCGTCCGCTCGGCTTGGCGTTCCTGCTCTGCCTGAGCGCGGGGGCGATGCTGGGGCCGATCCTCGCGGCGGCGAGCGGATACATGGTGAGCCAGCGACAGGTCTTGCTGCCGGTGCTCTTCGTACTGCCCCTCGCGGCGGCGGCGGCGGTGGCGTTCATCGACTGGCTGGCGTCGCGGGCCCGCGCCAAGCTCGTGCGTGTCGCGTCGTCGATCGCGATCGGCGTCGCGCTGACGGGGATGGTGGTGGCGAGCGCGCGGCCGCGTCGAACTGAGGATCGGCCGGTGAAGGAAGCGGCGCTGTGGGTGAAGGCGCAGTCGCCGTCGGGCCTGTGGTCGAACACGCAGCGGGTGGAGTGGTACGTCGGTCGGCGGTCGGAGCCGATCCTGCCGGGTCGACGAGTGGAGCTGCGCGATGGGGAGTACGCGATCGTGGTGGAGAAAGATCTGCGCAAAGAGGCGCCGGGTGCGCTCGAGGAGCTCGAGAAGATCGGGCAACGGGTCGCGCGGTTCGAGGGGGTGTCCGTGTTCAAGGCGAACTAGAGACACGCGGGGCATCAAATCTCCGCTCGCCTGCCGGACAACCGCAGAGAACGCAGAGGAGGACAGGAGTCGCTTGGGGCGCGGAGAGCTTCTTTCGGGTCCGCCGGCCCGCGCGTAGCGCGGGCGCGGCCACGCAGAAGCCGTTTCCGAAACGCTCCCGAAGAAGGGCTGGGCGTTTCGGAAACGGCTTCTGCGTGGCCGCTCGTGCGGGCGTTGCCCGCACGGCGGCGGACACCTCAGCGCCCGGAACCCCTCTGCTTGCCCCTGCGCGCTCAGCGGTTGTCCGGAAGTTCCGGAAGGACCACGCCCCACGTTCCACCACAAACCTGCGCTCTCTTCTGCAGCGCGTCTGCGCTCTCGGCGTTAAAAGGGCCTGAGAGATCAGCTGGGTGTGACTGGCCGCCACCCGGCGCAGTAGCCGCGGAAGACGGCGCCGGCCTCGCCGGGGGAGCGCGCCATGGTGTACGCGAAGTGGAAGGCGCTCGCGACGGCGTCGATGGCGTGGAGCAGCGGGCGTTTCCAGGGGGACGCATGGCTGCGCAGCACCCAGCGGCGATTGCGCACGCCGTAGAACTTGCGCTGCTCGGGGGAGAGCACGCGCGTCATCGTCGCGCTGACCTTGTGCCAGATGCGCGCGTCCGGGACGCAGACGACGCGGTGGCCCCTGCGGCGCAGACGGAACGCGAAGTCCACTTCCTCGAAGTACGCATGGTACGCGGCTTCGAAGAAACCGATCTGCTCGAAGGCATCGCGCCGGACGAGCATGGCCGCGCCCGGGATGTAGCCCACATCGGCGGGTCCCGCGAGACCGTTCGTCTCGTGATGGTAGGAACGCCCGGTCCAAGGCGAAACGTCGCCGCCCGCGGCCCACAGCGTGTCGGGTTCGTGATAGCGATACATTTCCGGACCACAGAGCGCGATCCTGGGGTCGCGTTCCGCGACGTCGACGAGTCGGTCGATCAGGTCAGGCGCGACCGTCAGGTCGTTGTTGAGGATGAGAATGTAGTCGGCGTCCATCGACAGCATGACGCCGCGGTTGAGGTTGCGGATATAGCCGAGATTCTTCGGGTTGTGGACGACGCGGACGCTGGGGAAGTCGCGCGCGACGGTGTCGGCGGTGCGGTCGCCGGAGGCGTCGTCCATGACGATGACGGAGTAGTTCGGGTAGGTGAGGGCAGCCAGGGAGCGCAGGCACTCCAGCGTGTCGTCTTTGCCGTTGTAGGAGGTGAGAACGACGGCGACCGACGGCCGATTCACTATTCCATTCCCCACGTGCGCGGGGGTGACGGTAACCGTGCCCGTGCGGGGTGTCAAGACCTTCGACGCGCGGCGGGGGCTGCGATCGAGTCGCATCGGCTCGTGCGCGACGGTGATAGGATGCCCGATTCAGCCATGCAATGTCCGCCGCGGGAACAGATCGCTCGAACGGCCGCCCTGTATGGCGGCGCCCTTCTCATCACCCTGGTGGCCCTCACCTGCGTGATGGAACTGTGGCGTGCGGATCTTCACGTCCCGCTGTCGTACGCCGGGGGCGACAGCATGGCGGTCGTTGCAGCGATCAAGGGCGCGATCGACAACGGCTGGTATCTGCACAACGACTTCCTCGGGGCGCCTTTCGGCCAGGACTCGCACGACTATCCGGCGGCCCATAACCTCTGGCACCTGGTCATCAAGCTCATCTCCATCTTCTGTTCAGACCCCGCGCTCGTGTGCAACGTCTTCTACCTGCTCACGTACCCGTTGACCACGCTGGTGGCCCTGTTTGTCTGCCGGCGGCTCGGATTCGGAGCCGGCCCATCTCTCGTCGGAAGCCTGCTCTACGCATTCCTCCCGTTCCATTTCGCCCGAAGCATCGCACATCTCTACGTGGGCGCGTATGGTCACGTCCCCCTGATGGTCCTGGTGATCGTCTGGGTGCATCTCGACAAGTTCTCTCCCCGCGACGGCACCCGGTGGTCCACAAGGGATCTGCGAACCTTCGAAGTCGTCGTCACCATCGTCACCTGCATCCTCGTGTCCTCTGCATCGGTCTATTACGCGTTTTTCGGCTGCTTTCTGCTGCTCGTCGCGGGAGTCTCTGCGCGGCTTTGGCACGGGCGATGGCGTCCGCTGGTCATCGCGTCGATTCTTGTCGGGGTGATCTCCGTGGGCGTCCTGGTGAACATCGGTCCGAACCTGGTCTACCGCCTGCGGCACGGCGCCAACACGGAGGCGGTTCAGCGCAGCCCTGAGGGGGCTGAGATCTACGGGTTGAAAGTCATTCAACTCCTGGTCCCCGTCCAGGGCCACAGGGTGCCGCGGCTCGCCTCCCTGAGCGCGCGATACAACAAACCCGGCACGCCCCTGGTCACGGAGAACCGCATGGCTGCCCTGGGCCTGTTTGGAAGCTGCGGCTTCCTGTTCCTGGTCGGGCGCCTGCTGGCGCGGCGGAAACCCGAGGGCGCGGGGGATCTCCTGGACTCCCTGGGCATTTTGAATATCGCGTCCGTCCTCCTCGGCACCATCGGCGGACTCGGCGCGGTCTTCTCGTATTACATTTCTCCGGACATCCGCGGGTACAACCGCATCAGCGTGTTCATCGCGTTCTTCGCGCTCCTGGCGCTCGTGTGGCTGATGCAGGAAGCGTGCCGGCGGTACGGCACGGGAACGCGAAGTCGCCGCATCGTCCACGCCGGGTTGGCCCTGGTGTTGATCGCGGGCCTCCTCGATATGACGCCGCCGTCGTGCATACCCTCCTACGTCGCGACCGCACGGGCGTATGCCGGTGACGCGGACTTCGTTCGACGGATCGAAGGGCGCGTGCCGAAGGGTTCGATGATCTACCAGCTGCCGTACCACGCGTTCCCGGAATCCAGTCCCGTGAACGGCATGCTCGACTACGACCTCCTTCGCGGCTACATGCACTCCCGGGCGCTGCGATGGAGCTACGGCGCGATGCGCGGCAGGGAAGGCGACCTCTGGCACGAGACCGTGGCCGCGCAGCCGATGGACGCGTGGGTGAAAACGGTGACGCTGGCCGGATTTGCCGGCGTCACCCTCGATCGTGCCGCCTTCGCGGACAAGGCTAGGGACCTCGAGGCCGGTCTTTCGAAGATGCTGCGGCTCGAACCGATGGTCAGCGACAACGGTCGATTGGCGTTCTTCGACCTGGAGAGGTTCGGCGCGGAGTACAGGGCGCAGTTCACCGAAGAGGAGTGGAATCGAAGACGAGAGGCGGCGCTACACATGCCGCTGATCCTCTGGCGCAGCGGATTCCATTCGCAGGAACGGGCTCCCGCGGATGCCTCCGCTCCGCGAACGGAGCCCGCTGTCGAGAGCTGGCGCTGGTGCGGCGCGCAGGGAAAGCTGATCGTGATCAACTCATCCGTGCGACCCAAGGGGGTGGAGCTCGCGATGCTGTGCGCGACCGGACGGCCCGCGCCGGCGCGGCTGCGAGTGACAGGCGACATGATCACGGAGGAGCTCGAGATCGACGGGCGGCTCAAGCCGCTCGTGTTGAAGATGACCGTCCCCCCTGGCCGGCACACGCTGCGCTTCTTCTGCGACGCCGCGAGGCTGGAGAGTCCGGCGGACCTCCGTGAGTTGGTGTTCCGGGTGGCCGACTTCACGCTCACCGAACGGGAGTAGTCGCGCGTCCGATTGCCGCCGCCGCGCTTCGCGTTTCATCGGAGCGACGGCGAATGGCGATCCGACGCGCGTGCGGCGGGGATGGACCGTCAGCGGCCTGACGCCGGGCTCAGCACCGGCGGCGGCGAGGGTGAGAGGGAGGGGCAGGAAGAGGAAGAACGGCTCGCTGAAGAGCATGGAGACCCACGACGATGGGGGAGGCCGGCGCCCCGGGACGCAACTCCGGCCGGCACGGCAGAGTATCAGGCAGGACCCCGCATGCGAGCGAGTTAGCGTCCGCGCCGGAGGTCACCGGCCCCGGGCGGGTCCCGCAACTGGAACCGTGGAGCGCCCCTGATATACTGTGGACATGGGCAGCCTTCGCGCACGCGTCAAGAACGGGCGCTTGCATCTTGATGAGCCGACGAGTCTGCCGGATGGAACGACGCTGGACCTCGTCCTGGACGATGAAGGCGACGATCTGACGCAGCGGGAGCGCATGGTTCTCGATCGGGCCATTGAGAGGGCGTGGGCCTCGGCCAGGAAGGGCAAACTTCGCCCCGCGCACCACCTGATCAACGATCTCCGCTTCGGTCGATGACCCTGCGGGTGTTCGTTGCTCCCGAGGCCGAAACGCAGGTTCGGACAATCGATGTTTGGTGGCGTCGCGAAAGGACCGCTGCCCCCAATCTGTTTGCCGAGGAACTGGCGGCAGCCTTCTCACTCCTGAGCGGTGCGCCCCGGGCTGGGAGACCCTATCCGCATCCGACGGTCGCCGGAATTCGCAGAGTCCTGCTACGGTCGAGCCGCTATCACGTCTACTACAAGATCCACAAGGATAGCGTCGTCGTCTTGGCGGTGTGGAGCGCCGTGCGCGGGATCGGCCCCAAGCTCAGATGATGAGGCGCACCACCGGCAACTCGACGAGTGCCGGAGGGTGGCAGGGTGAAGTCCTGAACCGTCATCGCACGCGCCGGACGTCTTCGCCTGACGTCGCCGGCCCCGGCGTCTTCACCTTCGGCTTTTCCCGCGTCATCGCCGACAGCAGCGCAACCGTCAACGCGAGCGACGCCAGCAGCGTCCCAAACCATACCCACCCCATCCCCGTCAGCCCGCCTTGCGACTCCCGGATCTCCTTGTCCGCCTTCGCGTGGAATAGGAACGTCGCGATCCCGAGCCCCAGGCCGAACACGAACAGACCCGCGCTCAACCCCCGATCGTCCCACGCGGCGTGCCCCGCCAGCAGGAAGCCGCACGCGAAGATCGCCAGCAGGGTCGTTAGCGCCGCCGTCTGCGACCCCTGCGCGTCCGGCTGCGACCCCTTGTGCCGCCACGCGCGGAGCGCATACTCGAAACCGGCTCGATCCAGGAACAGCCGGCCCCGGTACATGCGGGTCTTGACCGGATGACACTCCCGCGCCTGATCGATCTGCCACGCCTGGAGTTTCTTCTCGTCCATGACCGTCTTATAGGAGATCCACTTCGCCGCCTCCTTGAGCGCCGCCCTCAACTCCGCCACGGACTGCGGGCGGAGATCGGGATCCACGAGGAGCGACTCCAGCACCGCGTCGTCGAACTCCCGCGTCACGGGCGCATCCTTCGACGGCGCGCTCAGTTTGCGCACCCCGGGCGGCGTCCCCCCCGCCGCCGTTTGCGTGAGCACCGGACGCCCGTCCTTGCCGATCGTCGGCGGCCGGATCCCCGTGTGCATCTCGTACAGGATGAGGGCGAGCGAGTAGATGTCCGACCGCTGGTCCGCCAGGTGAGAGTTCGCGAGCTGCTCCGGCGACGCGTAGTCGCGCGTCCCGACGAACTGCCCGTCCTCGGTCTGCTGATCCGGCGTGTCGGCGCCCGTCGGGCCGTTCTTCGGGGGGAGGTCCGACTTGTGCTTCGCGACGCCGAAGTCCACGAGCCACACGTGGCCCTGCGTGTCGAGGATGATGTTCGCGGGCTTGAGGTCGCGATGCACGACGTCCTTCGAATGGACGTACTCGACGACGGAGCAGACTGCGTCGCCGATGCGCGTCGCTTCGGTCGCCGGTACGCGCCCCTCATCGAGCCGTTGCCGCAGCGACTTGCCATTGACGAGCGTCATCGCGTACCACGGCGGCGGACCCTTGCCGCTGTCGAGGACCTTTACGATGTTGGGATGGTCGAAGGACTGCAACAGTTCCTTCTCGCGCTGGAGGCGCGCGAGGACTTCAGGGCGCTTCGCCATCGACGGTCGCAGCATCTTGGTCGCGACGATGACGCCGGCGGCTTCGACTTTGTAAACGACGGCGTGACCGCCCGAAGCGATCAGTGAGAGGATATACCAGCCGCCGATCTTGTCGCCGCGCTTGAGGGCGGGGAGATCCTTCGCGGGATCGACGGGCGCCGGCTGCGACGAAGCCGGGCCAGAGGACATTTCCTTTGGCTTGCCCATCACGCAGGCGTAGCAGATGCCGGCGACGTCGGGGGCATTACACTCGGGGCAGTTCATGGTGAGCGAGGCCGCAAGGCCGAGTCGAATCCGTTCATGGTGAGCGAGGCCGCAAGGCCGCTCGGAAGAGTATCAAATTGTTTGAAAAAGGGAACGGTGTGGAGATCCGGGGAAGGGGAAGCGAGTCACGACCTCAACGTTCGATCGCGCGGATGGAGGGTGCGTGCAACCTGACGTCTCCCATCGCCCTTCGATCGAGTCGCGGGTCGATTCTCGCTTCCCGCTTCCCCGTTCTCGCGACTGTGCGGTGTCTACATGGCGATTCGGGTCTCCCCCGCCGTCGGCGGACCGATCACCTTCGTCTCGTCGGAGGTGGCCGCTTCCGTCGGGGTCGTGCCGCCGCGCGGCTTGCGACCCTTCCGGAAGAAGCTCTCGATCTTCCGACGATCGGCCGGGTAGATCCCGACGAGGTCGCCGGCGACGGTGCGGTAAGCCTCCACCCAGTGGAGCCGCTCCGTCTCCTCGGCGTTCACCGCGTTGGTGTACACGATCCGAGCGTCGGAGTACTCGACCATGGACTTCTCCAGGGTCATCCGGCCTTCAACGAGCACCGGGACCCAGGACCGCAGAGCTTCGGCGTCCGCGGACATCGCCAGGTCGCGTTCGAACGTCTTCACGTTCTCGACCAGGCGATGCGGCGGGACGAGCGCGATCGCTTCCATCCCGTCCTTGAAGTAACGGCCGTACAGCGGGCTCGTCCGGACCTTCTCGACGTGCGCGAGCACGGCGAGCTGGAACTTGGCGATCACGCGCCCCATCAGGAACGCGGCGTGATCACGCGCGGACTGAGCCTCCAACATCCCGCGCCGGGACTTCCGCTGAAGGGCATTGGAGGCGTCGAGCGTCTCCTGCGCCTTCTGGAAGGTCTCGTACAGACTGCGGGTCTCGGCGTTCGCCTTCAGGCGGGACGCGAGATAGGTACCGAACGTATCCACCAGCCGCTGGCTGGCGTTGTGGTTTTGCGGAATGAACATGGTTAGATCTCCTAATCTGTTTTGTTATTGAAAACCGGGTTCGATTTCGTCGAACCGTCACGACGGGGAAACACTCCCCGTCGCGTTACTGCGTGAGAGCGATGGATGCACAGGAGGTCCTCGATCGAAGTGGGTGAGGATCGCGATCCCGACGTCCTGCCGCGTCACGGAGGTGCATCGGGATGCCGGTGCAGTGTCGTGCCGCGGCACGGAAGTGCGCCGGGTGGCCAGTGCAGCGCCGTGCCCCGCCACGCTAGTGCGCCGGGTTGCCGATGCAGTGCCATGCCCCGCCATGGAGGTGCGTCGAGATGCCGATGCAGTGTCGTGACTCGGCACGGAAGTGCGCTGGGAAGCCGATGTGCTGTCGTGCCGCGTCACGGTGGTGCGCTGGGAAGCCGGTGCAATGCCGTGCCCCGCCACGGAGGCGCGCTGGGATTCCGGTGCAGCGTCGTGCCGCGCCACGGTGGTGCGCTGGGAAGCCGGTGCATCGTCCTGCCGCGGCAGGACGCCCTTCGGCGTCGTTTCGCCCCCGTCCTTCTTGTTTACGTTTGCGTTCATACTCCCTTAGGTAAGGTTTGGGGCGACTTCCCGGACGAAAGTGCGAATCCGCGCGCGGAAAGTGCGGATTGTCTGATCGGGGTACGCGCGTGCGGGCGCGGGTGTGCCGCGACGGGTGGCCGGTTACGGCTGAGTCGCGCCCAGGGCGTCGAAGAGTGCGACGATTTCCGCCTTCACTTCGCTCTCGTTTTCGACCGTGGGACGGACGACGAGGCGGAGCTGATCCTTGAACTGCTTGCGCGTCCCGTCGATGAGGTGGTCGACTTGTTTGTAGGACAGGCCGAGCTGTTCCTCGAGCTGGGCGCGGGTGGGCCGGTCCTTCACGTTGTTGAAGAAGGTGTGGAGGGGGCCGAAGTAGTGGCCTTCGCCGCTCTCGATCATCTTGAGGCGGAGCAGCTCCCACGCCTTGGCCATCGTTTCGAGGGCCCACGAGCGGAGGAAGACGGCGTCGGCGGTTTCGATGGAGGCGGGCATGCCGGAGAGTTCCTGCTCGGCATCGCCGAAGTCGGCGCTGATGGTGTGGGTGCCTTTGCCGCGTCGCACGGTGTGGGCGTTACGCCGCTGGTTGGCGAGGAAGTTTTCGAGGTGGGCGATGATGAAGGTGCGGAACTTCCCCTTGGCGGGGTCGGCGTTCTGGATGAAGTCGCGGTCGAAGAAGTAGGCGAAGAAGTCCTGGGTGGCGTCTTCGGCGTTCTCGCGCCGGAGCCCGCGCTTGCGGAGGAAGAAGAAGGTGGGTTTCCAGTAGCCGGCGGCGAGCCGTTCGTAGGCGGCACGCGCCGCGGGTCCGGCCTTGTCCTGCGCTTCTTCGACGACAGTCCAGCTGGTGGGCTGGAAGTAGGCGACTTCGGACCGGTGGCGCATGTGCGGAGAGGATACAGAATTCAGGAGACCGGAGACAGAATCAGGAAATGGTGCGCGTACGCGCGTCGAAGTCCGGAGGCGTTGACTTTCGATATGCCAGTAAAGCGTGGTAAGCGCGGTTACACTGCGTAACCGAACTCCTCCAGCGCGTCACCTAGGGTGTCCCTGCAGGCTTTCTGGAGCTCACTTGGAAGCTCCCGCTTCCATCTGCCAATCGAACTTTCAGTGCTTGTTGATGTCATATGAGCTTCTTGAAGAGCGACATCTTCCTGTGCGGAGGCTTCCACCACGTGTCGAAGCACGTCATCAGAAGCTGACAGATTCAATGCACCAAAGACGCTTCGGACGGTCTCGTCACGTTTCTCCATGAGATCTTCGTAACGTACAACTATCGCATTTGTCTTTCGGTTCCGCCATCCGACGGCCAGCGCGAGCCACTGATGTCGAATGGAAGCCACATACTCTAGATCGCTCTGAACGAGTTCGCGGCTAAACGATGCGAAACCCCGCTTTCGATTGAACGCGAGCACGGACGCGATAATGTCTCGGGGATCGCGAAGAAGTACGATTTCACGCGTCGTGGGGAACAGTTGTTCCGCGAGGGGGTTGGGGCCGGACGGAGGTAACTTCTCGGCGAAATAAACAGCCTTCGGCTTGCCGACGCGTGCTGCAAGTTGTGCATCGTACGCGTAAACGCGAGCACGACAGAACGTTGCGGCTGCGTCAACCGCGTCGCCACCAACGAGATCTACGTTGGGAAAGCGCTCAAGGTAGGTCTCTACTGAGTCGCGCGCATCGCCCAGCCACCAATAGTGTCCACGCAGGGGCGAGGCGAGCTGCTTTAAGAAAGACTGTGGAGCTGAGAGGGTCTCGAAAACTGAAACCCAGTAAGGGAGTACGTGGTTTTCGTACGGGAAGGGGCCAGCAACTACTATCTCGGGATGGTTTTTTAGCAGCAGGGCGAGATAGGTCGAGCCGCAGCGCCCTAACGATGTAATAAAGATTGGACGCAGTGATTCCACCGGCGCAGGAACGATGGAATTGCGACAGCCGCGAATGGTCGTCATGGGAAGCAATCCGTGGCCTTCCAACTTGATGGAGATCTGGATATCGAACTGACTAGGGAGTTCTACCGTCCGTAGCGACCCGTAGAATCCGCAATGCTCGGCACCGGGAATATCGGGGAAGTGCTTCAGCACGTCAGGTCGCCACCGGTCAATTTCTAGTTCACTGAGGATTCGGCGTCCACAAGTGAACTGGACTTTAGCCCTTTGTCCCGCGCGCGGTAATACCCAACCTGCAATTCCAATTGAGTAACTGCCGCTCGTACCAAGCGTGGGCGAGTTCAGCCCTGCCCCCCAGAGCACCAAGGGATCAACGGTGGTCGGGGCAACGTGCTGAATCTCAACGCGATGCAAGTGGTTATCCATTCGTTCGCCAGCGGAGCTTATCGGGCGCGTCGATCCTATGTCAACCGGCGAAGAAATAGCTCGCGAGATTCGAAGGCTCTCGGCGAATCGCTTCTTGCATCTGCTGCAAAACTCAGATACTAAGTCGGACTCAGAAAAAGGAGAACTGCAGTTGGGCGACCCCACCTTGCCACTGGACAGCATGCCCAGCGTGGCATACCGCGCCCAAATCCACGTACTAGAGGCACCTGCCAAGCTGCACGAAGGAGAGATTGTTCAAGTGCCCGTGCGCGTTCGTAACGCTACTCCCCATCGGTGGCCTGCTGGAAACAAACCAAATGCCGTTCGGCTGGCATACCATTGGCTGCGACAAGACGGGAAAGTACTTGTCTATGACGGGATTCGGACCGATTTTCCAACCGATATTGATTCCGGCGCAGAGGTCTTAGTTCGCGCGACAGTTCAGGCGCCTGCCACTCCAAGTCTGTGTACGCTCGAATTTGACTTAGTTCACGAAAACATTACCTGGTTCAAGGATCGGGGCTCAAGAGTCTCACCGATCACAGTTGAAATCGCTGGAGCGCGGCCTGGCGATTTTGGCGAATATGCCACTGTCTGGGAAAACGCCGACTTTACTCGCGACTACTGGTCGGTCGTCGGAGTTCCGTCCGAGGAACAGTTCGTCACACTGGGCGACGACAAGTTGCGCATGTTGATGGAATTTGGATTGGCGCGCAATTCCCGCGTACTCGATGTGGGTTGCGGAACAGGGCTGTTAACACGACCACTACACAGCTTCTTGGATTCGACGGGGCGCTACTGCGGTACAGATATCGCGGAAAAGCCTGTGGCTTTCTGCAGACAGCGCTACAGTCGCTCCACATTTTCCTTCACGCGGAATATGGACGCCAGTCTGCCACTCGAAATTGTTGGAGGACCCTTCGATTTTGTGCTCTTCATGAGCGTCCTAACGCACACCTATCCGCATGAGTCTCGCGGACTCCTAACTGACGCCACGAGGTGCATGGGAGATGGAGGTCGCATTCTCGCCGATATATTTTGTGCGAAGGATGTCTCTGAAACCCGCGGAACGCGCGCACTTGTCGAGTGGAATCTGAATGCCTTCAAGAAACTCGGAGCGTCGATTGGACTCCGCATGGAGATCCTCAGCGAAGCAGTCCATGAGGGGGAAACAACGCGAGCTCTGCTGCGGCTCAGACGGTAGTCGCCGGCAGGCTCAGACATCGCGCCGGTTCATCTCATGTGCTTTTGGATCGCCCTAAGTCGGACGTCGATAGTGGCACCCACCGCCGTAGGGCTATGGTGTTCGGCCATATATGCAGCGGCCGCGGTGCCGATGGCGGCGGAACTTTCGCGATCGTCCAACACGTTGCGCATCCGGTCTGCCGCATGGTCGACGTCTGCCTCCGCCCAGCGGGAGCCTCGGCGGTAAGGTCCCACGTCCCGCGTTAGCTCGATGACCTTGCAGCGCACTGGAAAGCTGTTCGAGGCGTTCATGAAGTCCGTGTTGCCGGAGAAATCCGTGCCAATGACTGGCTTCCCGCGCGTCATCGCCTCCGCGAGCGTCAGGCCGAATCCCTCGGAACGATGGAGCGAGACGTAGGCGTCGCAGCAGGCAACCAGATCGTTTACTTCGGTGCGCGACAGATACCCGTCAATGATCTGCACAAGTCCGCGCTCCGCCGCCTGTCTGAGGCGAGCTGCATTCTCGGGGTCGATCCGCGAATTCGAGCACTTGATCACGAGCCTTACGTCGCGGCGCCCGGGAAACGCACGCAGGAAGGCCTCGATCGTCGCCAACGGATTCTTGCGCTCGAAAACGCTCATGAAATCGAATATGAAGAGGAAGACGAAAGCGTCCTCTGCGATGCCAAAGTGGTCGCGACCATGAACAACAGGCGCAGGCGCGGCCAACGGATACGGCACGACCGTGACGGGAAGCGATGTTGCCTTGCGCAGCGCCGCCGCCGTGAAACAGCTCGACGCCCAGATCTCGTCGAAACGGTCGAACCGATCCGCCCAATCCAGTGGAAAGTCCGGCAACTCCCAGAGCCACGATCCAATGTTGTACTTTCCTTCGAAGTACTGCTCACCCACGAAGGTGACAAAGGCGGGAACCTCGTCCGCGTTCACCTGCACCAGATTGATCGCGTACGGGTTCGAGGTCGAGAATTTCGTGTACGTCCGATCGTCGCGTCGCAACCCGTAACTGCGGTCGAAGTTGATGAGGACGTGCGGCAATTCCACGCTCTCGAAGCTCCGCGCCATGAGCCGCGCCGCTTCGCCGATGCCGCTCTCGGTCGTGTAATACCCTGCCGCGTTCAGTCCGAACGGCCCAACGCAGGTTCGCTTCTCGCGCGAAGCCGATAGATCCGCCCCCAGCCGCTTTACCAGAAGCTCATGTTTGGCACAGGGACGGAGACTCTTCCGGAGGTTGGTCATCACTCCGCGCCTTCCCAGCCAGCGCAGCAGCCGCAGCAACGGGCTCGGCGCACCATGCCCCAGCACCAATTCCTTTGCCGGGGCGCGCAAGCGCCAGCGATCGAGTATCGCCTGAACCGCACAAACCCGGCAGTGCGCCGAATTGGAAATGGCCGTCGCTCGAGGAGCGATGGCTTGCTCGGGAATCCTGTTGCCCGACGCCTGACGCCGGATCTCTTCCGCCGTCACGGAATCCAATCCGAAATACGCGATGCCGTCCGACGCGAACCACCGAAGGAAACTGGCGCGCTGCGCGCCGCGATACTCCGGGAACGTTTGTCTCAGATCCTCGCGGATCTCCCAACAGTGCGCTGCCAGGTGCGAGACATAAGGAGGAGATTGCGGCTCGCCCGGCGCAGGCGCATTCATCCAGCGAGAGAACGTGTTGTCGCCCCTCGTTACGAAGGGGTCGCCAAACGCCTCCCGCTGGCTGCCCAGGCGATAATAGAGGTCGCGCATCAACGGCAGGATCCGCACGCCATTGTCAAACGCGTCAAACGAGTAGGGCCAGCGGATGCTCTCGTGATATCCCTCCTCGCCGAGCCGCCGCCCGTACTCTCCGAAGAGGCGCTCCGCGTCCCCCACCTCGTTCATGTTGAAGCGGGTCTGGTGCTTCGAAACGATGTGCGGCTTGTCGGGGTCATACCCGCTGAAGTGAAAAAAGCGCAGCGTCTGGCCGTTTACCAGGGGAGGCGAGTTGATCGTGACCTCGCGCTCATGGAGGTTCCAGTACGCGACGTTGTAGCCGGGCTCTCGGATCACGTCCACATCCCCGAAGAGACCCGGAACGAGGTCGATCCACTTCTGGTCGACGAACAGGCCCTGCTCTGGACGGCTCACGCAGTGGTCGTGGCATCGCTTCTGCCACCACGCGAGCATCTCTCGCGTCGTCGGCGTGTCCGAGATCCCGATGAAACCGAGATTGTACGTCCCCGACTGCATAATGCGGACCTCGCTCGCGAACGACCCGTCATCGATCGCGCGTGTAATGTGAGGGGTCAGCATGATCGACTTCTGCAGTAGCCGCTCGAAGAGCTGCGAGAGGTCGCTGGTCACCTGGATGTCGGGATCCAGGTACAGCAGCCGTTGAACACCCCGTCGATCCAGCAGGAATTGCAGCAGGAACGGCTTCACCGCCGTTGCCAGCTCCATTACCGTGTATTTGAAACAGAGCGACTGCACGTCGGGGATCGCAAGCTCGCCTAACGTGAGCGTCTCGAACGGTTCCTGCGAAGCGTCGACGAAGCCCTCAATGTCGTCAATGACGAGGACGAACATTCCGGAGTCCGGGTGTTCGCGCTTGAATGAACGCGCGAGCACGCGCGCTTGGGCGAGGTAGTTCTTCGCGATGATAGTGCAGGCAGCGGTGCCGCGTCCCAACTGTTCGTTCGCCATCCGGTCGGTGCGTGATACGAGGGTGCCGGAACAGAGTCAAGCACTTCTGTTCGAGCGCTGCTTCAGAAGCGTTCAAGCGCGCATGCGGCGACTATCGTCGCTCATTGACGCAAGAACGTCCGCGCGGCGTGCGCGGCGGAAATGCGAGCTCGAACGGCTCGCAGTCGACTGCGAGATTGGGATTGTACGCAGGGTCGTTCCGCAACTCAGGTTCCCACCGCTCGCGCATCCATTCCAATTCACGCCGGAATCGACCCACACGCTCAGGCGTCTCGTCGGAACCACGGCTGGCAGATTCGTGATGAATGAGCTCTGCATGCGGCGTCCACACGATCCGATATCCTGCCGCACGAAGGCGCAGGCAGAAATCGATGTCGTTGAAGGCAACCCCGACGTGCTCCTCGTCCATACCCCCGACTTCGCGATAGACATCACGACGGATGACGATGCATGCGCCCGTGACCGCCGAGAGATTCTGTACTAAGCGTCCACGACCGCTGTAGCCCTCGTCGCCGCGCGACCGCCACACGTACGCATGGCGAGCGACGCCGGTCGCACCGACGATCATGCCGCCATGTTGGATCTTCCAATTCGGATAGTAAAGCATGCAGCCCACGGCGCCCACTTCGGACCGCAGCGCGTGCGAAACCATTTCCTCCAGCCAGTCGGGCGAGAGTACTTCGATGTCATTGTTCACGAGCGCGACGATCTCTCCGCTTGCATGCGCGACCGCGCGATTCATCAGGGCGGCGTAATTGAACGGTCGGTCGTCGCGGATCACGCGCGCACCGGCGGTTGCGGCAAGTTCTGAGAGATAAGCCAGCGTCGCCGGCTCTTTCGATCCGTTGTCCACGATAACGAGTTCGACGGGCCCATATGTGCTGCGCGACCGGATGCTCTCGATGCAGGCGCGCAGAAGATCGGCATGGTCCCGCGTGGGAACGATGACGCTCACTCGCGGCCGCAAGGACGGAAGCGCGCGGCGTATGCGCCAATTAGCGCCGTTCGGCTCGACGATCGCCGCGATGCCGCGCCTCTGCAGGTGGTCGGCCAGCACATGGCGTTGCGATTCCCGGACGTGAGGCGCGTCACCCTGTCCCAGAGACATTGAGCCCGGGGAGACTCGCCAGTGATACAGGACGCGGGGAATGTGGCGGATACGCGAAGCGTCGAGCCGCTCAATGGCCCGAAGGGCGACATCCCAATCTTGACTGCCGTCGAATCCGGAGCGAAGCCCATTCAGTTCATGCAGCAGTCTCATGCGGTAGACAGCGAGACGGTGCAAGTAGTTCTGACCGAGCAGCAGATCTGGATTCCAGTCGGGCTTGAAATTCGGCTCGCAGCGGGCGC
The DNA here is from genome assembly GCA_964468745.1 of uncultured Planctomycetales bacterium. GTDB lineage: Bacteria > Planctomycetota > MHYJ01 > MHYJ01 > JACPRB01 > JACPRB01. The sequence goes on along the minus strand of CAYXVY010000140.1, from coordinate 26,700 downwards.
CATCCAGATCGAGCTTGTCATCGTCGCTATAAAAGAGGTCGGCATCGGGAAAGCGTTCGGACTCGAGCGCGACGTGAAACAGCGCATCTTCTGCCAGCAGATCATCGTCGTCGAAGAACGTCGCGAATTCGCCCGAGGCGAGGGAAAGCGCCGTGTTCGATGCCTCGGCTACTTGCCCGGGCGCATCGCAAAATGCGAGTTTGATTCGCGAATCCTTTGCCGCGCACGAGCGCAGGAGGTCGAGGATCGCCGGGCTGCTCGATGCGTCGTCGGCGATGCACAGTTCCCAAGCTGGATAGAGCTGCCCGCGTACAGAGTCGATGGCGGCGCAAAGATGATCCAGGTTCGAGTTGCGCGTTGCCATGATGACGGAGATGACCGGTTTGCGGGCGAAGGAATCGATGCGCCGTCGGATGGAGGCGCGTGCTGACTCGTCGAGCGTGTCGTAGGATTGGACCCAAACGCGGTATGCGGACTGATTGGAGCGGTCGCCGGTGTACGCACGGATGTACCAGTGCATGAAGTGACTCCAGCCGCCCCGGCGGAATGCGTTCCAGGCGTCGACGGCGAGTGCGTGGAGCGACTCCTGGCGATGTGCCACGCTGCGTAAGATCTCGCATGCCATCAGTACGCTCACCTGCAGCCAGCCCATCTCGACGATCTCGACTTGGAGTTGGTCCATTCGATCCACGGTGCGCAGCGGGTAGAGACGCAAAGCAGCGACGTGATCGGGCAGTTTGACCAGAACAGCTGCGCGGCCGCGGAGGCCTCTCGGAAGCACGATCCTGTTTTGCTCCGAGAAGCCCGTCCCCGTATCGAAGTAAAGAATGGGCTCTACGGGCAGATCACTTGTTGCGTACAACAGGGTGACTCGGGCCCAGCCATTGGGCAGCGAGCTTTCGCTCGTGGAAAGCGCGAACCCCTGCGGGTCTTCCGTGCTGGCATAGGTCGAGCCGAAGGCGCGCAGATCACGAACCGGTTTGAACCGGATCTGATGTGGCTTCCATCGCCAGGCGGACAGCAGTGACCGTGTGAGACGTTGAAGCAGTGAGCCCCAAAAGGTAGCCGCAGCTTGGTGCCCACGCAATGCAGAGTTCTTGGACGTGTTGCTCAATCATGCACGATCCCGGCTGTCTCGATCTGACCCCGTCGCGCGACCGAAATATTCCGTGTCCCAACCGCCCGCAAATCGTAACAATAAGTTCGCATGCCGCTGATCTCCATCCTCACCCCGACCTGCAACCACGAGCGGTTCATCGACCGCATGCTCGACTCCGTCCTCAACCAGACCGTCCAGGACTGGCACATGATCGTTGTCGATGACGGCTCGACGGACCGCACCGTCGAACTCATCGCCGCACGCCGCGACCCCCGCATCCAGATCATCTGCCAGCCCCGCCAGGGCCGACACGCCCTCAAGGACACCTACGCCCGCGCCCTCGAAAATGCCCGCGGCCCCTTCATCGCCCTCCTCGAAGGGGACGACTACTGGGCCCCCAACTTCCTCGAATCGCTCCTCCCGCCCCTTCGCGACCCGGCCGTCGTCCTCGCCTACGGCATCACCCAGCATGTCGACGTCGCGGGCGCCCTGATCGACGCGACCACCCCGACCGCGCAGCTCCTGGCTCGGGGATCAGGCGGCATCCTATCGAACAATCCCGTCGGCTCGGCCGCGCACGTCATGCTCTCCGCCGACGAAGGGGTCTTCACCTATCCCCCCGCGACCCTCATCCGGCGCTCCGCCCTCGAGGCCATCGGCGGCCTGCAGTCCGTGGACGACGGCCACGCCGTCGACTACGCGACCTGCCTCACGCTCGCCCTCCACGGGAAATTCCACTTCGTCCCGGAAGTGCTTGGCTTCTGGCGGCGACACCCCGCGGGAGCGAACTCGTCCGACGAACTTGAGTCGATGCTCCGCGCCGACGCCCGCTTTGCCGTCGACTTCGCGCGCCGTCACCACGACGTCCTCCCCGAACCCAAGCCCGACCCCGCTCTCGTCGCCCATCGCTGGGACCGCTACTGGGCGGCCGTGCGCCTCACGATCGGCCGACACCTGCTCGTCCAGCGCCGCTGGGCCGACGCTCGTCGCTCGTTCCTCGGCGTCTTCCACACGCCGGCCTCCGCCGTGCGCTTGGCTGTCGCCGCCGCGGGGGTCGTCTGCTCGTACCTGCACCGCGACCTCGAAGGGCCGCTCTCGCTGCGCCGCAAGGGGGTCGATCTTCGGCGGCTCTACGACGCCGCCCCCAGCGCGCCGCGATAAGCCTTGTCCACCTCGACCGGCGTGCCGTCCATGCGCGCCTTCCCGCCGTCGAGCCAGATCGCGCGATCGCACATCGCTTCCATCTCCGCCACCGTGTGACTCACGAAGACGATCGTGACGCCGGACTTCCGGAACTCGTGCATCTTCGCCTTGCACTTCGCCTGGAACTCGAAGTCGCCGACCGACAACAGCTCGTCCACCAGCAGGACCTCGGGATCGGTATGCGCCGCCACCGCGAACCCCAGCCTCATGAACATGCCGGAGGAGTATGTGCGCATCGGCTCGTTGATGAACTCGCGCAGCCCGGCGAACTCGATGATCGCCTCGCGACGCTCCGCGATCTCCCGCCGGGACAGGCCGAGGAGCAGCCCGTTCAGCGTGATGTTGTCCGACCCGCTCAAGTCCGGATGAAAACCGGCGCCGAGCGCCAGCAGCGGCGCGATCCTCCCGCGCACGACCACGCGGCCGCTCGTCGGACGCATTACGCCCGCCATCAACGTCATCGTCGTGCTCTTCCCGCTGCCGTTTCGGCCGCAGATCCCCAGCGACTCTCCGCGCTTCACCGTGAAGGACACCCCGTCGAGCGCCGTGAAGGTCGGGGCCGAGCGCCACACGCGGACGAACTCCGCGGGATGCAGCATCGCGTACTTCAATCCCATCGGGGCGTGGACGCGGTGGAAGCGTTTGACGACGTCGTGGAATTCAACCGCGGGGTCAGCCGTGATACTCATGATCGCGCCCAATCTTCCCGAATAACGCCGAGGGCGCAGAAGAGGACAAGGAGAGACCGCAGACTAACTCTTTGAGATGGGCCTCTCCGGCTCTCAAAACAAATCAGCGATCTCTGCGTTAGAAAACCCATGTGTCTCTATAGCGACTCCGCCAGCCGCCACTCCATCCGTCGATAGACTCCGTAGCCGATCAGCAACGTCGCCGCCGCGATCGCCGCGCCGATCCCCGCCGTCTGCCAGGGCATGCGGCCCTCCAGCACCAGCTCCTGCCACGCCGGAATCACGTAGCACATCGGATTCCAGCGCAGGATCGACCGCGTCCCCTCCGGCAGCGCCGTTGCCGAGTAGAAGATCGGCGTGAGGAAGAATACCAACTGCAGCACGATCTGCGTGATGTACTCGAGGTCGCGGAAGATGACGTTGATCGATGCGATCAGCAGCGCGACTCCCAGTGTCAGCGCCCCCTGGATGAGGAGCAGGGCCGGAATGCCGATCAGCCAGACCGGTGTCGGCCAGATCCCCTTCATCCCGAGGAGCGGGACGGCCACCGCCAGCGCCAGCAGGAAGTGCAGGAGGTTGCTGACAAGGGCCGCCGTCGGGAGCAGCATCCACGGGAACCGGACCTTCTTGATCAGGCCCGCGTTGCCGACGAACGTGCCGGGCGCGCCGCCCACGGTGCTCGCAAACCACTGCCACGGGAACATCCCCGCGAGCAGGAAGACGAGGAAGTTCTTCTGCCCGCCGCGGAAGACGTTCTCGAAGACCACGTAGAACGTCAGGCCGAACATGACCGGGTTCGCGATCGACCACACGAACCCCAGCGCCGTGCTCTTGTAGCGGACCTTGAAGTCCTTCGCGACGAGCGCGCGCAGGAGCTCGAACCAGGAGGGCATGGGGGACGAGTCTAAGGTTTGAGGTTGGAAGTTGGAAGTTGGAAGGTGTGGGTCATTCTGAGGCGAACGGATACCCCGCGTGCGACTTCATCCTGGGACTATCCGAAGAAAACGCGGAGCCCGCTGAGGAGGACAAGAGTGGCTGGGGGCGCGGAGCGGAGGCGGGATGGGGAGTGGGGGAGGCGTTTGAGGTTTGAAGTTGGAAGTTGGAAGTTGGAAGGTGCGGGTCATTCTGAGGCGGATTGATACTCCGCGTGCGACTTCATCCCGGGACTATCCGAAGAAAGCGCGGAGCGCGCAGGGGAGGAGCAGGGAACGCCCTCGCATGGATGGGCTTCTCTGTTTGCTCGGATTGCCCAGTGTCATCCACGAGGTTTCCGCCTGCTGCCCCACCCCTCCGACAACACCGAGGCAGCCGAGGTAACCGAGAGGACATTGGAATGGTGGAGGAAAAACTTCGCCCCCATCCAAATCCTTCAGCGACCTCTGCGTTGAATCCGGAAGGTCTGCGGCGAACGGATACCCCGCGGGTGACTTCATCCCGGGACTTCCCGAAGAAAACGCGGAGCGCGCCAAGGAAGCGCGGAGTGACGTGGGGCGCGGAGCGGAGGCGGGGTGGGGACTGGGGCAGGAGTTTGAGGTTTGAGGTTGGAAGGTGGAAGGTGCGGATCACCGTTCCTTACCCCGAATGGAATCCGCTACCCCGCCATAAAGCGGCGCAGTAGAATAACGCCGATGGGAGCCGCGAGAAAAATGGACCCGACGATGGAGTGGCTGTCGCGTACGGACCTCAGTCGATATCGGGGGTTGTACGTCGCCATCGTCGACTGCCGCGTTGCGGCGTCCGGAAAGAATGCGCGCACGGTCGTCGAGCGAGCGCGTAAGCGGCATCCGCGCCGCCAGCCGGTCCTGTTGAAGGTGCCGACCGAGGACATCCTGATCGTCTAGGCGGAAATGAACTCGGCAACGCGGCCGCCCATCCGATTTCCCTACATGATCGGGACGTCGGAGCTTTATGGACCGATCCATCGTCCCTCGGCGATGGTGTTTATCCGCTCGCAGCGCAACAACTGGTTGCCCCACGTGATGCTCGTAGACTCCGGATCGGACTTCACGCTGGTTCCAAAGAGCGTGGGCGAGCTGCTCGGATTTCGCAAGGAATCCCATGACAGGGTATTCCGAGCCGGGGGCATCGGCGGCTGGATCTGGGTTGTGAAGCGTCGAGCCGAGTTCAAGATCGGGCGCCATCGCTTCTACGCGGACATCGGGTGGGCGCAGACGGATCAAGCGCCCCTGCTCCTGGGCAGGGCGGACGTGTTCGATCGATTCGACGTGCGCATTCTGAACGCGGATCGCATCACCGAACTCGCGTGGCGCGGCGAGTAGGTCGTTGGAAGGGTGGGTCACCGTTCCGCGTTCCGCCCTTCAAAGCTCCAACCTCACACGTCCCACGCGCGCGCAGCCATTGAGACCGCGCGCGCCTGCCCCTATAATCTGCCCCTCTTATGGCTCACCGCGACCCCTTGGACGCCCTCGAAGCGCAGAGCGTCTACATCATCCGCGAGGCGCGCGCGAAGCTGAAAAACCTCGGGTGCCTCTGGTCGATCGGCAAGGATTCGACCGTCCTGCTCTGGCTCATCCGCAAGGCATTCTTCGGCGCCGTCCCGTTCCCCGTCATCCACGTCGACACGACCTACAAAATCCCGTCGATGATCGAGTACCGCGACCGCGTCGCGAAGGAGCTGGGGCTCGACCTCGTGGTCGGCAAGAACGTCGCCGCCCTCGCCGGCGGGATGAACCACACCCTCGGCCGCGTCGTCTGCTGCTCCTCGCTCAAGACGGAGGGCCTCAAGCAGGTCCTCGAACTCAAGGGGTATCACGGCCTGCTCCTCGGCATCCGCCGCGACGAGGAGAGCACGCGCGCGAAGGAGCGCTACTTCTCGCCGCGCGACAAGAACCTCACGTGGAACTTCGGCGACGCGCCCCCGGAATTCTGGGACCAGTACCAGACCGAATTCCCGGCCGGCACGCACATACGCATTCATCCGCTGCTCCACTGGACCGAACTCAACGTGTGGGAGTACATCCAGCGCGAGTCGATCCCGATCATCGACCTCTACTACGCGAAGGACGGACGCCGCTACCGCAGCCTCGGATGCGCGCCGTGCACCGGCATGATCGAGTCCACCGCCACGAGCGTCGCGGAGATCGTCGAGGAGCTGCGGCGCACGAAGACGAGCGAGAGATCGGGCCGAGCACAGGACCAGGAATCGGAGGACGCGTTCGAGCGTCTTCGCACCTCCGGATACATGTAACCCGCAGAAGATGAAGACAAACCGCAGAGCGCGCGGAGGAACCGCAGAGGGGTTCGGGGCGCAGAGGTCCGCCGGCGTGCGGGCTTTGCCCGCACGAGCAGTCAGGCAGATGCCGGATCCGGAACGCTCGCGAAGAGGGGCCGAGCGTTCCGGATCCGGCATCTGCCTGACCGCGCCCGCGCTGCGCGCGGGCCGGCGGACTCGAAGGAAGCTCTCCGCGCCCCAAGCGACTCTGCGGCAACTCCGCGAGCTCCGCGGTCTTCGGGAAGAATCATGCCCGTGACTACCAAAGAAAAGGCCGTCACCCCCACGACCGCACCGGTCCGCGTGGTGATGCTCGGCCATGTCGACCACGGCAAGTCGACGTTCGTCGGCCGGCTCATGCACGACACCGGTTCGCTCCCGGAAGGGAAGCTCGAACAGATCCGGAAGATCTCCGAGAAGCGCGGTCTCGAATTCGAGTTCGCGTTCGCCCTCGACGCGCTGCAGGCCGAGCGCGACCAGGGGATCACGATCGACGCCGCGCACGTCTGGATGCACGTCAACGGACGCCCGTTCGTCATCATCGACGCGCCCGGGCACGAAGAATTCCTGAAGAACATGATCACGGGGGCTTCGACGGCCGACGCCGCGCTCGTCCTCGTCGACGCGCGCGAGGGGATCCGCGAGCAGTCGCGCCGTCACGCGCTGCTGCTGCGCCTGCTCGGGCTCCACCAGGTCGCCGTGCTCGTCAACAAGATGGATCTCGTCGGGTGGTCGGAGCAGACCTTCCGCGACATCGAGAAGGAATACGGGGCCTACCTGAAGGCAACCGGTGCGGGCAAATCGGTGTTCATTCCGATCTCCGCGAAGGCGGGCGCGAACGTCGTCGCGCGCGCGACGGACATGCCGTGGTACACCGGCCCGACGGTGGCCGAGGCGATGCACGGCTTCAAGTCGCGCGTCCCCATCACCGACGGCCCGCTGCGCTTCCCGATCCAGGACGTCTACCGCCAGAACGAAACGACGCGCATCTTCGCCGGCCGCATCGAGTCCGGCACGCTTCGCGTCGGGGATCAGCTCGTGTTCTCGCCGTGGAACAAGACCGGCTTCGTCAAGACGATCGAGCGCTGGAGCGCGCCGCCGGTGACGGAGGCGCACGCGGGCGACTCGGTCGGGATCACGCTCGACGCGCAGCTCTTCGTCGAGCGCGGGCAGATCGCGTCGCATCTCGAGAACGCGCCGGTCGAGGCGGACCGATTCGACGCGCGCCTGTTCTGGCTGGGGAAACAGGACCTCATGCCCGGCAAGGAGTACCTGCTGAAGATCACGTCGCAGGAAGTCATCTGCCGCGTCGTGAAGATCCACCAGGTGGTGGACGTTGCGACGCTCGGTGCCGTCGAGGCGCAGTCGGTGGCGCGCAACCAGATCGCGGAGGTCACGATCGAGACGCAGCGGCCGATCGCGATCGACGACTTCGGCGGGGTGCCGCAGCTCGGCCGTTTCGTGCTGCACGCGGGGGCGCGGATCGAGGGGGGAGGGATCATCTCGACGGCCGCGACGAAGGACCTGCGCTCGGAGTTGTCGGGCGTCAAGAGCCATAACATCTCGTTCGTGTCGGGCCAGGTCTCGCGGGACGAGCGCGCGCGGCGCACCGGCCATCATGGGCGCGTCCTCTGGTTCACGGGTCTCTCGGGGTCGGGGAAGTCCACGCTCGCCGTCGCGCTGGAGCGGCGGCTGTTCGACGCGGGATACCAGACGTACCTGCTCGACGGAGACAATCTGCGGCACGGCCTCAATGCGAACCTCGGGTTCAGCGAGGAAGACAGGGCGGAGAACGTGCGTCGCGTGGGCGAGGTGGCGAAGCTGTTCGGCGACTCCGGCCTCATCGTGCTTGTCGCACTAATTTCGCCGATGAAGGCGGACCGCGACCGCGTGCGGGGCGGGCTGCGGCAGGGGGAGTTCGTCGAGGTGTTCGTCGACTGCCCGCTCGCGGTCTGTGAGGAGCGCGATCCGAAGGGGATCTACAAGAAGGCGCGGGCTGGGCAGGTGAAGTCGGTGACGGGGATCGACGCGCCATACGAGGCGCCGGAGAAGGCTGATCTCGTCGTGCGCACGGACAAGGCGGACGTGGATGCGTGCGTCGCGCAGATCATGGCGCACTTCCGGCGGCTGGAGGCGGAGCAGGCCACGTAGGGCGCAGCGCGGATCGCCGTGGAGGCGATTGACGCAGAGACGCAACCCGGCAACGCACCTTCGGGATGGGCCGCCAAGAACGCCAAGGGGATCTCAGGAAGACCGATGCATCTCGGTCGCTCCACACGAGACGGGGATAAACACCGAGGAAGCCGAGGAAACAGAGAGAACATTGTGGGGCGCTCTTACGCCCGTCGAAGGTTGCCCTGCCACCTCAAGCGTGCCGTGAGCGCATGCGGCGGGAGAGAGAAACCGGATGATCGGCGCGCGGACGCGGCGGCGCGATGGGATGCGCAAGGATGCCTTCGAGCACCCGCGCAGCCGCTTCAGGGGTCAGCGATCGAAGGTACTCCAAGCGCGCCTCTTCGTTCGCGCGGCCCATGCGCTCCATGCGCTCTTTCCACTGTCCGGCCATGAGCGCATTATAACACGTTCGCAAGCCGCCTTGTTCCCGTGCCACCGTTGCGCAATCGCCCCGGGTTCGCCGTGTCGCCCAGTGACGGGCGCGGAACCGGCGCCGCTGGAAGCTGCGCGCGCGATCGGATATAAGGCGTTCCTCTTTTCACGAGATCTCCGCCATGAACGGCCTTGCCGGCAACCAACGGGATGTCGAGGACCTGATGTCGGCGATCCGGGACGCGACCCGGGCGCATCGCGTCGAGGCAGACCTGCCGTCGGGCGCCTCCTCCGCCGTGCTGCGGCTGCCCGCGGATCGCTGGCGGATCCTCGGCCTGCTTGCGCAGGCGGAGCATGGCGCGCGTGTTCGCACCGAGCTGCCGCGCCAGCTGAACCGGTTTCCGTTCAACCGCAGCGGCGTGCTCCGCGGCTGGTTCCTCAGGCTTTTCGAACTGCTCTTCCGCGATCAGCGCCGCGTCAACCTCAACCTCCTCGAGGCAGTCCGGGAGCTGGCCGCCTGCAACGACGACCTTCGCCGGGAGGTGACGACGCTGCGTAAGCAGCTCGACGGCGCTTCGGCGGGCCCGATCACCCCGACCGGCGGGGAATCCACGGGCACGCCCTCGTGAAGCCGCGCCCCGTCAGCGTCGTCATCCTGACGTGGAACGGCCTCGAGTACACGCGCCGCTGTCTCGACACGCTGCGCCGCAACACAGTGCATCCGGCCGTCCGCATCATCGTTGTCGATAACGGCAGCAAGGACGGAACCGTCGACCATCTGACAGCGATGCCCGACATCCATCTCGTCCTGAACGCGACGAACGTCGGCATTGCGCGCGGGTGCAATCAGGGGATCCAGGCGGCGGATCCGGAGTCCGACATTGTCCTGCTCAGCAACTACACCGAGATCCACCAACCGGACTGGTTGAACTTGCTGCAAGAGACGGCGCACGCGTCCGCCGACATCGGCGTCGTGGGGTGCCGCATCGCACGCCCCGACGGCACGCTCCAGCATGCGGGAACGTTCATGCCGCTGGACAGCTGGTGGGGGCAGCAGATCGGCGGGGGCGAGAAGGACATCAACCAGTACGCCGGCACCCGCGACGTGGAAGGGGTGGTCTTCGCGTGCAGCTACATCAAGCGCGAGGCGATCGTGAAGGTCGGGTTGCTCGACACCGACTACTTTTCCTACTTCGAAGACACCGACTACTGTCTGCGGGCGCGCGAGCACGGCTACCGCACCGTGTGCTGCGGCCGGGTCACCGTGCTGCATCACGAGAACATGAACACGCGCGTCAACGGCGTGGACTTCCGTCCGATGTTCCTGGAGTCGCAGCGGATCTTCAAGGACAAGTGGCAGAAGAAGCTCGAGAAGAGCGGGCATTCCGCGACGATTGGCTGGAGATCATTGTTCGAACCCGAAACAGGATACGCGATCAGCTCCCGCGCGATGGTGCTCGCGCTCGACCGCCTCGGCATCGAGGTCCGGTACGAGTACGTGTACGGCGAGGGAACATCTGGTCCCGCTCCGCAATCCGCCGAGGCCTCCTCCTGTCGGCTCGGCCTCATCCGCGGCCGTCGGATTCGCCCGGGAGGAATCGAGGTCGTCTACGGGGAGGGCGGCGTCTTTTCGCGCAACACAGGCTCGTACCGGATCGGGTTTTCGATGCTCGAGACGGACCGGATCCCGAACGACTGGGTGCGACAGGCCAACCTGATGGACGAAGTCTGGGTCCCGTCGACGTTCAACATTGGAACATTCAAGGGAAGCGGGGTGACGAGACCCATCCATGTCATCCCGTTCGGAGTGGATGCGGACTACTTTCATCCCGGGATCGCGCGCTATCCCGTGCGGGACGAGTACACGTTTGTGTCCGTCTTTGAATGGGGAGAGCGCAAGGCGCCGGAGCTGCTGCTGCGCGCGTTCAACGAGGAGTTCCGTGCACGTGAGCCGGTGACGCTGCTGTGCAAAACGTTCAACCGGGATCCGGACGTGGACATCGACACGCAGATCGCGGCGCTCCGCCTCGATGCGCGCGGCGGGCGCGTGATCCTCTCCGTGAACGACATGGTGCCCACGTACCAGATGGGGGCACTCTACCGCTCGTCGGACTGTTTCGTCCTGCCGACGCGGGGAGAGGGGTGGGGGATGCCGGTGTTGGAGGCCATGGCCTGCGGACTCCCCGTCATCGCCACGGACTGGAGCGGACCCCGCGATTTCCTGGGGCCGGACATCGCGTACCCGCTTCCGATCACGGGGGTCGTTCCGGCGCGGGCGAAGTGTCCGTACTATGCCGGCGCGAATTGGGCGGAGCCGTCCTACTCTGATCTACGCCGCCTCATGCGGCATGTCACCGAGAATCCGGGCGAGGCGCGCGAGAAGGGACGCGCCGCATCGGCCGTGGTGCTCGCTGAGCGCACGTGGGATCACACGGCGCGCCGGATCCGTGACCGTGTCCGTTCGATCGAGGAGGGTCGCTCCGCGCGCGACCCAGCGCCCGCACGCGCGCGTGCGGCGCCGCAGCCGCTGTGACGGCGTCGCGAGGACCGCTTCGGGCCGTCTGGGTCGACGGATTCATCGACTCTCTCCCGCGGTGATCGGCGCTCGTCGCGCGTCGCAAGTAGGGGCCGCCCTGCCCGGCGATGATTGCTTTTGTGTGCTTGTTGAACGCGTCTTCCTGAAAAGTTCAGCACATGGGATCAGGTTCATTCCCGATGAGCTTCTCCATCCATTCCGGCATCTTGTCCCCCGTTGCGCAGAATCCGGCAAGCACGTTTTCCCTGAACCCCGGCGTGATCCGGTAATGGCGCTCTTTCATGAACAGCCGTCGGTAAGAGTCCGGATGCTTGCGGTACAGCAATGCGTCTTTCTGGAAGAGACGGGCGCGAGTACCCGCTGATTCCCGCTCCAGGGAGCGGGGCTGGGCCGGATGGAAAACGGTGACGTCCTTCGCGTACGGCACCAAGCCGGCGCCCGTCATGCGCCAGCCGAAGTCGGTGTCTTCGCGAAAGTGCGGGCGGTCGAACTGCAGGTCGAAGCCGCCGAGTTTCTGGAAGACGTCGCTGCGCACCATCAGGTTGGCGGTCATGAACCCGGCGCCTTCGAAGCCGACATTGGTGACGGGGCGCCAATCGGACTCGCCCAGGTGGTCGGATACGATCATGCCTTCGACGCCCACCACGCGGCGGCTGCGGAAGTACTTGCGGGCATTGGCCAGCCAGCCCTCGGTCGGCATGCAGTCGTCGTCGGTGAACGCGATTACGCTGCCCTGCGCCAGCATGGCGCCGGTGTTGCGCGCCCGGACCGCGCCCTTGACCGAAGAGGGGTAGTAGAGGCACGGGAATCCGTACTCTTTCTCCGCGCCAGGCCAGCGCGACGCGGTCTGGTCCACGATGATGACCTCGAAGTCCCTTTCCACCTGTTTCTGCAAGCTGACCATCAACGTATCCAGCTTGGGGTGGCGCTCGTAACTGGGGATCACCACGGAGAACATGGGGCGCGGCTGTCCGGCCAGCGCATGCCTGGCCACGAGCATCCGGCCTGTAAGGCCGGAAATGCGTTCCCAGGCGTAGCCTTCCTCGACGCATGCACGCGCCTCGCGGCCCATCCGGTTTCGCGTCTCTTCGTCGCGGAGCCGCTGAATGGCATCGGTGAACGCCGCTGTGCTGGGTTCCGCGATGATCAATGCGTCACGTCCACCGGTATCGATGCCGCGCGCGCCGGTGGCCGTGGTCACGGTAGGCAACGCCATCGCCATGAAGTCGAACATCTTGATGTTGGTGCCCGAGCCCGAAAACATGGGATTGATGGCGATGTCGGCTGCGGAGAGCCACCGCAGCTTTTCTTGTTCGTTCAGGCCGCCGGTGACGATGACGTTGCGCTTGCGGCCCGGCACTTCGGCTCCGACGCCTCCCGCAAGCACGAAGGTGACGTCCGGCAGCGTGTCCGCCAGGTGCTCCATGATGAACTTTCCGGCCTCGATATTGGGTCCGTAGGCGCTGCCGATGAAGACCGCTATCAGACGGCCTTTCTCAAGCTTCAGTCCGGCTTTTGCCTTCGACTTGTCTTCGCGGCTTGGCACCGGATGTGCGAACGCCATCACTCCGTTCGGCACGACCCGTATCCTGTCCGGCGGGAACTCGTAAATCCGCTGGAAGCGAAGCAGGTCCTCGTGCGAGCACGCGAGAATCAGGTCCGCGCGGCAGCCCAGCTGGTATTCGTCGTCGACCACCTGCCGCAACAGCTTGGCCTCGGCCCCGTTGCTCTCGTCGAGCAACTGGGCGCGAAGGTAGCCTTCGACATTCTGGGAGTCGTAGACGACGATCTGACGCGGTGAGAGATCCCCTGCGACCAGCGGGTAGACCCAGGGATGGGAGAAGACCACGATGTCGGCATCGCGAATATTTCGGCGGGCGGCGTCCAGGTATTCGGTGGACAGCTTCCCAAGCTTGCCGAACGAAATGTCGATGACGGTCTTGCCGCCCGCATGGGCGCTCCAAGCCCGCGCCGCGGCGTGGTGTTCGTCGCTGAGAGGAACGTCGATTTCTTCGAGGCAGGCGCTCAGCCGGTGTTTTCTGTGCCGTTCCCCCGGCCAGTCGTAGGAGCCTACGTACGTGCAATCCACCCTGTCGCCAAGGTTGTGGTAGACACCGAGCAGGCGCAGCCGTCCTCCGCCGACCGGTGGGTCGATGGGTTGCATGTCGAGCACGGTGACTCTTGTCGGTGCGGGCGGAGTTGCGGGCGTCTTGTCCAGCGCGGCGTCCACAAGCCGGGAGGCAACCTTGGACCAGGCCATGCCATCGAGCAGCGTCTTCCCGTTTTTGTCCCATGTTCCGGGCGTCATCACGATGGGTAAAGAGCCATTCCAGCGATTCGCACAGGCTGTGCGCGTCCGGGGCACTGACAAGGCCGGTTTCTCCGTGCTTCACGAAATGGGTCGGTTCGCCGGAATCGCTGCACGTCACGACGGCCTTGCCGCTGGCGAACGCTTCGAGCGTTACGTAGCCGTAGTCTTCCCGCAAAGGCACGAACGGTATGGCCAGCGCGCCGGAATAGTACACGAACAATTCCTCATCGCTGATGTGCCCGGCCAATCGGATGCGCGGATCGCCTGCGGCCCGGCGCCTCAGGTCTGCCTCCGCTTCGCCGGTGCCGGCGATGATGAGACGCAGCGGCATCGATGAATGCCGAACCGCCTCGATGAGCAGGTCGACACGCTTCCAAGGATGCAGGCGTCCGGGCAGGAAGAAGTAGTCCCCTGTCTCGCCTTGCCGGAAGCCCTGGACGCCAAGGGGCGGGTGCAATACCTCGGCCCTGATCCCGCGCCAGCGGTACAGCCGCCTCGCGACTTCATGACTTAGAGCGAACTTCGCCTTGATGCGGGACATGCACTGGAAGTCTCTTGCATGCAACTTGGCGCGCTCGACCCAATGCCGGGGATGAGGCTTGGGAAACGCATCGTGGAACATGTCGTCGTACACCCGGATCGTGTGCGTGAGGTACATCACATGGTTCGGGTGCTCCACCGCAAAGGTCGGGGCTTTTGTCGAGATGACCACGTCGAACGCCGAGAGGTCCATGCGTTGGACTTGGTCGTAGTTCCTCACGATCTGCTCGAATGAGCGCTCGTCTGCGGATACCGGGATCAATTCCGCCCTGCACCCGATCTCGAGCAGACCCTTGAGCAGCGTTTGATAGAGACGCTCGGCTCCACCCTGCTCTCCGGTGGAGGGTCCGGCTGTCAGGACGGCAACCCGAAGCGGGTCACGGTGCGAAGTGTATTGTGCGGAACCTTGTGGCGTCACCGTGGCTGTCCCTGTTTCTTGGGGTCTGCCAGTTCCGCGCGAATGCGCGAAAGGAGTTCGTCGAGGGTCAGTTTCCCCGGCATCCTGGCGGGCGAGGTTTCCTCCGCATCGTCATTGAACAGCAGCTCGTGATCCAGGATCGCGACCGGAAGGGCCTTGCCGGATAAGCGCAGGTACAGCGAATGCAGAGGCCCATACAGGCCGGAATTTCTTGCCAGCCGTGCGCCTGCCCGTTTCAGGCGCGGGCGTGAACCGGCAAAGCGGAAGCAGCCGCGCAGCACGGGTCTCAAAAGTTTTTTGCCCAGCGCCAAGGTTCGTGCGGCCAAGCCTTCTTCTTTAAGCCGCGTCCACTGGGTACCCAGCCAGCGCAATGGACTCGTGACGTTCATAAACTGCCTGCAGGATTCGCACGGCTTGCGGCGCGTGTGCCCGCGCTTCTTGTTCCCTGGCCTGGGCGTTCGGCAGATGCCGGGGGTAGCGGGGTGCCGGCTACTATCGCCGAAATGAAGGGGACGTGGGCGTACGGCCACCGCGGGCGGCGGGATCTGCGGTTGTCCACGACGATGGGGCGGCCCTCGATCCCCGCGTCCTCGCCTGCTTCCGCGGCCCATCGCGCGACGTTCCGTACGATGCGCTGGATCCCCGTCGAGGCGCCGTGGGTCAACGTGTGCGAGACGTCGATGGAGATCCTGATCGGGGGAGACGACATTCAGCAGCGGAGTATATCAAGCGAACCGGCGGCGTTCGGGAAGCACCTATCTGGCATATTCGAGTTCGCGCAACAGCGGTCCCGCGACCCGTTCGAACTCCGCGATCTCTTGGGCGCTCAGAGCCTGCCGCCAGCGACCGATCCGAGCAGCATCGGGCGGCTGCATCGTGAAGCGCTGATTCTCGATGCGTTCCTGCTTGGTGATCGGGCGGCCATCGGGGGCGACGCCCGCCTCGTGCTCCATCAGGCGTCCCCGGCTTCGCCGGTAGTACTCGAGCATGGCGGGATCGTAGACGAGATCGATGAATGTGCACACGCTCTGGACGGTCTCGGCGGGCTTGAGGATCAAATCTTCGTACCGAATCTCGAGATAGCGCCGACAGCGGCGCGCCTGCGCGCGGGTCTCGCGAATGCGACGGCACCAATCGTTCGCGATCGACTCCATCGTATTTCCGGGCGCAAACGGCAGCCCGCGCACGGACGCGGCCACGTCGCGTCCATCGCGGATGAGGTGGATGAAGTGCGACTCCGGGAGCACGCGTTCGATGCCGAGCATGTGCAGGCCGTATCCCGGCGTCTTCTCGCCCCAGCGCGGCTTATCGAAGCGGAGCGCGTACAGCCGGTAGAAGGCGCGCACGCCGTCGCTGATCGTGAACGGCCGCACGGCCCGCAGCGCCGCCTCGAGCGCTCCTCGCGTCAGCTTGAAGTCGGACCAGTTGGGGGGATCGGCGATCGTCTTCAGGAGCGCCTCGGGACCGTTGCCCGTCGGCTTCATCTTCGCGACCTCCGGCAGCCAGCCCGTCTCGGGAGGGATCGCCAGCAGCGGGTGCGCGTCGAGCATGAACCGCAGGAGCGTTGTCCCCGAGCGCGGGACCCCAACGATGACGGGCATCGGATGGCGCAGCCCGGTGCTTGCATGCTTTCCCGAGAGCCAGCGGGCGAGGTAGAGCGCGACGGGGCCGACGCCGGGCATCGAGAGCAGGCGATCCCGCACACGCATCGCGGCAGAGTTGCGGATCGCGTCAATCTGGGCCTCCAGGGCCGCACGTTCGTCTGGCGCGGGGTTGGCGCGCGGATGGATGACGCTCCCCGCCAGCCCGTCGCCGGCGCGCACGGCGATTTCCGTGCAGGCGGGCATAAGGGAAGCGAGGTAACGCCCGACGGCCTCCGCTTCCGACCCAGTCGGCGCCGGTTCCGCGAGAACGTCGTGGTAGAGCCGCACGAACTGCGCGACCTGACCCTCCAGGGAAGCGTCGCGCCGCGCGGCGGCGCTTACTTCGGTGCAGGCCGCCGGATCGTAGCGCCCGATCTCGCGCGCGATCACCTCCGCGCTTACGGGCTCGACGAGCAACCGCATGCCGAAGTTGAGGCGACGCATGCGCGTGAAGTCGACCGGCGTCACGAGACCTCCGACTCCGCGGAAATCGCAGACCACGACCGCGCACCCGACGGCGAGCGCCTCGAGCGCGCAACGCGCCTTCCCGAACACGAGATCGTAGCCGCCCAGCACCGACTCCGGGTGCTCGCAAACGCTTCCCAGCCGTTGACCCGCGACGTCGAGGGCGATGCCGCTTCGCGCGCACGCGTCGCGAACGGCCCCCGCAACACCCTCCTCCGTGGCGTAATTGCTGAAGAGCAGGGCCCGCCGCGGGCGCGGGGGGAGGGGATCGCGCGGGCGGAATTTTCGGAGATCCACGGCGTTTTGAATCACGCACGTGCGGTCCGCCGCGATCTTCGCGTCGATCGTCAGCCGATCGAGGCAGTTGTAGTCGACGGCGACATGGCGACGGATGCGCGGGTGCAGGGGCGGCGCGTCGTGCCAGACGAGGCGGTCGTGGGCGACGAAGATCGCCGGCACCCCGGGAAAGCGCACGACGGCCTCCATGGTCTGCAGGGTATGGTGGCCGTGGATGATGTCGGGGCGCTCCGGCAACCGTGTGAGGTCGTCCGTCACCGCGATCCCCTCGGCGCGGCTCTCGTCGGCGACGGAGCCCGGCGCAGGCGTGTAGACCATCGGGAGGTGGCCGGCCTCCTTGAGGCCGTGCGCCAGATCGCGGACGAAGAACTCGGTGCCGGTCCGCGTGGCCAGGGTGATGTTGGTGATGAGGACGCGCAGCGGGCTCATGGGCCGGCGCTCTCCGCGTGACGCCATAGGGCGGCCGCCAAGGGAAGCACGTGCTCACGTCGCCGGATCACCGTCGCGTACTTGCCTTCCGCCACCTTCCCCTCGCCGTATCGCTCGTAGACGGTCGGTGCGTCCGGGAGTCCGTCAGTCGGGCCCGTGGTGAGGCAGGGCCGCAGGACTTCGCAGCGGAAAGCGTCGGCGCCCGCCTCGCGCAGCGCCTGGTCCACATCGACGCCGAGATCCGCCTCGCGTCGCGCCGCCTTGAGCTTCGCCTCGAACATTGCCTCGCTGAGGCGCAATTCGACGGCCTGCGAGCGAAGCGCGTCGGGGCACGCGGCGGGATCGCCGAACAGGGGAAATTCGAGGTTTCGCAGCGCATGCCCCCTCCGCCGACACGCTTCTCCGGCGCCGTTGAGGATGAGGCGGCAGACGTCGTGGGCCGGGTTGTATCCTTCGGCGGCGTCCCCCACGAGGCATCGAATGTCACATTCGACGATCGTACGGACCAGGTCGTCGATGATGCGGATGAACGGTGCGGCGTCGGCCGTGGTGACGGCGCGATAGGCATCCGCATCGGTGAGCGGCGCGAAAACGGGCCCGACGACGCACCCCGTCTCGAGGAGCGTCTCGCGTGTGGCCTCGATGCGCGAGCGCCCCGAGCGTCCCGAACCGTCGGTGACGACGCACACGATGGGACGCGCTTGCGCCAGCCAGCCGTAGACGCGCAGCTCGTGTCCCGGATGCGCCACGCAGAGCAGTGACCGCTCATTCATCGCGAGGAGCATAGTCGCGAGCGGCTTCGGGGGCAATCGGGTTTGCTCCCTCGCTGTGAGCGCGCCTATAATCCGCCCCTTGACTGCGCGGGACCAAGTGCGAGCGGATGATGCTTCCGGATCCCCGTGCGCCGGGCCCGGGCGGGCGGACGTGCGCTGGCTCGCGAGGCAGGTGATCGCGCGCGATACGGATGCGCTTGAGGTGCCGCCGCCGTGGCTTGCCAGCGACCCTGTTAGCCGATCGACTCAAATCGTGCGCGAGTACATCCTGTCGTGCATACGACATCCCATGGAGGGCGGTCGATTCCATACCCGGACGCGGTGGGTGCGCTGGATGCCGGGAGCGCTGCTCTGGCGCGTCATGCTGTGGCGGGGGTACGACGGTTTCATATACCCAAAGGGGGACATCGTCCTCGGGCATGTCTTTTTTCAGCGTCACGCGACGAAGCTGCACGGCTTCTCGGTTGCTGTAGATGAATCGCATGTCGGCCAGGGTTTGTCGGTGATGATGCTTCTGGACTTCGTCGCGTATGCGGCGCGGTCGCCCGGCATCACGGGGGCCCGGGTGGGGACCGGACAGAACACCGCCTCGCGACGTCTCCTTGCAACCCTCAAGGAGCACGCAGGGGATCTCGGCTGGCGTGTCGAGGAGGACGGCTGGATCACGTTTAAGGCGTAGTCGGGCATCCCTGTTGCCCCCGCCGTGCGATCGCCCCTATAATCGTCCCCCCTTGACCACCGAAACGGCCCCCTCGACTGCGCTCGGGACAGGTCCCCGGGTTTCCTTCGTCAGCCTCGGCTGCGCGAAGAACCTGATCGACAGCGAAGTGCTGCTCGGGCACCTCGCGCAGTCGGGATTCACGATCTGCTCGCGGTACGAGGACTCGGACGTCGTCGTCGTCAACACGTGCGGATTCCTGCAGGCGAGCGAGCGCGAGTCGATGGAGACGATCGACAAGATGGTCGATCTGAAGAAGCGCGGCAAGCTGCGCGCGGTTGTCGTCGCCGGCTGCCTCCCGCAGCGCTACGGCCCCGAATTCGAGAAGCGACTCCCGGATGTCGACGCGGTGCTTGGGATTACCAACCGAGAGAAGATTGCCGACGTGTGCCAGACCGTCCTGGCGAAGGTCGGCAAGCGCAAAGTCAACCTGGTCTCGTCGGACCTCCCGAAGTACGAGATCGACCGCGACCGCTTCCGCCTGACAGCGCGGCACACCGCCTACCTGCGCCTCTCCGAGGGGTGCAATCACACATGCTCGTTCTGCGTCATCCCGCAAATCCGCGGGAAGTTCCGCTCAAAGCCGATCGAGGCGATTCTCGGCGAGGCGCAGGAACTCGCGAAGGACGGGTGCCGCGAGCTCAACCTCATCGCGCAGGACACGACGAACTACGGGCTCGACCTCTATCGCAAGCTGTGCCTCGACGAGCTGCTCGAGAAGCTGAGCGACGTGGAGGGGATCGACTGGCTCCGTCTCCTGTATTGTTATCCCACGTTCGTGACCGACCGGCTGATCGAGACCGTCGCGCGGCTGCCGAAGGTCGTGAAGTACATGGACATGCCGATCCAGCACACGCGGGAGCGCGTGCTGCGGTTGATGCGGCGCGGGATCACGGAGGAGAAGCAGAAGGAGCTGATCTCGAAGCTCCGCGCGGGCATCCCCGGGCTCGTGTTGCGCACGACGGTCATCGTCGGCTTCCCCGGCGAGACGGAAGAGGACTTCGACGGGATGCTCGCCGACCTCGAGGTGATGAAGTTCGAGCGGCTCGGGGCGTTCGCGTTCTCGCGCGAGCCGGGGTCGCATGCGGACGGGCTCGACGGGCACATCGCCGAGCCGGAGAAGCTGCGCCGCATGGACAAGCTGATGCGGCTCCAGCAGACGATCGCCTATGCGCACAATCGCTCGTGGGTCGGACGCGAGGTGCCGGTGCTCGTCGAACGGAAGATCAACGCGCGGACGTGGGAGGGGCGGACGTACGGGGACGCGCCGGAAATTGACCCCGTGATCGCCCTCCATGGAAACTCGGTATCTGAGGGTTCGATCGCACGAGCACGTGTGACTGGATTCCGTCAGTATGATCTCGTCGGCGATCTGATTGGTTGTGAGTGATGAGTTCTGAGTAGCGGCTCATAACTCAACACTCATGACTCAAAACAGGGAATGACGCTCGCAAACAAGATCACTCTTGCCCGCTTCCTGCTGTCGCTGGTGCTCTTCGGGCTGCTGGTGCCGGTGGACGGGCCGGAGAAGCACACGCTGCTCGTCGTCTGCTACGTGCTCTACCTTGTCGTGGCGATCAGTGACGCGCTCGACGGGTGGGCGGCGCGGCGGTACGGCGAGATCTCGGAGATCGGCCGGATCGCCGACCCGATGGTGGACAAGATCACGGTGTGCGGCGTGCTCATCCTGACGCAGCGGATCGAGGTGATCGCGCAGCTGATTCCGGCGTGGGTGATCGTGATCATCGTCGTGCGCGAGTTCGTCGTCACGGGGATCCGCGCGGCGGCGGAGGCGAAGGGGATCCCATTCCCCGCGAACTGGTGGGGGAAGATCAAGGCGTTCCTGCAGGACGTCCTCGCGGGGGCGGCGCTCATCTATCCGGCGCACGCGATCGGGGTGCCGTGGTGCATGGGGTTCGTGAAGATCAGCGTGTGGGCGGCGGCTGCCGCGACGCTGCTGTCCGGGATCGTCTACGTTCGGGAAGCCGTCAGGGTGTTCAGGAAGTAGAGATCCCGATCCCGATCCCGATCCCAATCACGATCGCGGCCTTCCCACCTCGCCCATACTCCGCGCGTTCCGCGCCCCGCCAGAGCCCCCGGCTGTCCGGTTGCCTGCAGCACTCTGAGGCCCACTCCGTGATCGGGATTGGGATCGGGATTTTGATTGGTTTAGACCCTGTAAACGGCTGTAGAATCTGGGTTGCCGATGCCGGAAACCAACCCTCCCCACAAGCCGGGCATCCCGAGCACGACCCGCCGCACCGTAAGGGTGCCGGCGGTTCCGCCCAAGCCGACGGCATCGCATGCCGTCCCCGAAAAGCACGGCGCCGGAACCCGGGGCCCCCCGGGGACGACGCACGTCAAGACGCGCAGGACCATCGCGATGAAGAAGCAGGTCCTCGAGGGACCGGTCGAAATCGTCTCGTCGGGGGGAGAGGCGGACGTCACCGACGTACGGCATCGCGTGCGCGGCGACCAGCAGCTTGCCGGACTCAGCCTGCGCCAGAAGATCATGATCTCGATGGCCAGCGTCACCATCCTGACGACGCTGCTCATCTTCGTCGTCGTCTACTCGCGCTCGGTGGACCTGCTCAACCAGGAGATCGACGCGAAGGGGATCGCTCAGACGCGGCTCATGATGTCGATCGATCCGGAGTTTTGGATCACGGCGATGTACGGATCGTTCAATCGCGAGATCAAGATCGACGCCCTGATCAAGCAGTTCGACCCGAAGTGGCAGGAGCTGCTGTCGGACGTGGTGCTGGAAAAGGAGTTCCGCGAGCTGGGCAAGCCGGCGCTGGGGGCCGCCAGCCGCAAGGGGGCCACCGACTTCCTGAGGGAGGTCGCGCGGCGCCGCAAGGACAAGGGCGACCCGGGCGCGGAGGAAAAGCTGGTCGCGATGCTCAACGACGAAGCCTTCATGCGCGACTTCCGGGGGTTGTTCGACCCGTTCGGCGACCTGCAGCCGTTCAAGACCGAGGGCGCGAAGCTGGTCGAGAGCGGCGCCATCGAGCAGCTCAGCGTGAATCACATCAAGGCGGGTTCCGTCGCGAAGAGCGTCGCGCTCAAGGACGGCGGGATGATGCTCGACCGCGACACGAACCGCCACACGGTGGGGGACGTGCACATCTTCGACGCGTACGTGAAGGACTCGGACATTGCGGTGCGGTGCTTCAAGCTGGACAGCCCGCCCGTGAACACGCGCATTGGGGAGTACAAGCTCCAGTACTTCGTGATCCTTCGCCTCAAGCAGATCGAGAACGCCAAGAGCGGGCTGATGACGATCATCCTCGTCTCGGTTGGTCTCGCGGCGATCGTGGGCCTGGCGATCGCGTGGTGGATCAGCGAGAAGGTGAGCGAGCCGGTGCGGATCCTGATGGACGACATCATGGCCGTATCGGACGGAGACCTCGACCACGAGACGGTGCCGCGGTCGAACGACGAGATCGGGCAGCTCGCGATCACGTTCAACCGCATGACGCAGGCGCTCAAGGCGGCGCACAACCAGGAGCTCGAGGCGAAAGCGCTGGAGCACGAGTTGAGCATCGCCGCGGAGATCCAGGCGAACCTGGTGCCCAAGAAGATGTTGAAGCTGCCGGGGTACGACATCAGCGCCTACTACCGGCCCTCCAAGGAGGTCGGGGGCGACTATTACGACTTCATCGAGATCGACCAGGACCACTGCGGCTTCATCGTGGCGGACGTCTCCGGCAAGGGCGTGCCGGGGTCGCTGGTGATGTCGATGGCGCGGGCGTTCATCCGGATGGAGGCCGAGCGGGCGGCGAACACGTCGACGGCCGACACGCTGAAGAAAGCCAATCACATGCTCGCGCAGGACATCAAAAAGGGAATGTTCGTCACGGCCATGTATGGTATTTTGGACAAGCGGACGAACGAGCTGGCGATCTCGAGCGCGGGGCACAACCCGATGGTTCTGTGGCGGGCGGCCTCGAACACGATCGAGCTCGTGAATCCGAAGGGGATGGCCTTGGGGTTCGACAAGGGACCGTTGTTCGAGCGCAACATCACGGAGGAGACCGTGCAGCTGATGCCGGGCGATCGCTTCGTGATGTACACGGACGGGGTCGTCGAGGCGATGAACGAGAAGAACGAGGAGTACGGCGACAAGCGCTTCGAGGCGCTGGTTCAGAAGCTGGCGACGCGCGAGTCGAACCAGATGCTGAACATGCTGGTGAAGTCGCTGGACGATCACAAGGGGAACGCGCCGCAGCACGATGACATGACGATCATGACGGTGCGGTTCCTCGGAACGCAGTCGGGAGACGTCGCGCAGTAACCTTGTGTTGTGTTGTGTTGGGCAGTCCCGCTGTCCCGGGAGAGGCTAGAGGAAAAGGAAAGGCACCGGGTAGGCAGGGATTGAAATGGGTCAGACCTTGAAGGACAAGCTGGTCGTCACGAACGACACGAAGTATCTCATTGTCGTTCGGGATTTCATCAGTCGGATGATCAAGCAGAGCCGCGTCACGCGGGAGGATGAGAACAAGATCATCCTCGCCGTGGACGAGGCGGTTACGAATATCATCGAGCACGGCTACGAGCCGGGGATCGAGGGGCTGATCGAGATCGAGATCGATTGCGAGGAGACGCAGTTGAAGGTCGTGATCCGGGACAGCGGCCGCGTGTTCAATCCCGAGGCGGTGCCGAACCCCGACATGGGCAAGCACATGAAGATGGGGCGCAAGAAGGGCCTCGGGATCTTCCTTATGCGGCAGATCATGGACGAGGTGCGGTACCGCTTCAAAGACGGAGTCAAAAACGAATTGACACTCGTGAAGTACACAAAGTAGATTTGCGCCCCGCGAGAGAGAGATAGCGAAGAAAAGGCATGCCAGCGTTCCAGATCCTGAAAGAGAAACTGCCCGACGGTCTGATCATCCTGACCGTGCGGGGATTTCTCGACGCTCACACGTACGAAGAGCTCGAGAAGACGATCAACGACCTCTTCGAGGCCGGGACGTACCGGCTCGCCATCGACCTGTCGGGTCTGGACTACATCTCCAGCGCCGGCGCCGGCGTCTTCATCGGGGCGATCGGGACTGCGCAGGAGAACGATGGGAACATCATCCTGATGAAGCCCAGCCCGAACGTGAAGGAAGTGTTCGACCTGCTCGGCCTGTCGCAGATCTTCACCTTCAAAGACAGCCGCGAAGAGGCGGTCAAGGCCCTCAAGTAATCCTCGATCCACGATCCGCGTCGGACTGTCTTTCCTGATCGTGGATTCACTCGGGCGAAGTTGAGAGCTCCGGCTCTTTCGCCGTTCCCTGACGCTCCGCTCGCTGCGCGTGCTTCCATCGCGGATGCACCCACATCCATTGCGCGGGGTGTTCGCGGATGAACTCCTCGAAGCGCGCGTTGAGCGCCGTCGAGAGGAGGCGCACCGCGTCGTCGTGCGACACGCCCTGCGGCGTCGCGAGCGGCGGCGTGATTTTCACGTGGTGGAGGCCGGCGTCGTCGCGCCAGATGTTGACGGGTACGATCGGCGAACCGTAGCGCAGCGACAGGAGCGCGGGGCTCTTCACGGTCATTGCGGGATGCCCGAAGAACGGGGCCATCACGCCGCTCTCGCGCGCGTCCTGGTCCGCGAGGATCACGAGGATCTCGTTTCGCTTGAGCACGTCCACCATGGCGCGCATCGCGCCGAATTTCACGATGATCCGCTGGCCGGTCAGGGTGCGGAAGCCGCTCAGCCAGCGCTCGACGTACGGGTTGTCGATCGGGCGCGCGATTGAGCGCAGCGCGTAGCCGCGCATGCACACGGACAGGCCGATCCACTCCCAGTTGCCGAGGTGGGCGATCGTGACGATGGTGCCGCGCCCCTGCGCGATCACACGGTCGACGATGTCGAGGTCCTCGAAGCGCGTGTGCTCGAGAAACGTCGGGCTCCCGATCATGCGCGGGAGCATCAAATTCTCCGCCGCGCTGATGCCGAGATTCTCGAAGACGCGGCGGACCAGCCGGGACTGCGCGCGCGAGTCTTTCGGCATCATGCCGGCGTGCGTGAGATTTCGTCTCGTGACGGCGCGCCGGCGCACGTCGATCATGTGAAAGAGCCGCCCGATGAACCGGCCAATGCGCCGCGCCCAGTGCGGCGGGAACATGCAGACGGTCGCGACGGCGGTGCGGAAGAGGACGTAGACGAGAAGCTGGACGGGCTTCAGTCGCCGCAGTCGCAGGCCGGCCATCGGCTTATCGTAGCAGAGACGCGACCGCCTCCGGCGCCCCCTGGTCGGCGGGCGGTTGTGATTTCCACCTTCTGTGGAGCCACACCCACTGCTCCGGATGCCGCCGCACGTACTCCTCGATGCGCCGCACGTACGCGGCGGTCAGGCGCTTCACGCCCTCCTTGCCGCCGCCGAATTCGTCGGGTTCGATCGGATCGCCGTAGCGCACGTGATGCGTGCCGTCGGGGTCCCGCCAGATCTCGCAGCAGACGATCGGCACCCGCTGCCGCAACGCAAAGAGCGCGGGGCCTTTCGCGGTCGACGCGGGCCGTCCGAAGTACGGCACGAAGATCCCGTCGGCGTGCGCGTCCTGGTCGGCCAGAAGCACCAGGATCTCGTTGCGTCGCAGGATCTCCGCGTAGGCGGCGGCGGGTTCGTACTTCGAGAGCACCTTCTGCCCCGCGAGCTGCCGGAAGCGGTTGAGGAAGCGGTCGATGTATGGATTCTCGATCGGCCGGTAGACGGAGTTGAGCGGGATGCCCGCGCGCGTGCTGGCGACGCCGCCCCACTCCCAGTTCATCTGGTGACCGAGGACGACGATGACCCCTCGCTTGCGCTCGAGCAGCCGGTCGAGGACGTCCTTCCCCTCGATGATCGTGCGACGAGCGAGTTCGCCGCCCTTCAGCAGGCGCGGCATGATGAGCATCTCGACGGCCATCAGGCCGATGTGCTCGTACATTCCCCGCACGATGCGATCGACGGCGGCCGGGTCGCGCGGCATGCCGTCTGCGGCGGCCACCTGCTCGGCGGCGAGTCGACGGCGCGGATGAATGAGGTAGAGCGAGCGTCCGATGAATCGGCCGAGGGTCGCGAGCGTACGCGCCGGCAGCATGCAGACGACCGCGCTCGCCGCCCGGACCGCAAGGTAGATGGCGATCTGGACCGGCGGGAACCGGCGGAGTTTAAACGCGGCCACTACTGCAGCGCACCCACGGGGGTGGCTTCCTGCGTCAGCGCGCGCAGGTGCGACTCCAGCCGCTCGTCCCCGCGTGTCACCTCCATCTCGACGCGCAGCGCGGCGAGCGGCAGATCGAACGCGTCTGCGCTCAGCTTCGTGGCGTCCTTCTCGGTGGTGATGAGACCGTGCGCCATGAATTCCTGCGCCTCGACGTTGAGCTGGCGGACGTCCTGCGCGGAGTACGGGTGGTGGTCGACGAACGCGCGAAACTTCACGATCTCGGCGCCCAGGGATTCGAGCGTGCGGCGGAAGGCGTCGGGGTTGCCGATGCCGCAGAAGGCGGAGAGCCGCCGGCCGCGGAGCCATTCCAGGTTCTGCCGCTTCTTGTTCCAGAGCGTGCGCACCGAGACGGGGCGGTGGACGGTCTCGATCATCGGTTTCACGATGCGGTCGAAGCGGTCGCGCAGCGCGGCAAGATCGCCCGAGGTGGCCTGGTCGCAACGCGTGAGGACGACGAGATCGGCGCGCGCGGCGCACGCGGGGCGCTCACGGAGCAGGCCGCGTGGGAGGAGGCGTCCCCCCGCGAACGGTTTTCGAGGTTCAACCAGTTCGTCAAGGACGACACCCAGGTTCGTCTCAATGAAGTCCGTGCCGCACACG
>CAYXVY010000139.1:0-22193 GCA_964468745.1 uncultured Planctomycetales bacterium | reverse complement strand
GCGGTAAGATGAAGGTTCGATGAAAGTCCTTCTCGCCGACGACGAGAAAACCATCGCCATCACCCTTGGCGACGCGCTGAGAGGCGCCGGACACAACGTGACGGTCGTCTCCGACGGCGAGCAGGCGCTTCGTGCGCTGTCGGGCGACGCCTTCGAGTGCGTGATCACGGACATCCGCATGCCGAAGGTCGACGGCCTCACCGTGCTGAAGAAGGCCAAGGAGGTCAATCCCGAGGCCGCCGTCATCCTCGTCAGCGCGTACGGCAGCCCCGAGCAGAGTTTTCAGTACGCGAAGGACGGCGCCGATGACTTCCTGACGAAACCATTCTTCAACGAGGACGTCCTCTTCAAGCTCGAGAAGCTCGCGAAGATGCGGACGCTCACGTCCGAGAACCGTCTTCTCAAGGAGCAGATCGGGCAGAAGGAGCAGTTCGGCCGGCTCATCGGCAAGTCGCCGAAGATGCAGGCCCTTTACGAGCTCATCAACAACATCGCCGCGAGCGACAGCAACGTCTTGATCGAGGGCGAAAACGGCACCGGCAAGGAGCTCGTCGCCCAGCAGATCCACTACAACGGCGCCCGCCGCAACGCCCCCGTCGAGGTCATCTCGATCGCGTCGCAGCCGGAGACCCTGATCGAGGACGTCCTCTTCGGCCACGTGAAGGGCGCGTTCACGGACGCGCGCTCGGATCGCGCGGGGAAGTTCGAGGCGGCCAACGGCGGATCGATCTTCATCGACGATATCGACGACATGCCGATTCAGTCGCAGGTGAAACTGCTGCGCGTCCTTCAGGAGCGGCAGGTCGAGCGCATCGGCGACACCAAACTCATCAAGGTAGACGTGCGCATCATCGTGGCGACGAAGGTCAACCTCTGGACCCTCGTGCAGCAGGACAAGTTTCGGGAGGATCTGTTCCAGCGGCTGCGCGTCCTCGAGGTCAAGATCCCGCCGCTGCGCGAACGTCATGGCGACATCCCCGTCCTCGTCGCGCACTTCGTGGAAAAGTATGGCAAGGGGGCGGCGTACACCGTGCCGCCGGACGTGATGGAGGCGCTGGAGAAGTACTCGTGGCCCGGCAACGTGCGTGAGCTCGAACACTCGATCGAGCGCGCGATGGCGCTCGCGGGCGCGGACAAGACGCTCAAAAAGGCGGATGCGCTGAGGCCGCTGCCCGTCGACGGCTCCGACGTCCCGCAGACGGGGAAGCTCTCGACGCTTGAAGAGGTGCGCCGGGAGTGCGACGTCCGCCACATCAGGAGCATGCTCGCCTACACGAAGGGGCACAAGGGCGAGGCCGCGCGCATTCTCGGGATCACGCGCAAGAGCCTCTGGGAAAAGATGCGCGACTTCGGGATCGAGGCGTAGAGAGAGGGAAAGGCCTTCCAGCGGGTATCATCAACAGTCCATGTCTCTGAGCACGGAGACGTACGCCAGCCTCGCGCTCGAGGACGATCTTACCGGACTCGGCAATCGCCGATTCCTTGCGAAGGATCTCGGCCGCAGGGCCGACGCGAAGGAGAGGTTCTCCGTCGCGCTTCTCGACCTCGACCGCTTCGCACAGCTCAACGACGATCTGGGCAATCTCGGAGGAGATCGCGTGCTCACGCTCTTCGCGGAGCGCCTGAAGGCGGGGCTGAAGCCGGACGAAGTCGTTGCACGTACGAACGGAGACACTTTCTGCGTCGTGCTGCCGAAACTCCCCGCGGCTGACGCGCGCGCGCGCGTCGAGGAATTGGGGAAGGCGCTCGGCGCGGCGCCGATTCCGTCGCCCAAGGATGGCTCGCCGCTCGCCCTCACGTTCAGTGCGGGCATCGCCGCATTCCCTGATGACGCCGCGGGGATCGACGAACTCCTGGAGGGGGCAGACCTCGCCCTGTACGCGGCGCGCAAACGTGGCGGCGGCTCGCTCGAATCGGTGGGCGGCGTCGACGCCAAGCTGAAGTCAGAAAGGAAGCTCTTCTCGTCCCTTCCGTGCGGCGAATTCGTCGGACGCGAGGGCGAGATCGCCGCTGCCGAGCGCTTCGTGACGCGCATCCGCGGCGGGAAGACCGGCATGCTTCTAGTCTACGGAGACGCCGGCTGCGGCAAGACTCGCTTTCTGCGCCAGATCGCCAGTCGAATGCGCGGAACCGGCGTGCTTTACCTCTACATGTCGTGCGATCCCAAGTGGCGTGACCGAGCCGGTCATGGCCTCATCTATCTCGTCGACCGCTACTTCGAGCGCCATCCGGCCGCGCAGGAGCGACTTCGGACCACGCTCCAGTCGTCGCACCGGCTGACGCTTCGTGAGCTCATCCCCACATTTTCCGCGTGGAAGGTCGACGACACGATGACCGCCTACATGGGCAGTGGGCGTCAGACGACGCGCATGGTCAGCCGCACGATCTCAATGCTGCAAGCGCTCGAGGCTGCGCTCGTGACGATGGCGCAGGAGGCTCCGATCGTGCTGCTCCTCGACGGTATCCGCGCGCTCGACCGTGCCACGTTCGACATCGTCAGCGTCATCATCCGCGAGTCCAAGGCAGCCGTGGGCATCATCGGCTCCATGCCCGTCGATCCGACACGGCTGGACGCGCGCCAGGATGCGCGGCTTGTCGAGATGGTCGTCGACCTGCAGAAGCGCCAGCAGCTGTGGGGGATCGGGATTCCTCCCCTCGCGGACGCGGACGTGATCGCGATGATGAACGCCATCCTGCCCGGCGCGACGCGTCCGCCGGGATTCGACGCCCTCATCCTCTCGCGCGCGCGCGGCAATCCGCTCTATGTGGAGGAGGCGCTGCGCTCCTTGATGCTTAAGGGTCGCATCCGCTACGAGTCGGTATTCTGGAAGTTCGATGCGATCCGTCCCGAGGAGGTGCCGGCCGACCTCGATGCGGCCATCCGCTCCGTGCACGATCATCTCCCGCACGCGATGCGCGCGTTTCTCACGAACGCCGCGGTCGTCGGGACTCGCTTTGACGTGAAGACGGTGCAGGACGTCGCGGCCAAGCGCGAGGGCGAAGTGCTCGACGCAGTTCAGAAGGCCGTCGATGCCGGCGTCATACGAAAGGCGCCCGACGGATCGCCCGACGAATACGAATTTTCCGGCGATCACGCGCGACAGGCGCAGGTGCAGGCCGCAACGCCCGAGGAGCGTGCCCGCCTCGAGCAGCGGCTCGATACCGTGAAGCGCTCGCGGACCGAGGCGCCGGCGCCCGGCGTTGCCGTCGTCCCTCTGCGCCAGCGGGCGGGTGAACTTGCACGCAAGCCCCTCACCGCGGAGAAGGTGCGCGCGTTCGTGACGGCACTCGGAACATGGATTCAGCGCGATCGACTCTATCCGCAGTGGTCGAAGATCTCGGTCGAGAGTCTCGGGTCGGTGCTCGACGCAGCGACCGCGCTGACCACAGAGTCGCCGCTCGTGTCGCTGGTTGCCGTCCCCAGCGGTCTGGCGGCCAATGGCGAGACGATCAGTGCGGTGCGGGGTGGGGAGGTGGGGCGCAAGTTCGCCGCGCTCCTCGCGGAGCGGAACGTCGGCACGCTTTCGTTCGAGCATGGGATCGATGCGCGCGAGCTGTCGGCTTTCGTGCGGGAGATGTGCGCGCCACCGCAGCCTGCCGTAGCGACGTCCGATCCGTGGACGCGCCTCGTCGAGCGCGAGCATCTGGCGCATCTCGACATCGGGCACCAGCGCGGCACGGCGCGCGACGACGGGGCGGCGCTGGGGTCGCGGCGGGGGGAGACGCCGCTCACGTCCGCGGGACTCAAGCTCCTGCGCCAGGCGCTGCGCGATATGCGCGCGGCCGCGATCCGACTAAGACTCTATCCTCCCGGTCACAAACTTGTGGACGAGGCGCTGGAGATAGCGGACACCCGGCTCACCGATCTCCTGTCGGTCGCGAAGATCGTGACGCTCGACATCGCGGGCGACATCTTGAGCGCGAACGGCGTGGAACTTGCGCCCGAGCCGGACGACGCGGAGGCGCTCGCATTCCTCCGCGCCGAACTTGGCGTGAAGGGGTTCCGTGCGCTGACGATCCAGGAGGGGTTCAAGGCTTCGGAGGCGCGCGCCTTGATCAGCACCCTCGCGATCGCCTCCGACGATTCGTCCTGTCGGACGCTCATCGAGACCATCCTCGGGGCCAATCGGATGCAGAGCATTGCGTTCGATCGAACCGACGCGGCGCCTCAAAAGGCAGAGGCGCCAAGCCTCGAAGTCGCGTTTGAGGAGATCGACGAAGCGGCCCCGCTCCGGCGCGAGACGCGTCCGCGCGCGGGTGAGAGCGCGCAGCAGATCGTCTCAGGGATCATGCACGCCATGATCGACGGCTGGCCGGCGGACGCGGCCGATCCCCTGACGCAACGACTGGCCGCCCTTTACCCGGATCCCGACTCGGAGACGCGCGAGCGATCGCTTGCCGTCACGAAGCACCTGCTGGCCCGGCTCAAGGGGCCAGCGCTCGACGCGTTTATCTCGCGCGTGCGGGCGCCGCTGAAGACGCGCGTATCCGCCGAGGAGGATGGCGTCCTCCAGCACTTGCTCGCCGAGGTGGTGAAGCAGTGGCTCGCGGCCGCCGTTTCGCTCAACCGAACGCCGCTCGCGGCGGACATGGCCAGGAACGTGGTGAAGCCAGTGATCGACTCGAACACGTTCGAGCGCGACTACCGCGCGGTGCTGCAGGCGAAACTGCGCGAATTCGGCGACGAGTCCGGCGCCGCGCTTCTCGGACAGATCGTCAACGGGCCGCTCGCGATGCGCGACGCTGCTGTCGTGGTCGCCGGTACCGTCGGACCGCCGCTGATCGAGCCGCTCGTCGGGCTCATCGTCGAGACGGACGCTCTCGATGCGCGCCAGGCCGCGGCGCGGGCGCTAGCCGCGATCGGCGGAATGGCGCAGCAGGAACTCGTGCAGCGACTGGAAGGGGATGTCGACGACGAGACACATGTCCGCATTCTCGAAGTCCTCGATGTGTCGGGGGCGGCATCGCTGGAAGGGAGCGTGCTGGCTGCGCTCGAACACGCAAGTCCTTCCGTGCGCGACGCCGCATGCGCGCTGCTCGGCCGGATGGGGCTCGGGGGCGCTCCGATCATGCGCCGCTTGATCACGGGGGCCGACCGCGAGGCCGTCGTGCGGGGCTTGAAGGCCGCCGCGTCGGCGAAAGCAGCCGCCGTCGCGTCTGAGGTCGTCGCGCTGCTCGGCACCACGGAAGACGAGGAGATTGCGCGCGCAGGCTGCGATTTCCTGCAAGCTGCGCCGTCGCCGGTTGCGCTCTCGGCGCTCAGACGGGTGTTTGAAATGCGCACGAAAATGCTCGGATTGAAGAAGGGGTGGAGTGACGACACGCGCGCATCGGCGATCGCGGCGGCCGCGAAGATCCCGTCGGCCCCCGGCGCTCGCGAACTGCTGGATGCAGCGAAGGGGGATCCGAGCCAGCGGGTGCGGGGCGCAGCGGGGGCGTAGGCTATAATGAAGTCGCTTTGATTCCCGGATCCCACAAGGGCGCACAGCCCGATGGCGAGCCCATGCGAGACTTGGCTCCCAGACGCGACCCCGCGTCTCACCCGCGGGGCGACTCGAGCACGCGTCTGCCCGCGGCCGGTCCCGGCGTGGGCGGTCCGGCTCGGGCGCTCAACAGGCACGAACTCGAGACCATCGCGCAAGACATGGTCGGGGCCGCCGAGTTCCAAAAGCAGCTGCTGCCCAAGGCAATGCCCCAGATTCAGGGCTACGACTTCGGCGTTCAGTTCATCGGGGCCCGTCCCGTAAGCGGCGATCATTACGACTTCATCGATCATGGCGACGGCCGCCTCGGCGTCGTCATCGCCGACGCGTCCGGCAAGGGGCTGACGGCGGGGCTGCTGATCACGATGGTGCGCACCCTGCTGCACGCGCGTCCGCCGGAGGCCGTCACGCCCGAAGCGATCATGGCGTTCGTCAACGCCCGCCTCCACCCGCAGGTGAAGCGCGGCATGTTCGTGTCGATGGCGTACGCGTTGCTGGACTGGAAGTCGCACACGCTCACGATTGCGAACGCCGGCCACCTGCCGACGCTCGTGTGGCACCCACGGTCGAAGATCGTAACCGTACACTCGGCAAAAGGCGTGGTGCTCGGCGCCGGCGGCCCTGCGATCTTCGATTCGCGCCTCCAGCTCGAAGAGATGCAGCTCAGCGTGGGGGATCGCGTGCTGATGATCACCGACGGCGTGAACGAGGCGATGGCGCCCGGGCAGAGCGAGTTCGGCATGGAGCACCTGCGCAAGCGCCTGCAGGCCGACAACGAAAAGACGAGCGCCGACTTCATCCGCAACATCATGGCGCAGGTGGACATCCATCGCGCAGGCGGGGAACAATCGGACGACATCACGATCGTGACATTCCAGCGGACCGCTTGAAGATCGACGCCGGATTCTGCAATGGACGGCGGTCCCCGCGGGGAGACTGTTGGACGCCCTAGAGTCGGATCTGGGAACTATGTATGATCGCCGGGCGTATTAGGACTGGTTGCGGATGGGAGGACTGGCGATGAAGCAGGCAGTGATGGGCGCCCTTCTGGTGTTCGTGATCGGGGGATTCGGGCTCGCGCAGGACAAGCAGCCGCTCTTCGTCCGCGAAGAAGCCATGGGTGCTCAGTTGTCGCGTCCCAATGACGAGAAGTGGAAAGTGCAGGAGAAGGGGCGCTTCTTCGGAACGTGCATCGGCGTGACGCACATCATCGACGACCTGACGATCGACGTGGCGGTCCAGCAGCCCGAGCAGGGAAAGCAGTGGAAGGATCTCGAGGAAATCGGCAAAGACTCCATGTCTGAGTATCGCGAGCGCACCAAGCCTAAGGAGAAGGACAAGCCGGCCGACTTCAAGGAGTTCAAGGTCATCAGGGACGAGAAGAAGGCGAAATACCCGGGCGCGGGCACACCGAACGCGTACTACATCGAGGCCGTCATCACGTACTCGGACGACAGCGTGAAGGAAATGCGCCACTGGATCTTCATCAAGAACAACGCGTTGTGCCAAGTGGGCGCGCTGGGCAGCAAGGGCGAATTTGCGAAGAAGCAGAAGGATGCGGACTTCATTCTGCGCAGCCTGCAGCTCTGGAAGCCGAAACCCAAGTAGCCCCCCGAATCGACGCACGCGCGCCCCTCGCGTATAATCCAGCGGGTACCTCCTTCGCCGGGCAACTGTTGCCCGGGACCGTTGCGAGGGCTTCGGAGGGCAAGTGACGGAACCTGCCACCAAGGGCAAAGTTTGGCCGCTGGCCGTGATGGCTCTTCTCATGGGCCTCCTCACGACATTTGTCGTAATCAGGTTCACGCGCAACGAGCCGGCCGAGAAGCAGCCGGTAAAATTTCCGCCGGTCGCCGTCACGACCGCACTGCCTCCCTCGTCCGCGGGCACGACACGGCCGCCCTCCACCATGACGGCGACGCCCCCCCCCGCGACAAGTTCCGGGCAGGCTCAACCGATCACGTCCGGTCAGCCGCCCGATCCCGCCGACTCGGCCCGGCAGGCCGCGGCGCGCGACGTGGAAGCGGCCGCAATGCTGCTCAACGAGGCTCGGGGGGCGGAGGCGGAAGGCCGGCTCGACAAGGCACTCGATTGTGTCCGCAAGTCACGAAAGCTCAGGGACGTCCCCGAGGCGGAGCAGCTGGAAAAGCGCGTCGCGGGGATCCTCGCGGGACGCGAGATCCAGAAACGTAAGGAACAGGACGCGCTCGCCGTCGACCTCAAGGCGCGCGTCGAAAAGCTGAAGGACGAGAACAGGTGGGACGCGGCCCTGGCGGCCGTTGAGGGTCTGGCTCCGCGCCTGCGCGATCATTCCGATTACGGCTCGATCCGCTCGAACGTGATCGAGTGTCGGACGGCCGCAGATAGCACGTACGCACGCTGTTTTGCCGAGGCGCGAAAGGCGCGTGAGCGGAAGGAATACCCCGTCGCGCGCACGAAGGCGGGTCAGGCCATCCGCATCTATCCGGAGCGCGAGGAGGCCCGCCATTTTCGCGACGAGATGGAGCGCGAACTCATGTCGCTCAACATGGTCCGCGTCCCGCCGCCGCCGAAGGGCGTGGCGGTGAAGCTCGGCGATCCGTCGCACGCCGACGAGGCGCCGCGGGAGTATGCCGGCCCGGGATTCCTGATCGACCGCTTCGAGGTGACGAACACGGAATACGCGGCGTTCGTGGCCGCGACGGGACATCGGTTGCCTGGATCGCGCCACTGGCTGGCGGGCGCCGTCGAAGCGGGGGCCGCGCAGATTCCCATCACCGGGGTGGCCCTTGCGGACGCCGAGGCCTACGCGGCGTGGGCGGGCAAGCGGCTGCCGACGGAGGACGAGTGGGAGTACACGGCGCGGTACATTGACGGCCGCGTTTTCCCGTGGGGCGACACGTGGACGGCCGAGGACAACGTGGCCCGGTGCAATTCAATCGAGTATGGCGGCACCGTGCGACGCTTCGCGGGGGCCGCTGTGGGCTCGTTCTCCAACGGGGCGAGCGCGCTGGACGTAATGGACTTGGCGGGAAATGTGTGGGAGTGGACATCCACCCCCGCGCCCGCGAAAACCGGTGAAAGTGTAATGCGCGTGCTGAAGGGCGGATCGTTCATGACGACGAAGGAGGCGTGTCGCGCCGCCAATCGGCTGGTGGACGACCCGCTCGTCGGCCATCACGACGCCGGCTTCCGCTGCGTGCGGGATCTGCCGAAGTAACAGGGAGAGTATGGCCCCAGGACCGCAGCCCAGTGACCGCGAGCTGGTCACCCGCGCCCAACGGGGAGACCGGTTCGCGTTCGATCAGCTCGTCCTCCGGCACCAGGACCGAGTCTTCAACGCCGTCTTCCGCTTCTGCGGGAACCAGGAAGACGCGTGCGACATCACGCAGCGCGCGTTCATCCTCGCATACCGCAAGATGGCCGAATTCAAGGGGGATGCGGCGTTTTCGACGTGGATGTACCGCATCGCGTTCAACCAGTCGGTCAGTTTTCGGCGCGAAGGCGGACGCCAGCGGTCGATCTCGATCTACGGCAAGGAGGAGGACCTGATCGTGGAGCCGGAGGTCGCACACAATCCGACGGAACGCATGGAGGGGCAGGAGCAGGCGAAACAGGTGCAAAAGGCGCTTCTCATGCTCGAAGAGGGGGATCGCCGCATCATCGTTCTGAAGGACCTCGAGGACCGGTCGTACGACGACATCGCGGTGGTTCTGGAGATTCCGAAGGGGACGGTCCGATCGCGGCTGCATCGCGCGCGCCTGGAACTACGCGAGAAAATGAAGGCATTCATGGGAACTCCGACTCAGCCATGAGCGTCGAAGGAACGTGCGAGTGATGGAAGAACGGATCAGCGGAATGGTTGGACGCCGGATCGGCGTCTACGACATCGTCGCCGAGGTCGGCAAAGGCGGCATGGGCGTGGTCTATCGCGCCCACGACCGCTCGCTCGATCGCGACGTGGCGATCAAGGTCCTGCTCCCGTCGCTTTCCGCGGACGCGGAATTCGAGAAGCGCTTCGTTCGCGAAGCGCGCGCCGCGGCCCGCCTGGACCATCCGAACATCGTGCAGGTCCACACCGCGGGACGCGCGGAGAACCTGCTCTTCATCGCGATGCAGTTCGTCCAGGGGAAGACCCTTTCGGATGTGCAGGGCGAGCGCAACGGGCGCTTCGAGTGGCAGGAGGCGCTGCGCATCGTCCGCCAGGCCGCCGACGCGCTCGACGCCGCCCACAAGGTGGGGCTCGTGCACCGAGACATCAAGCCGACAAACATCATGATCGACGAATCCCAGCGCGTGAAGATCATGGACTTCGGGCTGATGCGCTCGAGCCTGAACCCCGACCGTATCACGCAGACGGGAGTATTCTTCGGCACGCCGGAATATGCCTCGCCGGAGCAGTGCAATACGACGCATGTCGACGGACGCTCGGACATCTACTCGCTCGGGGCGGTGCTCTACGAGATGCTGACGGGGCGCGTCCCGCACGTTGCCGAAACCCCGCTGGCGCTCTTCAGGAAGATCTCCGAGGAGGACGCGCAGGGCGTCGGCGATCTCAATCCGCAGGTGCCCAAGCCTGTCGTCGCCCTCGTCCGCAAGATGCTCGCGCGGCTGCCCGACGATCGCTACGCGTCGTGCGGCGAGTTGATCGCCGACATCGACCGCGCGCTGGGCGGCCAGCCGGTCACGGCGAAGGCGGTTGCCTCCCCCTCGGGGCGGCGCACCGCGCTCGCGGTGATGTCCTCCGTCGCGGCGCTCCTCATCGCCGGCCTCGTCTGGCTGCTCGCGCCGGGGCGCGAGACGGTGATTGAGCCGCCGGCCTCCGGAAAGATGGGCGTCGTCGTCTTCGATTTCCGGAACGGCACGGGCGGGTCGGAGCAGCAGTGGTACGAGGTCGCGCTGTCGGACATGCTCATCACCTATCTGGCGCAGAACGACGCGCTATCCGTGCCGACGCGCGACCAGCTTCTCTGGAAGATCCAGGACATGGCGCTCGGCGATCGCGTGCGCGACGAGCACCGCCGCAAGCTCGTCTCGGAATTCGGCGCGCATGCGTACGTGGCGGGGACGTATTACGCGCAGGGCGGGCGCGTGCGCGTGACGGCGACGTGCTACCGGATCCGCGACAACACGCCCGCGTTCCCGCCCATGCAATTCGATCGCCCGGAATCGGAAGTGTTCGCGCTCATCGACGACGTGGGCCGCGCCGTCGCGGACGGCCTGCGTGGGGCGACGGGGCGCGTCATGGCGTCGACGGCGGCCCCTTCGAGGGGCGCATCCCCCGTAAAGGGCTGCCGCGAGGCGATGCTCGCCCGTGTCGATGCGGTGCATGAACAGGAGAAGGCCCGCAGCAGCCGCAGTCTCGCCGAGACCCGCGGCGAAGCCAAGCAGCAACTCCAGGACGCGGGGCGAAAGAAGGACAAAGCGCCGGGGGCGCCATCGCCGGCGGGTGACGCGAAAGAGCAGCTCATGGAAAAGCTCGGAAAGCTGAAGGACGCGACCGAAATTGTCATCGACGCCGACGGAATGCGGCACTGGTACCAGACCCGTCAATCGCTCGAGAAGGCGGGCTGCGACGCAGACGAGTTCCGCATCCTGGCGGTGGGGCTCGAACAGCAGCTTTCGAATGACGACATCGCGGCGCGCCAGCGCTGTCTCGACAGCCTCCAGCAGTCGTTCCGGGCGCTTGCCGTACTGAAAAAGACGCAGGGATGCAAGGTGCGTCCCGAGGACGTGACGTTCGTGTGTCTGGGCTGCGCGGGCGGCGCGCGGTCCCAGCCGGGCGCGTGCGAGAAGTGCGGCGCCGTGCTGGCGCTGCAGCTCCAGGTCCAGACCGCCGCAGGAAAGAAGCCATGAACTGCAATCTCGAGAAGGACAGGCTGAGCGGGTATCTCGACGGCGAGCTTGAAGCCGGCGAGCGCGCCGAGGTGGAGCGCCACATCGGCGGCTGCTCGGAGTGCCTGCGCGAACTCGGCGAGCTGACGTCCGCGGTTACGGGGCTGCACGCGTTGCCGAGGATGATGGCGCCCGCAACGGTTGCGCCCGCGGTGGCGCGTGACCTGGCGCCGGAGCCGGAGTCCCGATGGCATCGCTGGTTCCAGGGGACGGTCGCCGCGGCGGCCGTGGTCATGTTCGCCTTCAGCCTCGTCATCATCAGCCGGCAGAATGAAGCACCGAGCGCGTCGGCGCCTGATCGGGTTGCGGTGGCGCCGAAGGAGGCGCCCGCCGTCTCGAGCGAGGCCCGCAAGGCGACGGCGGAACCACCCGATCTCGCCAGGTCGAAGAAGCCGGATACGCTCGAGGAGCGCGGCAGAAAGCTCGAGGAAAAGGTAAGGAAGGGCGCGGAGCGCGAAGACGACGCCGCGTCGAAGCGCGAAATCGCACCTGCGTCGGAGCCTCCGAAGGGCGACCTGAAAGATGACAACGCTCAGGCGCCGCCGGCGGCGGCCCCGCAGAAACCCAATGCCGCCGAGGACAAGACACACGGCCTCGGTCAGGATGAGTCGTCCAAGAAGTTGGCCGAAGAGCAGCAGCGCGCCGCGAAAGAGGAGGGCGAAGGGGGCGGAATGCGTCCGGAGCTCGATACGGCGAAGTCGGGAGACGGCGAGAAGCCCCGCGACAAGAGCAAAGAGATGCGTGGCGTGAGCCGCGATCGGCGGGCGACTGAGACCCCCGTCCTCATGGTCGTGGCGCCGCGGGTGGAACTCGGCACGGTGCGCACAGAAACCCAGGAGTTGCTGAAGAAACTGGGCGCAAAGTGCGTCGTAGGAGCGGACGCGGATCTCGGAAAGACCGCCGCCGTGCGCGACCAGTACATGACCATCGAGGTGAGCGACGCTGAACTGGAGTCGCTGAAGAAGCATCTGGCCGGATGGAGCGCGGAGATGCAGCCGAGCTCTCTGGAAGCGGAGCGTGCCGCGCTCGCCAAGTTGCAGACCGGCTTTCTTGGCGGCGGCCGGGGCGGAGCGGGCAAGGATCCCGCGGCGGATCCGACCGCGCAGGAAGACGAGAAGCAGGCGAAAGGGGACACACCGGACACGGCCGAGAGCGCACCCTCCAAGGACGGCGGCAAGAAGGGCGGATCGGGCGCGGGCGCCGGGGCTTCCGGCGGCGCGCCGTCGGGAGGAGGAGGCGGGGCGCCGTCCCAACCCGCACCCGCGGCAAAGTCGGCCGACGCAGGCGACACGAAGAAAATCGTTCGCAAGCGGGTCATCCTTCACTTCGCGGAGCTCGTTCCTCAGCCGAAGCCGGCGGAGACCCCGAAGGACAAGTAGCTCCGAGTCGCGATCGGGATTGTGATCGGGATCGGGATGCCCCTACGGTACCGGGTCGTACCCGCAGCCGCCCCACGGATGGCATCGGAGGATCCGCCGCGCCGCCAGCCACGATCCCTTGAGCGCGCCGTGTTTGCGCAGCGCCTCGACCGCATACGCGGAGCATCCGGGATAGTAGCGGCACGCCGGCGGCAGCAGGGGCGAGATCAGGAGCTGATACGCCCGGATCGGAGCGATCAGGAGCCACCTCATCGGCGCCTCGCGAGCAGCGCGATCAGCGCCGCTTCGACGTCCTGCCGTCTCAGATCGCCGGGCACCCGTGACGGTACGGCGACGATATCCATCCCCGCAACGATCCTCTCCTTGTTCAGGCGGAATGCCTCGCGGATGAGGCGCTTCCATCGACTGCGCTCGACCGACTTGCGCACGATGCGGCCGGGAATGCTGATCGCGAGCCGTGAATACTCGAGCTCGTTGGGCCGGACGTGGACGCGCAGGAGCTTGCCCGACAGCCTCCGGCCCTTGCGGTAGCAATCGTCGATGTCCTTTTGCCGCGTGAGACGTTCCTCGCGCGTGTGGCGCTGATCCATGGCGTTCACTCTACCAGACGTCGCGGCAAAACGCCGACTGCGCCGAGGCGGCCATGACAGAGCGCCGGCTTTCCCCCAGGAGAGTTCTGCGAACTCTCTGATCCCCGTCTGCGTTCTCGGCGTTAGAGGCTCACCGCAGCAGGACGACGCCCCCGGGGGGCGGCCGGTTGTTCGCCATCTGCATGACGGTCCGCGCCACCTTGCTCCACTCGAACGGCTTGCGCATATAGGCGTCCACCATTTCGCAGAGGTCGGGGGCCAGCGCCTTCTCGGCTGCCGTTCCCAGCAGAAGCACGATGAGCGAACCGCTTCGTTCCTTCGCGCGCATGGTTCGAATCGCGTCAAACTCAGCAGCGCCCGGCACGTCCGCGTCGACCACGAAGACGCGCGGCCGCAGCTGGTCCGTGGCGAGCTTGAGGTGCGTGGGGTGGGGCAGGCGCAGGGCCGTCAGCTCCTCGGCTTGAAGCGCGTCCAAGGCGCGGCCTGCGGTGGACTCGGAAAATTCCATGACGACGACCAGGAAGATCCGGTCCGACGAGTCACCGGGCTTGCGCCCCATCCGCCGGGAGTATACCCCCTCATGCGACGCCCGATGATGAAAATGTGAATTGCATCACGCATGCCGCAGAGCATACTGTCCCGTCGACGGCGGGCGCCGGTCCGTCGCCAGCCGGATCACCGTCTGCGCCACCGCGTGCCAGTCCGCCGGTTTCGGCACGTAGATGTCCACAAGTTCGCACATCTCGAGGGAGATCGTCTGTTCCGGGACATTGCCGAGAAGGATCACCGATACGCAGCCCGACGTGTCCGTCGCCCGGACCGTGCGCACAAGCGCCAATTCCTCCTCGTCCGGCTGGTCGACATCCAGCACGAGCACGCGGGGCCGGATGTGCTCGTATACGGTGCGTATCTCGCTGATGCCGGAGATACCGACGGCGACCACGCCCTCGCGTTGAAGCTCAAACAGCAGCTTGCCGCGAGTCGTTTCGTCCTTCTCGAGGACGGCCACCAGGAATTGGCGATCGTACATCTCGGTCACTGGATCGCTCCTCAGACCAGACGATCGAAGTATAGCACGGTTGCCCGCGGCGGGGGGCTTGTGCTAGGATTCGTCGCCCGCCAGAACCTTTCGCAGGCAAACCGGTTTTGCTTGCATGAATCGAGCGAATCCCCAACCAGTGAGCCGAACGTGAGCGAGCGCGACGAGCGCCTCAAGCACCTGCAGGAGCTGGCCGCCCTCGGCGTCGACGCCTTCGGAAAGCGCTTCGACGGCGCCTCGCCGATCGCCCCGATCGTCGCCGCCTACGCCGAGAACGAGACGAAGTCGCTCACCGTCGCGGGCCGGCTCACCGCGATGCGCAGCTACGGCAAGGCCGCGTTTGTCGACCTGCGCGACGCGACTGGCAAGCTGCAGGTCTACTTGCGCAAGGACGACGTCGGTGAGCCCGCGTGGAACGTTTTCCAGCACGTCGGCATCGGCGACATCCTCGGTGTCACCGGCACGCTCGGAAAGTCGAAGACCGGCGAGATCACGATCTTCGCGAAGAGCTTCACGCTGCTCACCAAGGCCCTGCGACCCCTGCCCGAGAAGTGGCATGGCCTCAAGGATCCGGAGCTCCGCTATCGGCAGCGGTATCTCGACCTCATCGCCAATCCGGCCGTGCGCGACACGTTCGTGAAGCGCTCGCGCACCCTTTCGCTCACGCGCGCGTTCCTCGACGGCCGCGGCTACCTCGAGGTCGAGACGCCGATGATGCATGCGATCCCCGGCGGCGCCGCCGCGCGCCCGTTCAAGACGCATCACAACGCGCTCGACGCCGACCTCTTCATGCGCATTGCTCTCGAGATCCCGCTCAAGAAGCTGATGGTCGGCGGCATCGACCGCGTCTACGAAATCGGCCGCGTCTTCCGCAACGAGGGCATCGACGCGAATCACAATCCGGAATTCACGCTCCTCGAACTCTACCACGCGTACGGCGACCTCCGCACGATCATGGAGCTCGTCGAAACGCTCGTCGCGCATCTCGCCAAAGAAATTACGGGCGGCACTCGTCTGACCTTCGGCGAACGACAGATCGACGTGACGCCGCCGTGGCCGCGGCGCGACTACCTCGAGCTCCTGAAGGAGCACGCGGGCGTCGGCGCCCAGGACGACCACGCGCTTTGCGCGAAGCTCAAGGAGAAGAAGATCGAATACGAAGGGCTGTCGCACATCGACCTCATCGACAAGGTGTTCAGCGAGTACGCCGAGCCGCACCTCCAGAGCGCTACGTTCGTGACGGGGCAGCCGCTCGAGATGTCCCCGCTTTGCAAGGAGGATGCGCAGCGCCCGGGCCAGGCAGACCGGTTCGAGGCGTTCACCGCGGGCTTCGAGCTCGCGAACGCGTACACCGAGCTGAATGATCCCGTCGAACAGCGCAAGCGGCTCACGGCACAGGCGGGCGGCGACGAGATGTCGCGCGCCGGCAGGCTGGACGAGGATTTCCTCGCTGCCCTCGAGACCGGAATGCCCCCCGCGGGCGGACTCGGGATCGGCATCGACCGGCTCGTGATGCTGCTCACGAACAGCACGACGGTGCGCGAGGTGATCCTCTTCCCGCTCATGCGCGAGACGGGGGCGCCGCCGACCGAGGCCTGATGTACAAGATCTTCGTCGCTCTCCGGTACCTCCGCGCGAACAAGGTCATCTACTTCAGCATCGCCGGCGTCGCCGTCGGCATCATGGTGATGATCATCGTCACCAGCGTGATGAGCGGCTTCTCGCGCGACATCCTGACGCGCGTCCGCGGTCTTCAGTCTCACTTCGTGCTCAAGTCCCGCTGGGCCGACAGGTACATCGACGACTACGACGTGCTGGTGAAGGAGATGCGGGGCATCCGCGGCGTCGCGGGCGTGGCCCCGCGCATCGAGTACGCCGCGTGGCTCTCGTATCGCGGGTCGCCCCGCAACGTGATGGTGGTCGGCATCAATCCTGAGGACGAGCGGGGAACGAGCGACGTCGAGAGGTTCTTCGCGAACGAGCGCGGAGATACGCAGGGCGCGCCGCGCGACGGATTCAAAGGCTCATTCGACTTCCTCTACCCGGACGGGACGCCACCGGAAAAGCCCGGCATCGTCGTCGGCAGCGAGATATTCCCCGTCCTCGGCATGCCGGCCATGCTTCAGACCGTGCGCAAGGGGGACACGCCGATGGTGCTCGGCTGCCCGGTCATCGTCGTCGGCTCCTTCAAGTCGGGCATGGCGGAGTACGACTCGACCTACCTCTTCATGGACCTGAAGGCGATGCAGACCGAGTTCATGAGGCTGGGTCCGCCGCACATCAGGCGGCCGATGGTGACGACGATCGCCATCAGCGTGAAGGACTACGAGCGAGAGGGGGCGGCGATCAAGCAGAGCATCCTCGAGACGCACCACAGGCACCGCCCG
Organism: uncultured Planctomycetales bacterium; assembly: GCA_964468745.1. GTDB lineage: Bacteria > Planctomycetota > MHYJ01 > MHYJ01 > JACPRB01 > JACPRB01. The sequence goes on along the minus strand of CAYXVY010000139.1, from coordinate 5,441 downwards.
TGCGGCGCAACGGAGATGCACAAGGTCGGGTACTGCGGCGCGTTCTACGTCCAATCGTGGGAGGAGGTGCGCAGCATCCTGCTCCAGGCGGTCGCCATCGAGCGCGGCATTCAGGTGATCATCCTCTTCTGCATCGTGATCGTCGCCGGCTTCAACATCATCGCGATCTATACCATGATGGTTCGCGCCAAGACGCGCGATGTCGGCGTCCTGCGGTCGCTTGGGGCGACGAAGGGGGGCGTCACCTCGATCTTCCTCGTCAGCGGAGGCCTGTGCGGGCTGTTCGGATCCGGCTTCGGCATCCTGCTCGGCACGCTCGTTGCGACGAACCTGAATGAAATCGTCGGCTTCGTGCGGATCACCTCGCGCGAGCTGAACCGGCTGGCGTTCACGCCGGGTCCGGACGCGGTGCGCGCTACATCGGTCGCGGCGGTCGCGGTCCTGCTCGCGGCGTTCGTCCTCTTGCTGATCTCGTGGCGCGGTTTGTACAAGTCGTTCAGCGCACGCGCGTGGATCTGGTCGGGGCTCGCAGCGTCGCTCGCCGCCGGCGGATGCGCGATCTTCTTCAGCTGGGCCGGCACGTACAAGCCGGTCCCGGGCGATGACCCGTCGCTGCCGAAGGCCCTACCGTGGATCCTCGGCGCCGTCGCATGCGGCCTCATCCTGTTCTGGACGGTTGTGCGGCAGGCGACCGACGCGCATCGCGAGAAGTTCCTCGGCGGATTCGTTCGGATCGCCGGGACGGTGCTCTACTCGCTGCTCGCGTTGGTTCTGTTCGGGATGCTGGCGGTGAGCGCGGCGCTCCTGATCGTGCAGCCCAACCGTGTCTTCCAGGGCTGGGATCTTTTCCCGCGGCAGGTGTACTACCTCGACAAGGTCCCCGTACTCATCGATCCTGTCGCGATCGTCTTCATCGTGCTCGCCACGCTCGGCGTCAGCGTCATCTTCTCGATCTACCCTGCGCTCCGCGCGGCTTCCTACAATCCGATCGAGGCGATCCGCGATGAATAGCGAATCCACGATCGAGAATCCACGATCCACGATCGGGGGTCCCGCGTGACCGGCTTCGTCCGGGTCGAAGGGATCGTCAAAGACTACCCGTCCGGCACTCAAACGCTGCGGGTGCTCAAGGGCGTGTCGATGACGCTCGCCGAAAAGGAGATCGTCGCGATCGTCGGCCCGTCCGGCGCGGGGAAGAGCACGCTCCTTCACATCATGGGATTCCTCGACCGGCCGACGTCGGGCGAGGTGTTCTTCCGCGACCGCAACGTGACAAGCCTCGCGGACAGCGAGCTCGCCGCGCTTCGCAACCGCGCGTGCGGATTCGTCTTCCAGATGCACCACCTGCTCCCGGAGCTCAGCGCGCTCGAAAATGTCCTCGTGCCGCTCATGATCCGGTCGGGCGTCTTCGAGTGGGTCACACGGGGGGCGTCGTCGAAGAAGCGCGCCCGCGACCTGCTGGAGCGGCTCGGCATGGGACCGCGCCTCCGGCACCGTCCCAACCAGCTGTCGGGAGGCGAGCGCCAGCGCGTCGCTATCGCCCGCGCCCTCGTCGGCGACCCGGAAATCGTGCTGTGTGACGAGCCGACGGGAAATCTCGACGCCGCCACGTCGCGCGAAGTGCAGCAGCTCATCAAGAGCCTCGCCGCCGAGACGGGAAAGACGTTTGTCATCGTGACGCACGACATGAGCGTCGCCGCGCTCGCCGGTCGCGTGATCCGCATCGAGGATGGGACGATAGTTTCGTCGTAACTGAACTCGCGACCGCCCGCCGTCCGCCAATTCGGTCCCTACCCGTTGTCACACCGTAGGACGCACCCGTATAATCGCAACAGCTCGGCCATGTCATTCATTCGCATCAAAACGGGTCCCAACAAGGGAAAGATCTTCGAGATCAAGGATCAGGTCCTCACGATCGGACGCGACGAATCCCAGACGATCCAGATCCTGGACCAGGGCGTCTCCCGGGCGCACGCCGAGATCTTCCGCCTCGGCGACATGAGCTTCGTCCGCGATCTCAACAGCACGAACGGAACCTATGTCAACAACGTGAAGATCACAGAGGAGGCCCTCAAGGCCACTGACGAGCTTCTGATCGGTACGACGATCCTCCACTTCGAGGAGACCCTGTCGGCCGACCCCGGCTTCGATGACCAGTTCGGCAGCGAGCGCGGGCCCGAGACGACGACGCTCTCGCTCAAGACCGACAAGGGGCAGAAAATCATAGGTCGGGACGTCACGTCGCGAAATCTAACCGTCACGACGGAGATCGGAAAGATCCTGGGGTCGGGGCACGATCTCGGCCCGGCGCTGAAGCGGGCCCTCGAGGTCCTGACGGAGTCGATCGGGGCCGATCACGGATACATCTTCATGGTCGATCGCGCGACGGGGAAGCTGTCGCCGCGCGCGAGCGTGGAGCGCGGCGAGGAGGGCAGCGAGAAAAAGGTCAGCCGCACCATCGCCAAGCGCGTCATGACGGCCTGCGCTCCCATCCTGACGACCGACGCGACGCTCGACGACCGGTTCATGCTGTCGGAGAGCATCGTCCTGAAGAAGATCAAGTCTGTAATGGCGGCCCCGCTGGTGATCGGCGACAAGGCGGAGGGGCTCCTGTACTTCCATGCCGCGAAGGTGAACGCGACGTTCAAGGTCGAAGACCTCGAGTTGGTCGCCGCGGCCGCTCTGCAGGTCACGCTCGCCATCGCGAGCCAGCAGACCGGGGACCGTATCCGCCGCTCAATGATCTCGACGATCCGCTCGCTCGTGACGGCGATGGAGATCGTCGATCCCAAGAACCAGGGGCATTCCGAGCGTGTGGCCGACAGCGCGACGGCGATCGCCCTCCACATGAAAGTGCCGCGCGAGGACATCCACAACATCCGCCTCGCAGCGCTGCTTCATGACGTGGGCAAGCTCGCGGCGCACCAGACGGTGTCGGGCGGAAAGAACATGATGCAGGAACAGCACGTCCTCGCCGGTGAGAGGATTCTTTCCGGGATCGAGGGGCACGAGCAGATCCTGCCCGGCATCCGCTACCACCACGAGCGGGCGGACGGCAGCGGCTTCCCGCACAAGATCAAGAACGACCAGACGCCCCTGATGGCGCGCATCATCATCGTCGCGAACCACTTCGACAACCTCTGCGCGCACGGCGGGATCGGCGGGCAGGGCATCCCCGCCACAGACGTGCTCAAGGACATCGCTCAGCGCGGCGGCACGGAGTTCGACGACGACGTCGTGAAGGCGCTGCTCGTCTGCCACCGAAGCGGCACGCTCTACAGCGGGGCGAAGCTGCTCGAAGAATAGTTCTGAGCTTTGTGTTTTGAGTTCCGAGGCGCAATGCGCACCTCATAACCCTCAACTCGTCTCTCCAAACAGTGCCGCACCCGCACACAGTTCTCCGCATACCCAACCCGGGCCCCCGGTATCTGGTCCCGTTTGATCTGCGCAAAATCAGGGTTACGGAGACGGACATATTGGTCATTGGCTCCGGCTTGGCGGCACTCCGCGCGGCCCTCGAGGCGTCGCAGTCGCATCGCGTTACCGTGCTGACCAAGCGCGAACGACTCGAGTCGAACTCGCGCTACGCGCAGGGGGGGATCGCCGCCGCGATCGATGAGCAGGACACGCTCGCATCGCACATCGGCGACACGCTGAACGTCGGGTGCGGCTTGAGCGACGAGGCGATTGTGCGGACGGTGATCACCGAAGGAACCGACTGCGTGCGCGAGCTGATCGAGTGGGGGGCGCGATTCGATCGGGCCGCCGGGAAGCTCGCATTCGCCCGTGAGGGGGGGCACAGTCGCGCGCGCGTGCTGCACCGCGGCGATCAAACGGGGGCCGAGCTGGCGCGCACCCTCGTTGAGCGCAGCGAGAAGCAGAAGCGCATCGAGATCGAGGATAATGCCTTCGCGATCGACCTGATCACCCGCGGCGGGGCGTGCGTCGGCGCGCTGGTGCACGACGGAAAGAAACTGCGGGCGATTCTCGCGCGGGCGACGATCCTCGCCACCGGCGGCGCGGGACAGATCTATCGCGAGACGACGAATCCGGCCGTCGCGACCGGCGACGGCATCGCGATGGCGTATCGCGCGGGCGCGGAGCTCATGGACATGGAGCTCATGCAATTCCACCCGACGACGCTTTACCTGGCGGGCGCGTCCCGGTCTCTCGTCTCCGAGGCGGTGCGCGGCGCGAGCGGCGTCCTGCGGGACCGCACGGGCAAGGCGTTCATGAAGGACTACCACCCGATGGGGGATCTCGCACCGCGGGACGTGGTCTCGCGCGCGATGCTGCGCCAGATGCTCGAGACGAACGACACGCAGGTGTATCTCGACGTGCGCCACATCCCGAAGGCGGAGATCCGGAAGCACTTCCCGAACATGTTCGACGTGTGTGCGCGGTTCGGTCTCGACGTGTCGAAGGACCAGATCCCCGTGCGCCCCGCGGCGCACTACATGATCGGCGGCGTGCGCATCGACATGGACGGGCGGACGAGTCTTGCGCGGCTCTACGCGGCGGGGGAGTGCGGGGCGAGCGGCTTTCACGGGGCGAATCGGCTGGCGTCGAATTCGCTTCTCGAGTGTCTCGTCGTCGGTCGACGGGCCGGTCGCGCTGCAGTTGCGGAGGGACCCCTCGAGGGTGCACGTGACGCGTCGTTCGCGGGCCGATTCCTCGCCGAGGGGATCGATGTGGACGACATGCGCGACTCGCTGCGAAGTCTCATGTGGCGCCAGGTCGGCATCGAGCGCACCGGCGACGAGCTGGAGGACGCGATCTTGCGGGTGACGTTCTGGTCGAGCTACGTGCTGCGCCACGGATTCACCTCGCCGGCGGGCTGGGAGCTTCAGAATCTCCTCACGCTGGCGAACGTCATGGCGAAGAGCGCGCTCAAGCGGGAGGAATCGCGGGGCGTGCACTATCGCGAGGACCACCCGAAGCCGAACGACCGCCGCTGGCTGCGGCACATCGTCGTGAGTTGAGCGGTGCCGTTTTGAGGCCGACATGGACGCGGTGAGAATCTCGATCGACCGCGCGCGGGACCTCGTTCAACGGATCCCCGCGCGGGTTGCCGTCCCCGCCCTGCTCGCGCTCTTCTGCGTCCTCGCGGGCATCGCCGCCGTTCGCGATTCCACCACGTTCGATGAGACCGAGCATCTCCCTGCCGGGTTCGCCTCGCTGGATCGCGGCGACTTTCGACTCGCGACCATGCACCCGCCGCTCGGGCGCATGCTCTGCGCGTTGCCGCTTTGGATCGGCGGCGTGGACGACACGGGTTACGCATCGCCGGCCTGGAAGCGTGCAAAATCCTGGGAGTTCGGATACGCGTTCCTGAACGGTCCGCCCGAGTCGCCCGTAGGGAGGAACCCCGACCGGCGCCTGCTGCCGGGCCGCTTCGCGATGATCGTCATGGGCGTGGGGCTGGGGGTGATCGTGTTCGC
>CAYXVY010000138.1:0-27951 GCA_964468745.1 uncultured Planctomycetales bacterium | reverse complement strand
GCCGTGGTCGGTGCCGCCGCTGCCATTCTCCTGGCACATGCGGCCGAACTCCGACATGACGACGGTGACCGTTCTCGACGCGTGGTCGCCGAGATCCTTGTTGAAAGCGACCATCGAGTCCGCGAGGCTGCCGAGCATGGTCGCGAGCGTTCCGACGCTGCCGCCTTCGCCCGCGTGATGGTCCCAGCCGCCGACGTCGACCGCGGCAACTTCAAGCCCGATGTTCGAGTGCATGATGCCGGCGATGTCGCCGAGCTTCTGGCCGAGCGCGCCGGTCGGGTACTTCACCTTCGTGCGTTCCTTCTTTGCCTTTTCGAGCGCGTCCTTGTACTTCTTCAGCGTCTCGAGCGTGTCCTTGCCGGTCGCGACGACCGGGTCCTCGTCGCGCTGGTCCATGCCGCCCATGCCCTCGTTCTTCCCGTAGAGTTCTTCGAAGGTGTTGAGCACGTCGTCGTTCTTGAGGACGCGCGCCTCGGGCACCGCGAGAACAGGGATGTCGCCGCGCAGCGCGCGTGGAAGCAGGCCTTGCATCGCGAGGGCGCGCAGGCGGAAGCCGTCGCCCTTCTCCTCGCGGTCTTTCGTCGCCTTCAGGTAGCGGTTGAGCCAGCCCGCGCGGACGCTCTTGCTGCCCGGCGCGCCGTACTCCATGAAGTCCTGCGCGTCGAAGTGGCTGCGCGTCTCATGCGGCGAACCGACGCAGACTATCGGCGCGAACGTCTTGGCGTCGAAATGCTCCTTGAAGGACTTGAGCGACGGGTGCAGCCCGAACGTGTCGTCGAGCTTGATGATGCCGGCGCCCTTGTCGCCGTCGGCCTCCGGGATCGCGATCTGCGACCGGAAGACGCGGTAGCGCTTGTCGGCGTGCGGGATGACGGCGTTGAGTGCGTCCATGCCGCCGCGCAGGTAGATGACGACGAGCGCCGGCAGCCCCTTGGCTGCGGGCTTAGCGGCTGCTCCGCCCGCCATGTCCTGGGCGAAAAGTCTCGGGACCGCGGGAACCATCGACGCCGCGGCTCCGGCCCCGGCCATCTTGAGGAAGTCACGCCGTTTCAGTTCGCTCATCGTTTCCTCCGGACAGACCCGAACCCCGCCTCTTGCCCTGGACTGCATTCACTATATCAGAGTGAGCGATTGGGAGTGATACCTTTGGGCTAAGCGAGCTCCACCGTCCGCTCTTTCTTCTTCAGCTGGCCCGGGTCGCGCATGCGGGAAATCGCCACGTCGTACGTGATGATGCCCTTCTGATAGAGGTCGTGCAGCGTGCGATCCATCGTGATCATCCCGTGCTGTGAGCCGGTCTGGATCGCGTTGTAAAGAAGGTGCAGGTTGTTCTCGCGGATGATGTTGCGCACCGCGGTCGTGACGACGAGCGTCTCGGTTGCGAGGACGAGCCCGTCCCCTTCGATGCGGATCGCGCGCGGCAGGAGTTCCTGCGCCACGACGCCCTGCAGGCAGTTCGCGAGCTGCAATTGGACCTGGGCCTGCTGGTCGGGCGGGAAGACGGCGACAATGCGTTCGACGGACTGCATGACGTTCGGCGTGTGAAGCGTCGCGATGACGAGGTGGCCCGTCTCGGCCGCCATCAGCGCCGTCCCGACCGTCTCGAGGTCGCGCATCTCGCCGATCACGATCACGTCGGGATCCTGCCGCAGTACATGCACGAGCGCCTTCGAGAACGACAGCACGTCCGTGTGCACTTCCTGCTGGATGATGAGCGCCTTCTTGCGCTCGTGGACATATTCGACGGGGTCCTCGATCGTGACCACCTTGCAGCGCCGCTCGCGATTGATCATGTCGACCATGTAGTTCATGGTCGTCGTCTTGCCGACGCCGGTGGGTCCCGTGATGAGGACGAGCCCGTTCGGTTTGCGCGCAAACTCCTCGATGATCGGCGGCAGTCCCAGCTCGCGCGCGGTGAGCACCTCGAGCGTGCACAGGCGGATCGCCAGTTCCGGATTGCCGGCGTGGTAGTACGCCGTCACGCGGATGCGGCCGGCGACGGAGTCGTAGATCGAAAAGCAGAGCGCCCTGTCGTTCTCGAAGACCTGCTTCTGCGTCGGGTTGAGTACCGATTCGACGATGCCGCACGTCTCCTCGCGCGACAGCGGCGCGCTCGACGCGAGGATGATCTCGCCATTCACGCGGAACGACGGGGGCACGCCCGCGATGATGTGGACGTCCGAAGCGCGAAGGCGCCGCGCCTCCTGCAGGATGCGGTCGAGTTTACCGGCCATCATGTCTCCCGAAGAAGCGCGTGATCGTGCGCCATATCTTCCTGGACGGCGGCTCGGAATCCACCGCGTTGAGCGCCGTGCGAGCGCCGGGGCAGTCGCTGTCGATGGCCAGCGCGTTGATCAGGCTGCCGCGAGCCTCGGCGGTGATGCCGAGCGCCGCCTGGCACTCGCCGATCTGCACCCAGAGGAACGCGCTCGACGCATGCAGCGCCAGCGCGTCGTGCAGCCACTTCAGCGCGACGGCCGTGAGCTTGTAGAGCCGGTAGATCCGCGCGATGACGACGCGCTCGAACCAGTCCTTCGGTGCCAGCTCGACGGCCTTCGCAAAACAGAAGTCCTCGTTACGCTGTCCACGCGCGAGCAGCACCTCGCCGCGCGCCTGCCAGACGTACGGCGACTCGCCCTTCTGCGAGAGCGCCGCGTCCGAGACCTTCATGGCTTCCATCAGGCAGCCTTCGCGCGCGAGAGCGACCGATTTCGCAGCGATCAGTTCCGGATGATCGCGGAACAGCTCCAGCGCCTTGTCCGCCCACAGCCTCGCTTCTTTGGCGTCGCCGAGTTCGAGGAGGCTGCGCACCTGGCCGACCCACGCCTCGGCCATGGCGGCATTGTGTTCGAGCGCGCGGCCGTACGAACGCAGCGCCTTCTCGAATCGACCCTCGTGGAAGCGCTCCTGCGCCTCGCGGAAATGGTGCTGCGCGTCGATGACGTCGCCGCCGCGGTGCACCTGCTCCGACAGCCCGCGGTGCGCCTCGTCGTCACGATCGAATTCGAGGTTCTTGAATCGGCTCATTCGGGCGTCCTGTTCCACCAGGGCCGGCGCTCGTTCGCGAGACGTTTGTTCGCCTCGTAGACGATGCGGTCGAGCCCGCCTGCGAGACACCACGCCATGAAGAGCGCGCCCGCCATGAACACGCCCGCGGCCATCGCCATCGCGATTTCGAAGTTGATCATCCCCATCACGAGCACAATGAGCGGGATCATGATTGCGTAGAGGACGAACCAGACGCGGCTGAATACGCACAGCCGCGACGTCGAGTCCTCCAGGTCCTCGCTCCCGGACATGAATCGCACCATCGCGATGACGATCTTCTCGCGACGCAGCCGGTTCCAGACGAGCGTCATGGAGTCACCACCTGCTTGGGGCGTTCGACGGACGCCGTCCTCGCGCGGCCCGACGCCCACGCGCGCAGCGTCGCGAGTTCCTCCGCCATCGTGCGCGACAGTGGCACGGATTCCCGTACTGCTTTCACGATGTCCTCCGTCTCGACTTCGCGATCGGCGCCGAACGCGTCGTAGAGCGCCGAAACGATCGCTTCCTCGATCTCGGCGCCGCTGAATCCGTCGGAGCAGGCCGCGATCGCGCGCAGGTCGAAATTCTTCGCCTCACGACGACGCTTCGCCAGATGGATGCGCGCGATGTCGCGCCGCTCGGTCTCTCCCGGCAGGTCGACGTAGAAGAGCTCGTCGAGGCGTCCCTTGCGCAGCAACTCCGGCGGCAGCTGCGCGATCTGGTTCGCGGTCGCGATGACGAATACGGGCGCGGTCTTTTCGGACAGCCACGTGAGGAACGTCCCGAAGACGCGCGCGGTGGTGCCGCCGTCCGAAAGCGCGCTCGACTGCGCCCCCGCGAACGCCTTGTCGATCTCATCGACCCACAGGATGCATGGGGCGACCGATTCCGCGACCGCGATCGCCTTGCGGATGTTTTCTTCCGATGAGCCAACGAGGCTTCCGAACATCTTTCCCACGTCGAACCGCAGGAGCGGCATCTTCCACATGCTGCTCACCGCCTTCGCGCACAGGCTCTTGCCGCATCCCTGCACGCCCAGGAGGAGCACGCCCTTGGGTGACGGCAGGCCGAACTCGCGCGCGCGATCGCTGAACGCGGTGCCGCGCTTCTTCAGCCATTCCTTGAGCGCGTCGAGGCCTCCGACGTCCTCAACGCCTTCGCGTGCATCGCACCACTCAAGCAGCCCGCTTTTGCGAATGATCTGCTGCTTCTCCGCGAAGACGTTGGACACATCGTCGGCATCGAGCCGGCCGTTGTTGACGAGGATCTTGGCGATCACGTTTTCGGCCTCCGTGAGCGTGAGGCCGAGCGCCGCCTTCAGGAGTTTCTCGCGATCGCGTGCGTCGAGTTCGATCTGAACATGCGAACTTTCGCGAACGTCTTCGACGATGCGGTCCAGCAGGTCCGAAAGCTCCTTCACCATCGGGAGCGGGAAGTCGACGACGGTGACTTCCTTCTCAATCTCGATCGGCACCTCGAGCACCGGTGACACCAGGACGATCGTCTTCAGGCTGTTCTTGAGATGGATCGCGATCTCTTTCAGCTTTCGGACGACGGCGAAGTTGGACTTTGACAGGAACGGATGGAAGTCCTTGAAGATGAAGATCGCGGGCTCGACGAGATCGATGATCGCGTCGAGTGCGACAATCGGGTCGCGTGTCGCCTGCGCGCGCGCCTTTTGCGACTGGAGCGACGTGCCGTGCGGCACCAGGCCGGTGGAGAAGGACCACTCGTAGACCTTCTTCTCGCGCTTGTGGGCGATGTCGGCCACCCACTCGATGACGCGCTGCTCCTCCCAGGAAACGACGTAGAGAATGGGATAGCGCGCCCTGATAAGGGTCTCGATTTCCCTTCGCTTGTCCACCACGTCGCCCCGCGCTTACTGTTTGAAGTCTACGTCGCAACTACGTCAGTTGGCCTGCCTCCTCACGAAAAGGGTGCCTGCAAAGGCCGGCAGCGCGGCCAACCCGCACGCGATGAGCCCGGGGGCCGTCGGACCCGCCACCAGCAGCGCCCCAAGGTCGAGTGCGAGGAGCGACGCGCCGATCGCGAACACCTTCACGCGGTCGCCGCGCTCGGTCACAAGGAATCCTGCGACGAGACCGATGCTGGCGCCGATCGCCGCCATCGCCGGGATGGCCGCGCCGGCAATCAGGCCCGCTGCGGCCGCGATGGAGCAGATCGCCGCCAGCGCGATCGGCTTCGCGAGCCGGATCGCGCGCGCGTTGCCGATCCGGATGATCGGCTGCTGACCGCTCCCCTCGATCAGGCCTTCCGCGAGCAGCTTCTCCTCGAGCCCGCTCCACGTCTTCGAAGGCAGGTCAAGATCCTGGTGCGCGCGCAGCACCTGGTCGGCTGTTTCGAACGACTGCATCTCTCGTGCGCACGTCGGGCAGCTCGCGATGTGGAGTTTGAGCGCGGCGGCGTCCTGTTCGGACAGTTCCGCATCGACGAGGGCCGACAGGTGCGGGCGCGCGGCCTCGCACGTCAGCCGTTCGTCACGACCGAAAATGTTGAAGGAATGACTTTCGTGCACGGTAGAGCTTTCCTCGGACCTGGTCTTCCGTCTGGTCCGTCAATTTGGCGATTTCACTGTACGACCTTGCGTCCATCACGCGCATGACGAGCACGACGCGATGATCCGGCTCCATCTTGTCGAGCGCGCTCTGGATCTGATGCTGCAGATCCTCGCGACCGAGCAACTCCTCGGCGTTCGGCGCGTCGGATGCGGGAGCGGCGCCCGGCTCGACGGCGTCGAGGGATGAGACGCGCCGGACCGCGGCGCTGCGGAGTCGATTGATGCACGTGTTGTGCGTGATGCGATGAAGCCACGTCGTGAACTCGCTCGCCCCGCGGAATCGATCGAGTGCTTTGAAGACCTGCATGAAGACGTCCTGCACGACGTCCTCGGCAATCGCCTCTTCACCCAGCATTCTTCGGGCAATCGTGAACACGCGTCGACTGTGCCTCGCAAATAGACCTTCAAAGCCTTCACGCCGGCCCGCCTTGGCCAGCTTCACCAGCTCGTCGTCGTTTGCTCGAGTATCCTGATTCATTCGACCCGTGGCCCCGGGAGAAATCACGCCGATTTGACAACGTCGGACGGCGAACGGCGCGCAGGATTATATAATCAAATTATCATGACGAGTCTGCCCCCGATCCCTCCGCCGCAGCCGGAGGGGTCGGATCGTCGGCGAATGGACCGCTTTCCGCCGCAGGGATGGATCGGAAAGGTCCAGCTGCCCCGCACGTTCCTGGGGCTGGGACGCGGAGATTCGATCAGTGCGCCGATCGTCGATCTCTCCGAGACGGGCGCGCGCATCCTGTTCCCGCAGAAGGTGGATAAGGGGCAGCAGGTCCGCATCCGGATCCAGGACCCCAAGTTCAAGGACGTCGTCGAGTGGGTGGCCATCGTGGTCTGGGTGAATCCGCCGCCGCCGGTCGCGACGACATGGGTCGTGGGCATCGAGTTTGTCGAGCTGTCGCGCGAGAACAAATCGAAGATCGTGGGCTGGCGCAGCTACTACACGTCGGACGAGTACAAGCAGAGTCTCGATGAGCCGAAGGTGCGCGAGACGCGCAGTCGCAAGGCGGTGCGCGACACCAAGAGCCGCAAGGCCGTGCGTCCCGATGACCCGGGCTTGGGTAAGCGTTGACAGTCGGAGTTCGCGCCGTATAGTTAGCGTTGTACGGGAGAGCGGCGGCAACGCGCGAGGGAAGCGGCGCCGACGGAGAAACGGCTGGAGGTGGGGGAAGCCTCAGGGCCGGCGCTCAGGCTCCCGTGGATGGGACACCAGATCTCCAGGGGGCGCCATGAAAGTGGTCATACCGGTCAAGAACGTCTTTCCAAATCCGTTTCAGGCCCGCAAGAAGATGGATCGCGATGCCGTGAAGGCGCTCGCGGATGAGATCCGGGAAAACGGGCTGTGGCCGGGCGCGCTGCGTGGTCGCATGAAAGGCGATAAAGTCGAACTCTGCTTCGGTCATCGCCGGCTCGCGGCGATCAAGACGCTCGGTTGGAAGGAAGTCGATGTCGAAGTCGCCGAGCTTTCTGACGAGGGCATGGCGGCACAGGGCTTGGCCGAGAACGTGCAGCGCGAAGGGCTCACGGACATCGAGAAGGCCGACGCGATCCGGATGATGCTGAATCGCCTCGCCAAGTCGGGCGTGAAGGACCAGGAGGCGATGGTTCGCGTCTCCAAGCTGCTCGGCCTTTCAATCGGCTGGATCAAGGATTTGCTCAGTCTGCTCGACCTCGAGAAGCCGGTGCAGAGGGCGATTCGCGATAGAGAGATCGCGGGCAGGACGGCGCTGGAGGCCCACCGCTTGGGCGGCAAGGAGATGGTTCAGACCGCGATCGAGAAGAAGCTGCCGGTGCACAAGATCAGCGCGCTTGCGCAGAAGCTCCGCCGCATTCCCGACGAGGATGTCCGCGAGCGCGTCAAGGCGCAGGTGATCAAGGGGCGCGTGACCGCGCCGGAGCAGGTGCAGGTCAGGGCGAGGGCGATGCTCAAGGGACGCAGGCCCAAGGCGCCGGCCGACCTGGACCGCCTGCTGGGCGAGTGGGCGAACCGCATCCGCCATTGGAGCACCGAACTTGACGAGCTCATGCTCTACAAGCGGTTCCTCGGTGACGGCCAGGCCGACGTGCTGAAGAGCGAGATCGGCAAGTTCGCGACCCGGCTGCATCGGATCGTGACGTAGCGGTCGCGGTCACTTCTTCTTTGCGAGCGCCTGCGGGCTGAGGGTGAACTTCTCGATCCAGTCGAGTGCCTTTTCCTTCTCCGGATCAGGCACGCCGTGGCCGTCGATGTCCATTTCGACATAGACGTGCACGTACTTCATCTGCGCGAGCTGCCGCGCGGCGTCGCGTGAACCCTCGACGCGGACCTGCTGATCGCGCTTGCCGTGGATGATGTAGATCGGCGTGTGTTTCAGATTGTTGAGGGTCGCGCCCATCGGCCCGCCTGACCACGGCGAGATGGCGGCGAAGAGATCGGTCATGCGGGTGCCATTGAAGAAGCAGCCGAAGCCGCCCATCGAGTGCCCGAAGAGGTAGGTGCGGTCCTCGTCGACGTTGTACTTCGTGCGGAACTCCTTGATGATCGCGCGCAGGTACTTTTCGTGGCGCTCGTTGTTCCACGCGACGTCGAGTTTCTCCAGGACGGTCGGGCAGATCGTCAGGTATCCGCGTGGCGACGAGTGCGGCCAGATCTGGGGGAAATAGTCGTCGCCGTCGCCGACCCCAGCGCCGCCGCCGTGCAGGAAGACGAGCAGCGGCGTCTTGCGCCAAGGCTGGTAGTTGGACGGCACCCCGTAGGTGTACTCGCCAGTCTCGTACAGGTTGCGTTCCGCCTCGAGCTTGACGTCCTTGTGGCTGCCGGTCGGGGCAGCAGCGAATTTGAGGATCTGCTTGACGTCGTCGAGCTTCCCCTTCCAGCCGCCCGCTGTCGCTTGCGCAAGCGTCTCGTCGGCGGACTTCTTGGCGTCGAGGGAGGCTTTCCAGGCGTCGTCGATCTTCTGCTCCGCGGCCAGTTGGTCGGCCGTGAGCCATTCGCCGTACTTGCGCGTGAAGCCGAGCGCCTTGCGGGTCTCTTTGTGGTGGGCGTCGATCTTGAGGACGGTGTCGAGCTCCTTGCGGTAGTCCTTCTCCAGGCCGAATTTCAGGATGTAGACGGCCAGTTGCCAGCGTCCTTCGGCGTCGGTCGGCTGGAGCTGCTTGCGCCGCTTGTCGTAGATCTCGCGGATGGCGCGGAAATGGTCGCCCTCGAGGTCGTACCCGATCCGGTTCATGCCGGCGCGGGCGCCCTCGTGACCCTTCTTGAGGTCCCACGCCTTTTGGAATTGCGGCTTCGCGTCGTCCTTGAGGGCGTTGTCGACGCACCAGTTGCCCAGTTCGACGAACTTATCGGGGTCGGTTGTCCCCCGCAGGGCGTCGCGCCTCTCCTCGAACTGCTTCTTGATGGCAGCGCGGTCCGAATCCTGCGCAAGCAGGATGAGCGGAATGAGAAATAGGGCGCGCATCATAGGTGAGACACCGGTCGGGTATTAAACACCGACCATGCGCCGCTCGCGCAAGCGAAGATCGCGAAGGGCGGCGTGCGCTTGCGCAAGCAGACGGGGGTGGGGGGTGCCCGCATAGTGGGCGGACAGGGCGATGGCATCCGACTCCCGACCCGCCCGCAGGAGGCGGTCGAGGTTGGCAAGCGGAGGCCGCTTGCGCAAGCGGGGGGCGACCAGGATGCGGGAGGCGTCCCCCGGCTCGATTTTCAAGGCGCTGTCACCCAGTTCCCGGCCGAAGAGCTCGACTGACAAGAGGGTGGCAGGATTATAGAAGGCGGTTACGTGGCTGCTTGCGCAAGCAGAGAAGTTGACCCTGTGGAGGTTATTGGTGCAGAGGAACCCTTCGGGATTGAGTGCCATTCTTGGCAAGCGATCAGTTAGGTAGCCAAGGAAGGCGGTAGGGGACTTGCCGATGCGTGGCCGCCACCAGCAGGCCCTCTCGGCACACTTGTACCGACGGTGCACGCCCAGCCGCTTGCCAAGCGCCAGATAGCCGTCTACTGCGGGGCTTCCCCCACCATAGTCGGCCGGCACGTCGAGGAGCATCGAACGCTCGCCGAGATCACTTGCGCGGACCGTCGCCCCCTTGATCCACATGGGGGTGGCAAGCGCTTGGCGGGCAGGGAGGGGGGTATCCTGCGCAAGCATGAAGTAGCCCTTGTCGCCGGTGACGATACCTACGCTGACTTCAGCCACTTGCGCTAGCGGGACCATCTGGTCGAAGGCGTGCCGCACGGCATCTCGGCACGCGCGGGGTACCCTCGACCAAGCCCAGGATCGGACGGGATCATCCTCGCCTGATTGCGCAAGCAAGCGGGGGGTCAGCTCATCGACTGTCCGTACTTCGCGAATTGAAAAGCCGGCCGGGCCATCATCGCACGTCAGGATCGCCACCTTTTCGAGGGCCCCGGGGAACAGGAAGGAGGTGACGACCGTCGCCTGGACCCTGGAGAAGCGCTTGCGCAAGTACGCGATGAGGGGCAGAGCATAGTTGACGTACAGGGTCTCGCGCGGGATGACCATGGCAAGGCGGCCCCCCGGCCGGACCAGTGACGCGGCAAGCACCAGGAAGGGGGCCCACGTGCTCGCGCCGGCGCCGAATGGCACCCCTAAGTCGGCGGCCCGGCGGATTGCCTGCCGACGGGCGTCGCCCCCCAGCCGGTCGAAGTGGACGTACGGGGGATTGCCGACGATCGTGTCGAACGGCTGCAACGACAGATCGAAGAAATTCGCGCAGAGAGCGCCGGATTGCCGCGCCGCGGTGGGGTCAATCTCGACTCCGGTCGCCTGCGCGCCTTGCGCGCGCACCGCCTTGAGGAAGACGCCATCGCCGCAGGCCGGGTCCAGGACCCTGTCGCCTTTGCGCACCGCCCATTGGCAGAGGATCTCCGCAAGTGCAGGCGGAGTGTAATACGCCCCTCTTTCCCTGACTCTCTCCAATCACGAGAGTTATCGGCAGGAAATTCGAACCTTCTCCATCGTGGCCGGTTAATGTGGGTAACAAGCAGCAAGCACATCAAGCAGTTCACATCCCAAACCCCTGAAATGTCCCAGCGAACCATAGTTATTGGCGATCTCCACGGCTGCTTTGATGAAGCCACGGATCTGCTTGACCGCCTCGCGGTGACGTCGAGTGATCGCGTCATCTTCGCGGGCGACCTGGTGGACCGCGGGCCCAAGCGGCGCGAATGCGTCGAGCTCGCGATGAAACACGAGTGCATCCTCGGCAATCACGAGGAGAAGCACCTGGACATCGAGCGAGGCCGCAAGCGGGAGATCATTCCGGATCACGCGGCGACGCGGCGCGTCCTCGAGCCGCACCACTACGATTACTTCAAAAAATTACCGCATATAATCCGGTTGCCGGAGCACAATGCAGTTGTCGTGCACGCGGGTGTCATGCCCGACGTCTCGATCGAGAAGCAGGATGCATATCACCTGCTGCACGCCCAGTGCCTCCGGCCGCCGGAACGAAAGAGCTTCTGGCCCTCAAAGGCGCCGGATGGATATACATTCTGGACGAATCACTGGCGCGGCCCCGAGCGCGTGATCTTCGGCCATTCGGTCCTCGACCGGCCCCTCGTCACTGAGTGGGCCGTTGGGATCGACACGGGCGCGGTTCACGGCCGGTCGCTGACCGCCGTCGTCCTTCCCTGTTGGGAAATCGCAAGCGTCCCTGCACGGGCGAACTATTTCGGCTCCAAAGGAGTCGGGAGTTTCCCCGTGCACGGCGACGTGCGCTGCTTCAGTTAGACTGAGACCGACACAAACTCGAACTTCGTCACGTCGACCAGGCCGCGATCCGTCAACCGCAACTCCGGAATCACCGGCAGCGCGAGGAACGCGAGCGTCATGAACGGATCGTGGAGCGGCGAGCCGAGATCGCGCGCCGCTTGCCGGACCCGTTCCGCGGCCGGCGCCACCTCTTCGACAGGGCGGTCGGACAACAAGCCCGCAATCGGAAGGGCGAGCGATGCGATCGTCGTGCCGCCGGCGACGGCAACTTGTCCGCCGCCGATCTTCACGATCTCCGCGACGGCCGCGCGCATGTCGTCGTCATTCGCGCCCGCCACCATGATGTTGTGCGAGTCGTGCGCGATGGTCGAAGCGATCGCGCCGCGCTTGAGGCCGAGGCCCTTCACATAACCGACCGACAGCCCGCCCTTGCCCGAGTGACGATCGATGACGGCCATTTTCACCGCCTCGCTCGGGACGACTACTGCCTGCTTCGTAACGATCTGGTTCGGCACGATCTCGATCGCGCGAACGCGCCCGCTCGTCGCGATCCCGAAGTCGGGGCGGAAGCCGGCCGGCAGGCGGATGCTCGCGCGCCGCGGCGGCTCGGCGGTCGGAATGTGGTCGAGCTCGCGCAGCACGTCGCGCCCGTCCTTGAAAACGTGGCGCGCCTTGAAGTCCTTGAGATCCTCGAAGACCACGATGTCGGCGCGCTTGCCCGGGACAAGTTCGCCCCGGTCCGACAGTCCGTAGTGCCGCGCCGGGGTGTACGTGACGGCGCGCAATGCGATGAGCGGGTCGACGCCGAGCGCGACTGCTTTCCGCAGCAGGTGGTCGAGATGCCCTTCCTGCCAGATGTCGATCGGGTGGCGATCATCGCAGCACATCGCGACTTCCCACACGTCGGCGCGACGCACCAGCGGCGCGAGCGTGTCGAGGTTCTTCGCGACGGTCCCCTCGCGCGCCATCACCATCATGCCGCGGCGCAGCTTCTCCATCGCCTCGTCGAGCGCGACGCACTCGTGTTCGCTGTTCGGGCCGCCCGCGATGTACGCGCACAGCGCCGGGCCCGAGAGTCCGGGAGCGTGACCGTCGATCGGGCGTCCTTTTGCAGCGCGGATCTTGTCCAGCACGCCGGGATCGGCGTTCACCACGCCGGGGAAGTTCATGACTTCAGCCAGCCCAAGAACGTGCGGCCGACCAAAGAACGGCGCGAGGTCGGCCGCGGTGAGCGTCGCGCCCGACGTCTCGAGATGGGTCGCCGGCACGCAGCTCGGGAGCATGACGAGCGTATCGAGCGGCAGCCCCTCGGCCGCGCGCAGCATGTACTCGATCCCCTCGACGCCGAGCACGTTGGCAATCTCATGTGGGTCGCAGATGACGGTGGACGTTCCGCGCGGCACGACGGCGCGCGCGAACTGCGCGGGCGACATCATCGAACTCTCGATGTGGACGTGGGAATCGATGAGTCCGGGCGCCGCGAACGCGCCCTTGGCGTCGATGACGGTGCGCCCTTCGTATCGGCCCAGTCCTGCGATCCGCCCGCCGTGCACCGCGATGTCGACCTGTTCCAGCTCGAGCGTGCGCACGTTGGCGACGCGCGCGTTGCGCAGGACCCAGTCGGCCGGGGCATCGCCGCGGGCGACGCGCAGCAGTTCCTCGATCACGGCGCGATTATACGTACAATCCCGGCATGCGGAAATCGATCGCCCTGTTGATGCTTGCGGGCTGTGCGACGGTGCGCTCGGACCCTGCGACCAAGGAGGGGTTCTTGAAGATCTTCAACGACTACGTCGCGGAGCGCGCGAGGCTGGACCCCAACTGGGCTACGCGGGTGGGCATTCATACGTATGACGACAAGCTGACGAGATTCGACGATTCGTCGTACGGCGCCCGGCGCGATCTCGTCGCGAGCACGCTCGAGAGGATGCGCGGCATCGATCCGGCCAGACTGGATCCGCAGGACCGCGTCGACGCCCGGCTGTTCCGCGGGCAGCTTGAAGTGGAGGAACAGGACAATCGGCGCCGCGACTGGCGCACCGTTCTGCCGGACATGCCGCTCGGAGCGATCTCGGCGATTCACGAGCTCCTGATCAAGGATTTCGCGCCGACGGAGAAGCGCGTCGCGTGCGCGATCGCCCGGCTCAATCAGGTCAGGGCGGTGTGCGAGGACGCCGCCTCGCGCGTGACGCGTCCGCCGAAGCTCTGGACGGAAATGGCGCTCGACGATCTCGACGGAGCCTTGAAATTCTTCGACGAATTGCCGGCACTCGCGGGCAAGTCCGCCGGGCTCGACGAGGCGATTGCGAACGCGCGATCGGCCGTCGCGGCCTACGCTTCGTTCTTACGAGTTTCGATCCTCCCGCAATCCGACGGATCGTTCATCTATGGACGCGAGGCATTCGAGTTCCGGTTGAGACGCGGCATGCTGCTGACGTTCGGCGCTGAAGAGCTTGAGGCGGTCGGTCGCCGCGAATTCGACAAGACGGTCGCGTTGCTCGAGTCGTGCGCGAAGGCGATCGATCCGAAGCGCGACTGGAAGGAGATCCTGGACGACATGATGAAGGAGCATCCGAAGAAAGAGGAGCTTCTCGACGTCTACCGTCGCGAGGTCGCGCAGGCGCGGCAGTACATGATCGACAAGAAAATCGTCGCGATCCCCGATGAGAAGCTCTCGATCATCGAGACTCCCATGTTCATGCAAAGCACCGTTCCATTCGCGGCGTACAATGCGCCCGGCCCGCTCGACGCATCGCGGCTCGGGGTTTTCTACGTGACTCCGGAGCCCGAGGGGCACTTCGTGTCGGACATCCCGGGAACCGTCTGGCATGAGGCCTACCCCGGGCACCATCTGCAATTCGTGTACGCAAAGGACGTTCCGTCGATCGTGCGCCGTCTCAACGACTCGCCCCTGTTGAGCGAAGGCTGGGGCTTTTATTGCGAGGAACTCGCGCACGAGACGGGATACTACGACGATCCGCGCGAGCGCCTAATGCAGCTCAACTGGCGCCTTCAGCGCGCCGCGCGCATCATCCTCGATGTCGGCGTGCACACAGGGAAAGTTGCGTACGAAGACGCCGTGAAATTCCTCGAAGAGCGCGTGCGCATGCGCCGGGCGCAGGCGGAGTCGAGCGTGAAGGCGTACACGCAGTCGCCCACGTACTTCTCCTGCTACATGATCGGGATGCTCGAGATCATGCGGATCCGCGAAGTATTCCGTGCGAGGTTGGGCGAACGGTTCTCACTCGCGGAATTCCACGAGCGTGTCCTGCGCTGCGGCAACATCCCGCCGGCGCTCGTGGAGCAGGAACTCGATCGCTCGTGGCGCTGACGAATTCGTTCTAAATCTTGTTGACGTCGCGGGAAGCGTTCCTATACTACCCATGCGTGTAACCCATATGGGTGGCGCATGGGTCGCGATCGCGACTCCGGCCTCTTACCCCATAGACAGGACGGCTCCGCAAGGGCCGTCCTGTTTTCTTTTCGGGCGACAGGGGCAGCGGCCGAGTGGGCGACGGGTGGGGGCCGCGTGCGGCCTACCGCGGAACCTGGAAATTCCGCCGGTTCGAGATCCACCACTGCTTCCACTCGCTGACGGTCGAGGAACTGCGCCGGGCGATCGAGATGAGTGCGTCGAGCACGGGCTTGCGCAGGATGTCCCGTACCGTGGGGTCGGCCGGCGCTGCGGACGACGTCGCGTCGTTGTACTTGCGCGCGTGCACGTTTGGATCGGTAGTCGTCTTCTTCGCGTCGTCCAGGAGATCCGCGAGCGGATCTTTCGCGTCGATCTGCTGATTCCCCTCCTTGCCGCTGACTCTTTCGAGCAGAACGATCAGGGGGGCGATTGACGACTTCGAGCGAATCTTTGCGGCGGCATCGGCGCCGGCCTTTGCGATCCAGATGTGGGGGTGTTCGATCGCCGCGTCGATCACCGGCGCCGCCTCGAGAGATTTCAGCGCGCCGAGGCTCTTCACGATCGTGATGCGGACGGGGATCATTTCGGCAGCCGCGTTCGCTTCTTTTCCGTAGGCGCCGCAGAGCACGCGCACCGTGCCGTTCACGCTTTTGAAATCGGCGAGCATCCTGGCCGCCATCACGCGCTCCAGCACCGGCCCGCTCGTGAGCCTAGGAGCGAGCGCGTCGAGGACTTGTTTGTGTCGCACAGCCGACACGCGCTTCAGGGCAAGGATGCGGTCGTCGATCTTCGCGTCCTTGTCGGTCATCGCCTGGGTGAATTCGACGACGGCCGCCTCTGCCTCCGCGTCCGCGCGCTTCGCGTCATCCTGCGCGCAGAGTGTCAGCGGGGCACTTCCCAGAATCACCGCCACCATGGCCGCGTGCTGCATCCTGACCCCCCGCGCAGCGCCAGCCGCTCCAACTAATCGATTGTACGCCGGATTTCGAGAGAATCCAGTTCGAGCGTGAAATCCGCGCGCACGCCGATGTAGATGAACCGGAACGCCGTCTGCTGCGGCATGATCAATTCGCCCTCAAGCGCCGCACCGCCCAGCGCCCAATCGGTCTCCGCCCACTCTCTGGCGAACGGCATCGCGTGGCTTCGGAGAAAGCCGTCCACGGCCACGTGCACGCCCCGCGCGTTTGAGCGATAGCGCGCGTGCAGATACGTCTGCGTGGTCCACAGCATCGGCTCCGGCATCTCGACGATCGCCCACTTATGGGCGTGCGCGACTTCCGCGCACTTGAACGGGACGCCGGATTCCACCGCGGACACGAATTCAACGCGCCCCTCCGAGGCCAGCGTTCCGGTGTTCACCTTGTACGCGCCGCCCTTCTCGCCGAAGCCCGCGCGCCACAGGATCATCGACTTCGGACGAAGTTCAGCCGCCCGCCGAAGTCCGCTCGCCACGGCTGCGCTGTCGGCTTTCGAATTTACAATCGACCCGTTGCGCAGCGTGAGCAGCGTTCCGGCTGCGACGTTTTCGATGGCGCTGCCGCGCCTGACTTTCGCCTGTCCCGCCATCACCACGACTCCGAGCGAGTCCTTGTCGACTTTCACCATGAGTCGTCCGCACGCCGACGGAAGCTCGATCTTCGACTCGCCGTGCCACACCTCCCACGAGCGCGTCTCGCGGGCCGTATCGATATAAGCCGTGCCCTGGTGCATCCAGAGCACGAGGGACGATCCGCTCGACGACCGAGCCACGGCGGCCTCGGATTGACGGTCCAGCGACACGAGCGCCTGACCGGCGAGGTTGAGCGTCGTGCCCTCTTCCGTCTTGAGGATGTTGTTGTAGGCGAGGCGCGAAGCATCCGCGACGTCTGTCGTGATCGCGCCGGTGAATTCAAAGACATCGACCGGCTTGAAGTGTCCCGCCAGTTCAGCGCGCGTGCGTCCCGGCGTTTCCTTCGGCGCTGGCGTCTCAGAAGCCGGTGGAGGAGGATCGAGCGGCGGCGGCAGCTCTGTCTTGGGTTCCGGCGGCGGCACGGCCATCGGCTGCTCCACCGGCGGCACGACGGGCGGCGGCTCTGCCCTTTTCTCCTCGCTCTTGGGCGCTTCGGGAGTCAGCTCCGGCATCGGAACGCGCAACGCCTTCGTCCCTTCGTCCTTTCCGGCGACGGTTGGATCGGCGTGTGGCGCCGGACGCGTGGCGAAGTAGACGAACGAGATGATCAGGGCTGCGGCCGCGGCAGCGCCCGCGAACACGGGTACGTAGCGGCGGACGCCGAGCAGCCGGCGCATGACCGCAGAGCGCGCGGCGCGCTCCTCCACGACGGTCAACGCGTGAATGGGCTCCGATTTCGCGAGGCGCGATAGAGCGGTCGTGCGACGGCAGTCGTCGCAGGATGCGAGATGCTCGATCACGTCGGTCCGCGCTTCGCGCACGAGATGTCCTTCGAGAAACGCGGCCAGACGGTCGTCGTCCGGACAGGCCGTGCGCTCGCGAACCACCGCCCGCGCGGCGCGCCGGATCGATGAGTCGGCCTCGGGCGTCGCTTCGTGCGTGCTGATCCACGCGAGCGCGACCGCGCGACGGCAGCGGTCGCACGCCCCAAGGTGCTGCACGAGCAGCGCGCGTTCGCCGACCTCCAGGCTCCCCTCGAGCCAGTGCGCCAGCCGCGTCTCCTCGGGGCAACCGCTTCCGCCTGAGACGACGGCACGCGCGGACTGCTCCGACTCGCTGCTGAGTCCAGGCGTCGATTCACTGACTGTGAGCCACGCCAGAGCGACCGCTCGACGGCAATCGTCGCACGACGCGAGATGCTCCGTGATCTCGGGTTTCGACACGGGTTCGACGGCGCCCTCGAGCCATCGCGCGAGAGCGTTGTCGTCGGGACAGACCGTCTTCATCTATCTATAGGACGCCGGGGAGGCGCTCCGTGGTGCTCATTTGGCGATCAGTTGCTTCAGCTTTTCCCGCGCACGGAACAGATACGAGGAGACGGTATTGGGCGCCACGCGCAACGAGTGCGCGATCGTCCGGTAGCTCAGGCCGTCCAAGTAGTACATCTTGAGGATCAGTCGGTCCTCGCCGGGGAGGCGCTCCATCGCATCATGCAGGTGGCGCAATTCCTCCTCGCCCGCGTGCTCGTCGTGCTGCTCGCCCGCCTCGCAAAGATCCTCCATCAGGTTGGAGTCCTCGTTTTCGAGGTGGACGTGCCGGAAACTCCCCTTGCGCATCTCTGTGCGGATGAAGTCGAGCGTCTTGCGCGTCGACAACACCGTCAGCCACGTGCTCAGAGCGCTCTGGCCGGCGAAGCTCTTCAATCGGCGGCAGCCATCCTCGCACAGGGCCGCCCAGATCGCCTGCGCAGCCTCGTCGACCTGGTTCGGATCTACGTTTTTCAGCACGCGCATGAGCGTCGTGCGTGAGGCATGAGCGACCAGGGCACCGTACTGGTGGATCATCTCTCCCCAGCTTTCGATGTCGCCCTTGATGCACCGGCGGATAAGGTCCTTTTCCGCATCGGCGCGCAATGTGTCCCGCGTGCGCATCACCCCAATCTTACTAGACGGGACAGTCGCCCGATCACAGCAGGAAAAACAAGAAGCCCCCAAGGCCTTGAACCTTAGGGGCTTCGGTGATGGTCGGA
Source organism: uncultured Planctomycetales bacterium (assembly GCA_964468745.1). Lineage (GTDB taxonomy): Bacteria > Planctomycetota > MHYJ01 > MHYJ01 > JACPRB01 > JACPRB01. The sequence goes on along the minus strand of CAYXVY010000138.1, from coordinate 9,573 downwards.
TCTATCGAATCTGCTCGAGGGGCACCACTTGCTGCTCGCGACGGCGGAGCATCCGCATTACACCGATTGGGGCGGCCAGCAGGCCGATGATGAACAGGTACGGTGCGATCCAGCCCAGACCTTCGACGATCACTGCGAGTCCCGCGATGAAGTGCGAAGTGCTGCGATGGAACGAGCTGGCGAGGAGGCCTTTGCTCTGCATTACTTCCTTCGCGGTGCGCTCATCCAGGACCTGGATCGATATGAGCGACAGCTCGCGCGGATCGGGCTCGTCCGCGTCCGGCGTGGGCTGCGTCTTGCCGTTCGATTTCGGGCGGGCGCTGGCGGTGATGCGCTCGGAGAGCACCTTACCGAGCCCGCGCAGGTACGTGATGCACGGGTTGAATTTGTCGGTGGAGACGGTGCACGAGATGCGCCCTTGGCGGCCGTCGTCGTTCCCCGTGATTTCCATCTCGGTGATCTCGCCGCCGAAGTCCTTCATATGCTTGTCGATGTCCTCGTACGCCTTGATCACGCTCTCGACTTTGCACGAGAACTCGCCGGCGCGGCGGAAGAGGTTCGCCGGGACCGAGAAGCTGACGGCGTCGAGACGGCCGCTGGCCCCCCCCGCGTACTCCGGTGCCGCGAACTTGGCCGCGGCGCGATTCGCGTAGTCGGCCTCCCTGAGTCGGGGCACTTGCTTCTCCCCAGCATGGTCGCTGAAGGCGTCTTTCCGGCTGTCGCACACTGACGCACTCTGCGTAGCGGCTTTGCTCTCGTGGAAGAAGCCGGCCACGAACACGGCGGTCACGGCGAACCCGGCCAGCACGGCCCACATCGGCATCCGGCGGTAGATCATGTGTTTTTCTCCTTCGTCCTTCGACTGCCTGACGCGCGAGTCGGCAAACCCTTAGACGAAAAATTCTCGCGCGGGTTCCCGCACGTGCTATTTTCGACATCCGTGCGTGAAGTTGAACTCAAGACCAAGTCGGCGAAGTGCCGGATCTTCATCGAGCCGGGACTCCTGCAGCGACTTCATCACCTGCTCCCCGATCTCCTGCCGAAGGGGGGGGCGCGTCGACCCGCGGCGCTCGTGATTGACGGCAATCTCCGAAAGTGGGCACGGCCGATTGCGAAGCTGCTCGGGCGCGTCGATCTCGGCGCCACGTCCATCGTCGTCCCCCCGGGAGAGCGATCGAAGACAATGTCGCGTGCCGAACAGCTCTGCCGCGCGTTCGCGACGGCACGGCTCGAACGCGGATCTCCGGTGTTCGGCTTCGGCGGGGGGATGGTCGGCGATCTCGCGGGGTTTGCGGCATCGACCTATATGCGCGGCGTTGCGTATTACGCGATTCCGACGACGCTGCTCGCGCAGGTCGACGCGTCGATCGGCGGCAAGACGGCGGTGAATCTGCCGGAGGGGAAGAATCTCGTCGGAACGTTCCATCAACCCATCGCGGTCTTCATCGATCCTCTGCTCCTCGCGTCGCTCCCGACGCGCGAGTACATCTCGGGTCTCGCGGAGGTGGTGAAGTACGGCGTGATCCGGGACGCACGGCTCTTCGACTATGTCCTGAAAAATATCGACAAGATCCGGAAGCGCCAGCCTCGCGTTCTCGAGGAGGTCGTCTACCGCTGCGTCGCGATCAAGGCGTCGGTTGTGGGGCAGGACGAGCGCGAACGCGGACTTCGCGCGATCCTGAACTACGGCCACACCGTGGGGCACGCGATCGAGCGTGCCGGGGGCTACAGGCGCTACTTGCACGGCGAGGCCGTTGCGATCGGCATGGAAGCGGAGGCGGTGATCGCAATGCACATGAAACTGGCGCCGCTCGAGGTCGTCGCCGCGCAGAATCGTCTGCTGAAGGCGTGCGGGCTGCCGACGCGACTCGAACGCATCGGGCGCAATTCCCTCCTGCGCGCAATGCAGCATGACAAGAAGGTGCTCGACGGTCGCGCACGATTCGTGCTGCCGGAACGCATAGGTCGCGTTCGACACGGCATCGAAGTTCCGCGCGAGGTGATCATGGAGGCACTCGACACGGTGACGCAATGAGCGGAGAGATCGAAGCGCTGATCGCGCTGAATGCGACGGGCATGGTCGGGACATCGCTGCTGCGGCGTCTCACGGAACGCTTCGGTACGGCGTCGGCCGCGCTGAAGGCGCCGGCGCTGCGGCTCCGCGAAGTGAAGGGTGTCGGCGAGATCACCGCGCGCGAGATCGTCGCGGCCGCCAAAGCGGGCAAGGGGGGCGCGGAGCTCGAGAAGGCGGCGCAGGCCGGCATCCGCATCGCGACCTGCGACTCGCCCGAGTACCCGGGGCCGCTCAAGGTCATCTACGACGCGCCGATCGCGCTCTATATGAAGGGCACCTACGTTCCGGAGGATGCGCTCGCGATCGGCGTCGTCGGCTCGCGACAGTGCACCCCATACGGCGAGCGGCAGGCGTTGCGCTTTGCGGAGGAGCTGGCATCGTTCGGCATCACGGTCGTGAGCGGCCTTGCGCGCGGCATCGACAGCAAGGCGCACGCCGGGGCGATGAAGGCGAAGCAGGGCCGCACGATCGCGGTGCTTGGCAGTGGGCTCGGTCGCATTTACCCCGCTGAGCATGAGAAGCTTTTCACGGCGATCTGCGAGCGCGGGTGCGCGGTGTCGGAATTCGCGATCGACGCGGGGCCCGACGCGCCGAACTTCCCGCGACGCAATCGAATCATCAGCGGACTCGCGCTCGGCATCCTCGTGATCGAGGCGGGCGAGAAGAGCGGCGCGCTCATCACAGCCGACTGGGCGATGGAGCAGGGGCGCGACGTCTTCGCGCTGCCGGGGGCGATCGAGAATCCGATGTGCCGCGGCCCGCACGCCCTCATCAAGCAGGGGGCGAAGCTCGTCGAAGGGGCGATCGACATCCTCCAGGAGATTCCCGCCCTGTCGCCGATCCTCGAGAAAATCGGACGGCCAGAAACGCTCTCGCCGATCGAGAACACCGTGCTGGCGCACCTCGACGCGAAGCCGAAGTCGAGCGAGTCGGTCGCGTTGCTCACGCGGCTGCCGGAGTCGAGCGTGAGCGCAGCCATCGTGTCGCTCGTCGCGAAGAAATTTGTGGCGCAGCAGGGCGACGCCTATCGCCGGGAATCCAAGATCCCGAATCCCGATTCCCGAATCACGTAGCGATAGCCGTAGTACCGGGCCGTCGCTACTTCGCCTTCTCCCAACCGTTCTTGACGGGCTCGGTCGGATAGCCGCTCGGCGCCTTGCCCGCCGTGTCCTTCTTCCACACCACGCGGTCCTCGCCCATCATGAACGTCTGCCGGCCCGTCTTGCCGTACTCGGCGGGATATGCGCAGAAGCCGTACTTTTCGGCGCTCCGTCCGCTCCCCTCGTGGTACTTGACGGTCTTGCCGGATGCGTCCTGGTAGCTCTCAAGCGCGATGACGTAATATCCCGTCTTCGGCTTGGACTTGCCCAGCGCCGCGAGTTTCACGGCCCGCGCCTCGCCGTCGGCCTTGAATGCGCCCTCCACGTCGAGCGCGACGCAGGGTTTCGCGTCGGCCAGCGCCATCGAGTCTTCGATGATCCGGATGGAGGCTTCGCCGCGGAGGATTCGATTGAGTCCGCTGACGTCGGCGACCCAGTAGTCCGCGTAATCGAGCCGGAACTGTTCCTGGGCGGTCGAGAGATTCATGAGTGCGGCGCGAGCGGACGCTTCCATCGCGCCTGTCTTCGCCTTCGCGATCTCGTCGGCGAGCTCCGGCGCGTACTTCTGGATCGTCTCGTCCATGACGGCGTCCTGCTTCTCGCGGTCGTCTCCGACGAGCGCCCGCAGGATCGTGTCGCCCTCCTTCTGCAGCGCGTCCACCTTCTCGCGAACGGCAGGGTCCTTGCGCAGCGCGGGATCCGATTCCGCCTTCTGCTGCAGCGCGAACAGCTCCTTCAGGATCTCTCCCATGCGCTTCTTCTTCGCTTCGGCGTCGTCCTGCGGCCGCGCGGCCAGGAGAAGGGTGGTGACAGCGATCGCGAGCAGTTTCATGGAAGTCCCTCGAAGCCTTCCGTTCCAATCGTGGATCAGAGGACGCCGACGCGCAGTTCGCGATAGTCCTCGTCGCGCGCGCGGGTTACGTCGAACGTCTTCGTCTCACCGCGACGCACTGCCGTGACCGTGACGGGCGCTTCGGTCTTCGGCGCGTCGCCGTAACGCGCCGTCAGAGACGCGGCCCGCCGCACAACCTCGTCGTCGTGCTCGCCGCGCACGATCGTGATCGGCCCGATAACGTCGCGGCACCGCAGTACCGTGTCGTCCGACGCCGCGAATGCCTCGAGCATGTCGTTTTCCTGCTTGTCGCGCCCGACGATGATCTTGCAGTGGTCGCTCACGCGGAAGTGCCGCCCGGTCCGCAGGAAGTTGATGTCGCGCGCGCCCGCATCAGGGTCATGTTCCCAGAGGTCGCGCAGCCGCGACGAGTACCCGGGGTCCGTGAGGAGGCATCCGCCGGACGGTTGAGGAATGTGCTCGATACCGTATTCCTTCGCCATCGCGTACTGGCGCGTGCGGCCGCGACCGGAAATGTCGAGGAGGCGTTCGCGGTCGACGAGGCCCGCGATCTCGGGCAGCGTCGGATCGAGGTGCTTCGCCGTCAGCGGACGCAGGATGAGGCCGCGCATGTCGAGCTGCGCGTCGATCATCTGGAACGCGCCGCGCGTCTGCGACATCGGCCGCTGGTTGAGCACCTCGCCGGTGATCATGAAGCCGGCGTCGTGCTTCTCGAGCAGCTCGCGCCCCCACGTCAGCATCATCATGCGGCAGTCGATGCACGGGTTCATGTTGTGCCCGCGCCCGTGCGGCGGGTTCTTCACCATGTCGATGTAATCCTGCCCGAGGTGCGCCATCTTGATGTCGAGCCCGAGATGCCCCCACAGCTTTACCAGCGGCTCGACGTCGTGCCCGCAGGAGCCGGACGTCACGGGATCGCACCCGAAGTGCGTGAGGAAGCGCACGGCCGTGACGGGAATCCCCTGCTCGAGGATCACCCGCACTGCGAGCATGCTGTCCAGCCCGCCCGACAGGAGTGCGACCGCTTTGCGCTTCACGCCGTTAGACTCCCCGCTCGTGGCGTTCGGATCAAGCTTCATCTGAAGGAATCCGGTCCGGTTGATCGTCCGCTCGATGAACCGGCGCGCATGAAGGAGGTTTGAAAACCGCGCATGGAATTGACGGGAGGATTACGTCTAGTTCATAAGACCCGCTCAAAATGTTGACAAGGGTGGGGGTGCTCCTATACTCGCAAGCTCCAGACCGGAGGTCGAGATGCGCAGGTCCTTGGTTGTCCTGATGGTTTTCGCGCTGTTCGCGATGCCGCTCTACGCCGATGTGATTCCGAGCCGCCGCGGGGCGGCGACGACGGACACGGCGCGCGTACCGGACGTGAAGGCCACGCCGCTGACTCAGGCGGATCAGGCTTTCTTCGCCGCGCATCCCGAGCGTGTGCAGGTGGTCGGAGCGCAGCAGGACGCCTTCAGCGGACAGTCGGATAACCTGTGGTTCGAGACGATTTGCGGTGCAGGATTCCTTGGGCTCGGCGTAGGAATCATCTGGTACATGCTTACCAACAACGAGTAAGGGCATCATGGTCAAGCTCACCGGACTGGGGCTGGTGGGAGTTGGGTTGGTTGTGATTATGGCGCAGCCCTGCTGGGCGGACGTCATACCGTCGCGGCGCGCCTCGCAGAATGGCGACGCGAGGAACGTCACAACCGGCCTGGAAAAGACGGGGCTCAACGAAGTGCAGGCGCAACAGCAGGCGCGGCACATGTCGCCGGGTGATATGGCCTATTTTGCGACGGACCCGGCCCGAGTGCAGCTCGTCGGCGGCCTCATCTTCGAGGAAATCGTCGGCGGAGCGCTTCTCTTAGGGATCATCTTGGGCGTTTACGCTTATCGCGTCGGCTTTGGCAGTGACTAGTCCATCGGCAACAGAGCGTGTGAAGGGCGGTCGAACGATGGTGCGAAGCAGCGGACTGGCGCTGGCGAGCGTGGCGCTTCTGGTCATGTGCGCCCCATCGGCATGGGCGGATGTGATCCCGTCCCGCCGCGCGGCGGCGAAGGCGGATACCTCGTCCGTCCAGGATCGCATGTCGACGCTGGGAGTCCCGTCAGCCGAGGCCGCCCGCGAGACGGCCGCGTTGCCGGCTGCAGATGCCGCGTTCTTTGCCCGCCATCAGTCCGGCGTTCAAGTCGTCGGTGGATTGACGCTGGAGGAGTGGCTCATCGGCGGCGCGATGGCGGTGGCCCTCCTCGCGATCACGTTTTGGATCGTCGATCGCACTCCGAAGTAACCCTGCTTCGCCGAGGCTCGTATTTCTGCGTTCAGGAATCTTCGACGCCGTCGATTCGGCTTTGCTGAGCTGAGCGGCTATGCAGGGCGGGTGCGATTCGCGGTCGTCCTGCTCGCGATCGCCGCTGCCGGTTGCTCCTCGTACGGTCGGCGCGTCGCCGAAGTCCCCGCCGGCGTCGACGGCTACCGACTCCTCAGCCGCGCCGCACACCTGCCCCAGGGGCGCGTTACGGCCGACTGCGGTCCGGAGGCGCTGTGCGCCGTTCTCAGCTACTTCGGCAAGCGCGCGGACGTCAATGAGCTGACGCTGCGGTTGTATCGGCCGGAGCTCGAGGGCACGCTCTCGACGGTGATGGCGCAGGCGGCGCGCGAACGAGGTCTCGCGGCCGAATACAAGTATGGTCACGTCAGCCGGCTTCGACAGGCGGTCGATGAGGACCGCCCGACGATCATCATGGTCGAAGTGAAGGCGCGGGTCTTCCACTTTTTCGTCATTAGCGGCTACAACCTCGCAAAGAGCGAGATCGTCTGCGAGGACTACGGCGGCGCCAAGTATCTCGTCGGCTTCGAGGAGCTCGAAAAGGGGTGGACTGGAAGCGGACGCTACCTCCTCGAGTTGCGTGTCGCGAAGGCGGAGGACGACGTCAGCGTCGGCTTCGACTATGAGTCGCAGGGGGAGTACGGCCGGGCGATGGATTTCTACGAGCGCGCCCTCAAACAGGAGCCGGAGCACGCCGACGCCATGATTGGGCTGGCGAACTGCCTGTATGCGAAAACGGAGACGAAGAAGGCTCGCGAGCTCTACGAGCGCGCGCTGAAGATCGCTCCGGACAATCCGACGCTCTGCAACAACCTTGCGGATCTGTACATCGCGACGGGGGTCGACGCTGCGGTCGCCGAGCGGTTGGCGTCGCGCGCGGTGGCGATACTCGAGGATCGGCGGCGCGACTACGAGCGTGAATTGACGCAGGTGCACCCGGTGCACAGGGCGGCCATCGAGCTGGACGCGGCGAACGCGGCGCTGGACGTGGCGGGAGCGCTCGGCACGCTCGGCCAGGCGCGGCTCGCCGCGAAACGCGCGCTTCCCGCGATCGAGGCGTGGCGGTCGTCGATGGAGGCATTCGATGCGGGCGTGAAAAAGATTCCCCCGTCGCGTCCGGAGGCGGAGGACGCACCCGACTGGCGGGCGAGGCGGCTCGTCCAGATCGGAAAGGCGCATCAGTCGCTTGAGATGCGCGACGACGCCATTGCGGACTACCGCCGCGCGCTCGAGTCTGCGAAAGACCCGGGCCTGCGCAAGAGTATCGGGCGCGACCTGGACGCGCTGACTAGGCCCTAACTCGGCCTTTGTGGTATACCAACCCGCGTTCGGGAACATCAGATGCTCGGCATGCGTCACGCTTTGGAAGTGGATGCCGCGCGCAGCCGCGTCGTACGCGTGCTGCGGCGCCAGGGGGATCGCTTTACCCGTCTAGCGCGACGCGCGCACCGGGACATGACACCGTGCGTCGTGCACGACCTGCGCGTCCTCCTGCGCAGGATCCGCGCCGCGGTATGGATCGCTCGTCGGCTGGCGCCGATCACGAAGTTCCGCGATCTTCGCAGGAAGCTGAGGCTGATGGGACGGGCGCTCGGAGCGCGGCGCATGCTCGATGTGCTCCTCGTCGATGCGCGGACGTATGGGCTCGACGCGAAGGCGCTGGACGGCCGGCGCGAGGAGGCGGCGCGCGTGGTGCGAAAGCTCCTGCGCGCGGCAAGGCGCGCCGAGATCGAAGGCCTGCTGCGCGATGCGCGCGAAACTGTGGATCGTGCGAAGGACAACGTGCTGGCGGACGCACTCGCGGATCGAGCCCGTCGACTCGAAGGGGCTCTTGAACGCGCGCCCGCGGGAAAGCAAGAGATGCACGCGCTGCGCGTTGAGGCGAAAAAGTCGCGCTACGTGCTCGAGCTGCTTGGCCGCCCGTCGGAATTCGTAAAGCCGCTGCAGGAGAGGCTGGGACGCGCGCACGATCTCGAGGTGCTGCAGCAGCATTTCGGCGGGAACGAGAAGGCGAATCGGGCCGAGGATCGCGAGCGCGCGGCGGGGCAGCGCATGATGAAGCGGGTGGTGGCGCGTGCCGTCCGGGAGCTCGCGCCATGAAGCTCGGCGTGCTCGATATCGGAACGAACTCACTGCATATCGTGATCGCCGAAATCGGTTCGGGCACGGATTTCCAGATCGTCGGCCGCGCGAAGGACATGACCCGGCTGGGCGACGTGACTCTCAAGAGCGGCTTCATACCCAAAGAGAAGATCGAGCGCGCCGTGAACGTCATCAGGCACTTCGCGGCGCTGGCGCGCAGCCGCGGCGTCTCCAAGATTCTGGGCGTCGCGACGGCCGCGATCCGCGAGGCGTCCAACGGCGGCGAGCTGCTCGACCGCATCGCTCGCGAGGCGGGCATCAAGGTGCGCACGGTCACGGGCGAGGAGGAGTCGCGCCTGATTTACATCGCGGTGCGTCACTTCATGAACCTTAATTCGAAGCCGGCGCTCCTCGTCGACATCGGCGGTGGTTCCGCGGAGCTGATCGTGGGGAACGAGAAGGAACTGCTATTTGCGCGCAGCCTGAAACTCGGCGGCGCGCGGCTCAAGGATCTGTTCATCACGAAATTCCCGGTGCCGAAGAGCGATCACGAGCGCATCCACCGCCACCTTCGTGAGGCGCTCGTGCCCACGCTTGAGGAGATCCAGCGGATCGCGCCCACCCAGCTCATCGGCAGCTCCGGCACGATCATCAACCTCGGGTCCATCATCAGCGAGCGGCGCGACGACGATCAGCTCTCGAATCCGATGGGGTTCCGCTTCTCGGTCGAGGATCTCAAGGAGCTTCACAAGGACCTGGCGAAAGCGGACGAAGGGGAGCTCGCGTCGATGAAGGGTCTCGATCCGGACCGCAAGGACATCCTGCTCCCGGGGGCGTGCCTGCTCCTCGAGGTGATGGAGACGATCGGTCTTGACAGCGTCTCGCTCTGCGACCGGGCGATCCGCGACGGTGTGATCCTCGACTACGTCGCGAAGAACGCGCGCAAGCTGGAGCTGGAGGCGGAAATCCCGAATGCACGAATGCGCAGCGTGATGCAGCTGGCGCGGCGGTGCGAGTTCGACGAGGCACACGGGCGGAACACGGCACGGCTGGCGCTGCAGCTCTACGACCAGCTCCCGCTTTCGCGGGATCTGCGTCCCGGTGCGCGCGAACTCCTCGAATACGGCGCGCTGCTGCACGACA
>CAYXVY010000137.1:0-18940 GCA_964468745.1 uncultured Planctomycetales bacterium | reverse complement strand
GTGCGCTGGTTCGAGGGGAACTTCCAGGCGTACGCGGAAAAGCGTCGGCAGGAACTCGGCCACGCGGCCGACCAGCCGCGCCGCATCAAGTACAAGCGACTGACCACGTAGTCACAACAGGTCAGCTTGGCGGCCGGAAATGCCGAAGTATTACGCAGCCGTCCTCTTCTGACTTGTGACTTGTGACTTGTGACCGCTAGATGAGTCTGCCTCCCGATCTCAAGTCCGCCGCCAACGATCCGTCCCGCCGGTTCGGACGCTACGTCCTCGGCGCGCGACTCGGCAAGGGGGGCATGGGCGAGGTATGGCGCGCGTGGGACACGCAGCTCAACCGCTGGGTCGCGCTCAAGTTCCTCGTCGGTCCACCGTCCGAGGAGTACCTCCTTCGCTTCCAGCGCGAAGCGCAGGCCGTCGCGCAACTCGAGCACCCCGGCATCGCCGCGATCTACGACTCGGGCGACGTCAACGGCCGCGCGTACATCGCAATGCAACTCGTCGACGGCAAGACGGCCGATAACCTCAAGCCCGACGTCCGCACCGCGCTGAGCATCGTCGCCGACGCCGCGCTCGCCGTGCAGTTCGCCCACGAGCGCGACATCGTCCACCGCGACATCAAGCCGTCGAACATCATGGTCGACAAAGAGGGTCGCACTTTCGTCCTCGACTTCGGCATCGCGCGCATCCGCCAGGGGGTCGACGCGAAGTTCTCGCAGACCGGCCTCATCATGGGCACCCCTCCCTTTATGTCGCCGGAGCAGGTGAACGACTCGACCCGCATCAGCCCGCGCAGCGACGTCTACAGCCTCGGCGCCACGCTCTACGCCCTCCTCACGGGGCGCGCGCCGTTCACTGGCAAGACCGTCGATGCCATCCTGATGGCCGTGCTGCACGACGAGCCGTACGCGCCGCGCTCGCTGCGCTCCTCCATTCCCTATGAAGTGGAAACGATCGTCCTGCGCGCGATGGACAAGAACCCGAACCAGCGCTACTTCACGGCGAAGGCGCTCGCCGAAGATATCGGGCACTACCTCGACGGCGAGCCCATCCAGGCTCACCGGCCGAGCATCATCTATCGCTTCCGCAAGCACGTCGCGAAGCGCAAGGCGATGATCGTCGTGGCCGGCGCCACCGCCGGCGTGGCCCTCATGATCGCGATCGCCGCCTACGTCCTGCTGCTGGGACGGTCGTACGACGATCATGTTCGCGAGGCGCGGCGGGCCCTCGACGCCGGCGACTGGCATCGGGCGCTCGCCGAATGCGACCGCGCATCGGCCCTCCGCACGAATCCCGAGGTCGCCGCGCTCGCACGCGACGCGCGCGCAAAGATCGACGCCGCCAAGGCGTCCCAGTGGCGCACGGAACGCCACAATTTGCTCCTGGAGAAACTGCGCCCGATCGACGCGCTCATCATCGAAACGCGCCCCCTCTTCTACGTGCAGGACATGGACATCCCCGCACAACTAAGGAATATTGAAAAGGCGCTCGACGAGCTGGCGAAGCTGGCGAACGATCCCAATTACGTCGAGTTCGGCGAGGCGTGGCGCGCGCTCGGACTGGGCCGCTACTTCACCGGCGATGGCGCGCGGGCCGAGGAAGCGCTGCTTCGCGCGGAACGCTCGATGCCGAACGACGCGCTTATCAATTACACGCTGGCGCGCATCGCCGTCGAAACGCGCGGCACGTGGGCGCTCGGCCGCACCGCCGAACCCGACGAACAGGCCGTCGCCCGCATGTATCGCGCCTCGCAGGGCGCGCCGAAGACGCTCGAACAGCACGTGTTCGCCGCGTTCAAGGCGGTCGCCGAGCGCCGCTGGACGGATGCGATCAGCCTCGCCCGCGAAGGGCTCCAGACGTACGGCACGGAGATGGGAACGGAAGAATTCTGGCTCGTCATCGGCGGTTCGAGCGACAACGACCGCGACGCCGTGGAGGCGCTCACGAAGGCGATCGCGCGCAAGCCGCATCACGCGCTCGCCCGCTACATGCGCGGCGAGAAACGCCGCCTGTTGGGCTCGCCGCGCGAGGCGGTGGAGGACTACGACGCGGTGATCCGGATCAATCCGCGATTCACCCACGCGTACGAGCAGCGCGGCGGACTGCGGTTCCAGGCCAACGATCCGCGTGCCGCGATGGAGGACTTCGACAAGGCGCTCGCGCTGGATCCGCGTTCCTACAACGCGCGGTTCAATCGCGCGCTCTGCAGGCTGGCGCTGCAGAATAACTCCGGAGCGCTCGAGGATCTCGACGCCGCGCTCGCCCTGCGTACGACGCCCGAGGTTCTCATGCTTCGGGGGGAGGCGCGCGTGACCGCGTGGGAGTTCGCGGGCGCCATCGCGGATCTCGAACAGGCGCTCAAAGTCACGCGGGACGACTGGCCGCACCGTGAGCGCGCCGAACGCGCAATGAAAACGGCGCGCGCTGGCAAATAGGCTTGGGGGCCCGCGCACCCGTAACCGGCGCACGCCCTCGACGCCAGCATGATCCGAGCCAAACGCCGAGAACGCGGAGGTCCCGCCGAGTGGCTTGGGGCGCTGAGGTCCGCCGGCGTGCGGGCGGAGCCCGCACGGGCGTCCACGCAGGTACCGATTCCGAGACGGCCCAGTCCAGGTCGGGCGTCTCGGAATCGGTACCTGCGTGGACGCACCCTCGCCTTGAGCGGGCCGGCGGACCGCACATCCCCTCCCCCTCTTGTCCTGCTCAGCGGACTCTGCGTCAAGTCAGGAATCTTGCGGAGCGTGAGCCGCTGCGTGTGCGGCAGAGATTGATCAACTTGTCTCCACGCAACGCCTTATCGGTTGTCGCCGGATCCGCCCAGCAACCCGCGGTCCTTGCGCGACGCCAGCTTCGCCAGGTTCGCCTCCGCGACGCGGTCGAGGCCGAGCCCCAGCTCCGTCGCGAGCTGCGCGACGTACCAGAGTACGTCGCCGAGCTCCTTTTCGACCGCCGCGCGCGTCTCGTCGTCGATCTTGCCGCCCTTGTCACGAAGCACCTTCTTGATCTTCTCCGCGACTTCGCCCGCCTCGCCCGCGAGGCCGAGCGTGGGATATACGAAGTTGGAGCCGGCATCGGGATAGATCGCCGTGGTGCGCGAACGCGTCTGGTAGTCGCCGAAAGTGGTGCTCACGAGGGGCGTATGATAGCCTTGTCGCCATGAAACACACACTCTTTGCCCTGGCCCTCATCGCGTTCGCCGGCAGCAACGTCGTGTGCCAGGATCCCGAGCGCCCGCAGCAGAAGGCGCCTGTCGTCGTCATGGAAACGAGCCTTGGCACGATCGAAATCGAGCTCAACGCCGAAAAGGCGCCGATCACCGTGAAGAACTTCCTCTCGTACGTCGGGAAGAAGCACTTCGACGGCCTGATTTTCCACCGGGTCATGAAGGACTTCATGATCCAGGGGGGCGGCTACGACAAGGAGCTCACTCGCAAGGAGACCGACGCCCCGATCAAGCTCGAGTCGGACAACGGCCTGAAGAATGAGCGCGGCACGATCGCGATGGCGCGCACGAACGACCCCGATTCCGCCTCGTCGCAGTTCTTCATCAACACCGTCGACAACATGGACAAGCTCGATCGCACCGACCGCAATCCCGGCTACGCCGTCTTCGGCAAAGTGACGAAGGGACTGGACGTGGTCGACAAGATACGCGAGGTCAAGGTGAAGCGGGTCGGTGACCACCAGCACCTCCCCGTGGAGACGGTGGTGATCAAGTCGGCGACGCTGAAGAAGGCGGACAGCAAGTAGGTCTAGTCCCAGTCCACGTTACGATCGCCCCGGCGCTGCGACTGCCGACGTTTCGCATCACGTCGGCGATTCTTCGACGCCTTCGTCGGCCTCGTCGGCCGCCGCGTTTTCGGCCGCACGAGTGCCGCGCGAATGAGCTCCGCGGCTCGCGCCGCCGCGTCCGCCGCATTGCGCTCGCGGTCGCGCGTGTCCTGGCTCGTGATCATCAGACGCCCCGTCGAGTCGAGCCTCGACTTCAGCGCAACGCGAACGCGGTCGAGTTCCCCTTCCTCCCATCCCGTGGCCCCCGTCAAGTCGATCCACATCTGGATCTTCGACGCGACCTTGTTGACGTTCTGCCCGCCGGGCCCGCCTGAGCGGATGGCTCGCGTCTCGATCGCCGACTCGGGGATCGTGATGCGCTCGTTGACGATGATGGGTTCACGAAGGCTCACGCGAGGGATTTTAGCCGCAAATCTCAGCGCTCGCGCCACTCTACTGAAGATGCGATTCGCGATCGTGGCGATCCTACCGCTGCTGCTTCAAGAGCCCGATCTCAAGGTCTTCCCCGCCGACAACCCGTGGAACTGGGACGTCTCCCAGCACGCGGTGCACCCGAAGTCGGACGCGTACGTAAACTCGATCGGCCGCGACAAGCCGTTCCATCCCGATTGGGGCACGCAGTACGGCATTCCGTACGTCATCGTCTCCGGCAAGCAGAAGAAGGTGCCCGTCGAATTCGAGTACGCCGACGAGAGCGATCGCGGCCCGTACCCCATTCCGGACGACGCGCCGATCGAAGGCGGTCCGGACTCAAAGGGCGACCGCCACATCCTCATGATCGACAGGGACAATCGCATCCTCTACGAGGTCTACTCCGCCTACAAGACCGACAAGGGGTGGAAGTGCGGCTCCGGCGCGATCTTCAAGCTGGACTCGAACGATCTGCGCCCCGACGGCTGGACTTCCGCCGACGCGGCGGGGCTCCCGATCTTCCCCGGCCTCGTGCGCTACGACGAGGTCGCGCGCGGAGCCATCAATCACGCGTTGCGCTTCACGATCCAGAAGTCTCAGAAGGCGTACGTGTGGCCGGCGCGGCACCATGCATCGAGCAACAGGGACGAAAACGTGCCGCCGATGGGCCTGCGCTTCCGCCTGAAGGCAGCCGTCGACATCTCGAAGTTCCCGAAGCGCTGCCAGGTGATCCTCACCGCCCTCAAGAAGCACGGCATGCTCGTCGCGGACAACGGCAGCGACTGGTTCGTCTCCGGCGCGCCCGACAAGCGATGGAATGACGACGAGCTGAACAGTCTGAAGAAGCTGAAAGGCGGCGATTTCGAGGCCATCCTCACGGTCGACGAGAAGGGGAAGCCGATCCCGCCGCGCAAGCGCTGACCGAAATCAGCGCACGGTGAACCGCAGGGGCCTCGGCCACGAATGGTTCTTGTGCACGTTGATCAGATCGACGACGGCAACGTGCTCGCCCGCGGTGAATGAGCCCTTGACGGTGATCCGCCCGCGCTCGGCGTCGTACGCGTGAGTAACCCGCGCGCCGTCGATCCTGACGATCACGAAGTCCGCCAGGATGCGATGCGGCTTCGCCCACTCGCCGCGATCCTCGAGTCCATCGAAGACGCGCAGCTCGAGCGACTCGGCGCCCGCGGCGGCGACCTCCGCGCGAGGTACCCCGTAATACGCGTACTTCACCAACCCCATCAGCATCCCCATCGCGGCGAGGCGGTTGAACTCGATGTCGCGCATCCGGCGCTCCATGGCGAGATTCGAGTAGTACGTCGTCTCGACGAGGCATCCCGCGACGTCCTCCGGCAGCTCGCGCAGGACGGCGAAGCCGCTCTTGTACATGAGCGTGTCGTCCATCAGGCCGCCCGCGCGCGGTACATCGGCTGGCGCGACCGCGGCGATCGTCTCCTCCTGGATGTAGCGCGCCATGTCGAGCGACGCGGGCTTGTCGCCCCCCGCGTGATACCACGTCGTCGTCGCCTGCGCTCCGAGGTTGGGCGACCAGTTGTGATGGATCGACAGGAAAAGATCGCATCCCGCCGCCATCTGTGGACGTGCTTTCAAGTCGACGTCGCGATCCGACTCGCGTGTCATCACCACGGTTGCCCCGGCGCGCACGAGGAGGTCTCGAAGGAACCGCGCGACGCGCAGGTTCGCCTCCGCCTCGCTCGCGTACGTCGGCCCGCGCTTGTAGCCGCGTTTGTGCATGTCTCCGCCGTGACCCGCGTCGAGCACGATCCGCCACCCCTTGAGCCACCGCGCGTGCGGCGGAAGCTGAGCTTCTGTGCGCTCGACGACGCGCGACGCAAGCGGGTCGCCGTTTTCACTCCACCACTTCTCCGCTTCGACACGACTCGGGAACCGCCGCCCCGTGATCGCCGCGATCGCCGCGCGCGCCTGCTCTTTCACCGGAAGCGCCGGGTTGTCGTACGCGGGATGCATCTCCGTGCCGTCGTCGGAGAGCACCATGAATTCCGCACTCGCCCCGTCGTCGAGCAGCTCGATGAGCCGGCCGACGGCCCGCGCGTCGCCGATACGGCCGAGCGTTGCCGCCGCGAAGGCGCGGCCGTTGCTTGAAACGCTTCGCAGCTCCTCGATGAGCGTCGGTACCGCGATGGCGCCGAAGTACGGCAGATAGTCGACCGCATCCAGGCAGACCGAGGCGTTCTTCGATTCGAGCGCCTTCACGTAGCGCGCGATTTCCGCCGACGTCTCTGGATCCAGCGGTAGAATCCCGGGCGGCGGCATCGCGCAGCCGGCAAGGCACAGCGCCACGATCGCGACTCTCACTGATTTCCCCCGCGAGCATTATACTCACGCCGACCATGAACGTCGTCGTCGTCGGTTCCCGTGGCCAGGTCGGCACGTGGCTCCTGCGGGCGATGCCCGAAGCGCGCGGCGTCGGCCGTCCCGAGGTCGATATTCGTGACCGCGCCGCCGTGGAGCGGGCCTGCCGGGGCGCCGACGTCGTGATCCTCACCGCCGCGCTCACAGCCGTGGACTATTGCGAAGATCATCCGGACGAGGCGCGCGCGATCAACGTCGAGGGGACGCGCAACGTTGCACTTGTTGCGCCGCACCTGATTTACCTCTCCACCGAGTACGTCTTCAATGGTCGCGGGGGCCCGTACGGCGAGGACGATGAGCCCAGTCCGCTCGGGGTTTACGCGAGCACAAAACTCGAGGGAGAGCGGGCCGCGTGCGAAGCGAAAGCCTGCGCCGTTGTCCGCACCACGGTGGTCTGGTCGAATCTCCCGGGCTCCAAGAACTTCTTCATGCAGGTGCTCGCCGGGAAACCGATGCGCGTCCCGGCCGACCAGGTGTCGAACCCGACCTATGCCCCGAGTCTCGCGGAGGCGATCGGAGAGATCGCGCAGCGGCGGTTGACCGGCGTCTGGAACGTGGTCGGCGCCGACCGCGTGAATCGCCACGAGTTTGCGCTGCGCATCGCGCGCCGATTCGGGCTCGCTCCGTCGCTCTACACGCCGGTCACGACAAGCGAGCTCAACCAGCGCGCCGCGCGGCCGCTCGACGCGGGACTACGCATCGACAAGGCCCGGCGCGAATTGAAGACGCGGCTGCTGTCGATCGACGAAGCGCTCGACCAGGCCGCCGCTATTCGATGAGCTTCTTCAGCGCCGACTCGCACTCGCCCGTCTTGAACCCCTTCGGTCCCGGCTCGCCCTTGTAGGCGATCTTCCCGTCCTTGTCGACGACGTAGTACCGGTCGGGCCATCCGGCGTAGGCCTGCTGCGCCGTGTTCTTCATGTCGTCGATCACGCACGGCAGCGTGAGCTTGAGCGCCTTGACGCAATCGCTGGCGACCTTCGATCGCTCCTCGTCCGTCTTGGGATCCTTCACCTCGATCCCTTCCTTGTCGTTTTGCGCGGTCTTCCATCCGTCGATCGGATGCGCCTCGCGGATGTAGACGATGAGGAAGTGCGCCTTCTCCTTGTGCGCGTCATAGAATTTCTGAAGCGCAGCCGCTTCCCTCCGGAATGGCGGTCAGGTGTAGCTGCCGAAGACGAGGACGACGGGCTTCCCCTTGAGCGCCGACAGTTGCACCGTCTCGTCCTTCTCCGACGCCTCCTTCTTGAGCTTCTTCAGCTTGAAGTCGACGGCATCTTTGCCGGTGTCGACGCCATTGCCCTGCGGGATCTTCTTCTTCTCACCCTGCTGGGCAAAGGAAAGAGATGCGAGAACAACGACCGCTAGAATCGTGCGCACGCTGCCTCCTTCCGCTCCGCTAAACGTAACGCCGCTGCGCGGCAGGAGTTGCGGCGGATCGGGACAGACCCATTCTGTCTCGCGTCTCCTGTCTTCTTCCCCTAGTCCTGGAAGATCGGAAGAAATCGGTACGGGATCTGCAGCGCCAGAGCTGCGCATGCGGTCCCAAATGCGCCGTTGTAGCCGTCATTCGTCCACCCGCCCGACTTCTTGTCGAGCGAGCGGATGATGTCGGTGCGGATCTTCGCGTACCCTTCGGTCCAGAACTTGGGATTGACGCTCTTGAGGAAGAAGCACGCCTGGGCGGCGTAGAACGTCGCGTACGCGTCGTGCCCGTTGCGCTCGCCGCCCCCGTTGATCATCTGGAAGAGGCGGTCCATGCAGCGCTTCGCGTCCTTGTCTTCATACAGCCCGTAGTACGCGTAGACGCACGCGCCGGCGGCCGTGAGAGCGTACGATCCGCCGCCTCCCTGGCCGAGGCTGTACATGATCGCGCCGCTCGAGTCGGTGGATTTCTTGATGTACGAGATTCCCTTCTCAATCGTCGACTTCGGGACGGTGATGCCGGCGTTGCGGCACGCGCGGAGCGCGTGGACCTGCGTCACGGTGACGGAGCCCTCATGTCCGTACGGATTCGGCTCGTAGCTCCACCCGCCGTTCGGATCCTGCGACTTCGCAGTCAGTGCGACCGCCTTGACGAGTTTTTCCTTCAGCGATTCCTCGAACTCCTTCTCCTCGTTCAGGTCGCCGCACATCCCGTAGATTTCCGCGAGGAAGAGGAGGCCGTAGCCGTGACCGTGCATGCCGGAGCCGCCCATCGCGCGCCCGCCGGCCTCGTTGATGTATCCGGTCTTTCGGTCCGTGCAGTCCAGCATGAACTTGAGCGCCGCCTTCACCTGCGGCGCGTACTTGCCGCGCGTGGGTGTGTTGCCGCCGGCGAGGAGCGCCAGCCCGGCGATGGACGTGAACGCGACCTGGCACGTCTGTCCGACGGCGCCGCGCTTGCTCTGGTTCTTCTTGATCCACTCGAGCGCCTTTTCGGCGGCGGTCGCCTGCTCCGGAGTGACCTCCTGGAAGCCCGACGCCGCGGGCTTGTCCTTCGGCTTGTCCTGACCGAAGAGGTTGCCGCCCAGCGCCGTAGCGCCGGCCATCGTCAGAAAGGATCTACGGTCCACCAGAGTCCTCCCTCTCCCTAGTTTATATCAATATAGACGTCTGAGAACGCCAATCGTAGACGGTTTTGTTTGAACGAGGTCGCCGCTACACTGGTTCGCCGTGATTCGAAAGATTGTGACCGTGCTCGAGATGATCAAGATCCAGCACACCGTCTTTGCACTGCCGTTCGCCGTCGTCGGGGCCGTATACGCGAAGCGGGGCGTGCCGACGCAAAGCGAATGCCTGTGGCTGCTCGTCGCCATGGTCGCGGCGCGGAGCGCGGCGATGGCGTTCAATCGCGCGGTCGATGCGCGCTTCGACGCCGCCAATCCGCGCACGCAGTCCCGCGCGATTCCGCGCGGCCTCCTCTCGCCGGGATTCGCGCTCGGGTTCACGATCGTCATGTCGGGCCTCTTCGTGCTGTCGGCTGCGATGCTCAATCCGCTCGTGCTGAAGCTCGCCCCGATCGCGCTCGCGGTGATGCTCGGCTACTCCTACACGAAGCGCTTCACGCCGCTCTGTCACTTCGTGCTCGGCCTCTCGCTCGCCCTCGCCCCCGCGGGAGCGTGGCTGGCAATCCGGCCCGCGTTCGACACCTTCCCACTCCTCATCAGCAGCGCCGTCCTTTGCTGGGTTGCGGGATTCGACATCCTGTACGCGTGCGAAGACGTGGAATTCGACCGTCGTGCCGGGCTCCGGTCGATCCCCGCCGCGCTCGGGATCCCGCGCGCGCTCACGCTCGCGCGGATCTGTCACGCGGGGACGCTCGGCCTGCTGATCGCGACGGTCGCGCTGCACGGCCTCGGCGCGTGGTTCGTCGCCGGCGTGGCGGTCATCGCCGCACTTCTCGCATGGCAGCACGCGCTAGTTCGAGCCGATGATCTCAAACGCGTCAACCAGGCCTTCTTCCACGCGAATGCGGCGATCAGCGTGACGCTCGGAACGACCGCCCTACTCGACCTGTTCGTGCGGTGAAAGTCGACGGTCGACTAAGTGTTGACGTGATTCACGCGCGCCGCCCAGGCCTTCATCGCATCGTCCCAGCGGCGCATCTTGTGCCCCGCCTTCTCCAGCTTCGCACAGTTCAGAACCGAGTAGCGCGGACGCATCGCCTGACGGCCGTCAAGCTGGTGCTGGATCGCACGCACTTCGATCTCCTTGCGCCCCATCGCCTCGAGGGCGGAGGCCACCGCCTGCGCCTGCGTCGCCTCTCCTGCGTTCGCCGCGTGGTAGGTGCCCGTAAGTCCGTGCGATAGGCCGAACAACGTCGCATCCAGCAGGTCCTGCACGTACGTGGGCTGACCGACTTGATCGTCGTACGAGAAGAGGATCTCGCCCTCGCGCACGCCCTCCTGCAGCGTTTTCAGGAAATGACGGCCAGGATGACCAAAGACCCACCCCGTCCGCAGGATGAGGTGTTTTGCGGTGGACTTCATGACGATCAGTTCACCGGCAAGCTTCGTGTCCGCGTAAACCGACAGCGGGTTCGGAGGATCCTCCTCGGTGTACGGCTGGCGTTTGGAGCCGTCGAAGACGAGATCCGTCGAAAAATGGACGAGGAGCGTGCCTGACTTGGCACACGCGCGACCGAGGTGCTCAGATCCGTCGCGGTTGACGAGGTACGCCTCCCACTGGTAGGACTCGCACAGGTCGATCTGCGTCAGGCCCGCCGCGTTGATGAGAATGTCGGGCCGGTGCTCGGCGAAGGCGCGATCGACCGACTCCTTGCGTGAGATGTCGAGCTGCTCCCGCGTGAGCGCGACGACCTCGATCGTGCCTGGCACGGCCGGCGCCAGCGTAGCCCCGGCAGCCCGAAGGCGCTCGGCGATATCGCGTGCGATGCCACCCTTGGCGCCCGTAATGAGGATGCGTACCATCGTGGAGGTGCTTGTCCCGCCGGTCTATAATAACCCGCTCCACCCCATCCCCCATGAAAATAGTGTTACTCGGCCGCGGGCACCGCATTGTCGACATTCTCGACACGTTCAGCGCGCAGAGTCGCGACTGCACGGTCGTGACCGCCGACGAAAGCACGCTGCGCGAATTGCTGCAGAAGCGCGTCCTGCGCGTCGCGGCGGATCCGGCGTCGGTATCGCTCGCGGCGCACCACATCACCCTCGCGCCGGAGGACATCGTCGTCGTCGCCGAGCACGAGGAGCCGGCGCTGCGCGCCACGCTGGAGAATCTGCGCAAGCAGTCCATCGCGGCCACGGTTGTCGCCTTCACGGCCCTGCCGACGCGAGTGCTCACGGCGGAGTATCCGGAATTCTTCTTCCGCGGCGACCGGACGGCCTACCAGTCGGAGCTGCGCGACCTGGGGCGGCGATCGCAGACCCGCCAGCGCGTGCACGCGATCCGGAAGATCGTACGCGAGTCCGAGCGCACGGTCGCCGTGATCTGGGGCAATCCCGATCCGGACGCGATCGGCTCCGCCTTCGCGCTGCGTGAGCTTGTCGCGGAGGACGCCCCGCAATTCACGATCTCGTATCTCGGCGAATTCACGCGGCCCGAGAATCTGATGATGGTCCGCACGCTCAAGATCCCGACGGTCAAGTACCGCCCCGATCTCATCACGCCGCAGACGGCGGTCGTCACCGTCGACGCGCAGCCGTCGTTCTTCGCACAGAACGGGCAGCACCGGTTCGACATCATCATCGACCATCATCCGCAGACCGAGCTCGGCCCGCACCGCTTCGCCGATGTCCGCCCGCAATACGGATCCACGTCGACGATCCTGACGGAATACTACCTGAACACCGGCACACGAATGTCGCGTCGCGCGGCAACGGCCCTCTTCTACGGGCTGAAGGTGGACACGGGCAACCTGACGCGCAACGTGAGCGACGCCGACGTCAACGCGTTCAAGGCGCTGCGCCTGCGCGCCGACGAGAACATGATCCGCGCGATCGAGCTCGCGCAGCTTCCGCTCTCGACGCTCGACCACTTCAGCGTGGCGATCGCGAACAAGCGCATTGCGCGCGACGTGATCTTCAGCTACCTCGGGGCCGTCGACAATCCGGACGTGTGCGTCCACGTCGCTGACTTCTTCATCAAGATCAGCGGCATCGGCTGGGCGATCGTCTCCTGCCGGACGCCGGAAAAGCTCGTCGTCGTCTTCCGCTCCGATGGCTTGCGCAAGCACGCTGGACACATCGCGGAGCGCTCGCTGATCGAGTACGGATCGGCCGGAGGTCACCGCACGATGGCGCGCGCGGAAGTGCCCATCGACCGGCTCAAGGCGCAGGTTCCCGAGTGGGGCGATGCGGCGATCGAGCGGTGGCTGCTTGGACGACTGTCCACGCAGCTGAAGGCGCTCGGCAAAGCCAGTCCGTAGTCCTTGGTGCTCGGTCGCGTTCCGGGCTGACGCGCGGCTGCTGTCAACCCAGGCGCGACACGGTTACTTCCCGTCCAGGTAGAGAGCGCGAGCGTAGATCTTCCACCGCGAGTCGAGTTCCTGCAGCGTCCAGCCGAAGACGCCCTCGAAGACCCTCTCGTCTTCTTCGCGCTTCGCGGAGCTGATCTTCTGCATGAATTCGATGAACTTCTCGCGATACTCCGTCGTCAGGAACTCGCACAGGCTCCACGCCTTGAGCGGGTCGCCACCGCGGAACTCGGCGAGGTTGGTGCACTTGAAGACCTTGTAGACGTCGGGGTCCTTGCCGGTCTTCAACCAGTCCTTGATTATGATGTGCCACGTCGTTGCGTCGTCGTACGTCTTCCCCGAATCGCCCCCCGCACCGGTGCCGCGCATGTTGGTGCAGTGCGAGCTGGCCGACCCCTTCATCTGCTTGGTGAAATGGTACGCCAGCCCCTCGTGCAGCCAGTGGCGGTCGCCGCGGGCGAGGGATCGCGACATGAGCATGACCGCGTGATGGATGGCCCAGTCCTCATTCGTGGGCTTCCGCGACTTCTCGTCCTCGCGCTGCCAGCGCTCGTCGCCCATGCCGGTCGAGTCCTTCGCCATCTTGATGTACTCTTCGCCCGCCTGCCCCGCGAACGCGTCCACGTACTTCTCGTGCTGTTCCTTCGTGGTCAGCATGATGAGCTCCTGCCGCTGCGTCGCGTACAGGTTCGACTGGTTGTAGATCTTGTGGAACATCGCGTACGCGTGCTCGGTGTGCTTGATGAGGTTCTCAAGCTCCTTCGGGTCCAGGTGCGGCGAGCCGATGATGAAGTGCTCGCTGCTCTGCTTCTTGAACTTCAGGTTGAGTTTCGTTTCCGCATCCATCGGCGTGGCCTCGGTCTTTCCGCCCGACGCCTTCGCGATCCCGTCCTTCATTTCCTTGCGTGTCGCGATCTCCTCGGGACTGAGCCAGCCGCCTTCCTTCTGCTTGGTGTGGCCGAGCTTCTTTCGCGCTTCGCTGTGCGTCGGATCGTACTCGAGCGCCTTGCGGAACGCGGCGCGCGACTTCTCCTTGTCGCTGGCGAAGTTCTTTTCACTCCAGGTGCCGAGGTCGTACCACAGGCGCGCGACCTTCTTGCCGAGTTCGGTGGACCGCTTCTGATACTCGATCCAGAGCCGGTCCGCGTCCTCCCCGCGCTTCTCATTGCCGACCTTCACAGGGCTGTTGGGGTCGACCTCCCACCGCTTCTCGTCCTCGTTCCAGATGGTGAAGCCGAGGCCCTTGTTGGCGCGCTCGTGGTTCGGCTCGTACTTGACGGCGTTCGTGTACTCGATGCGACCCCAGCCGTGCTGCGCTACGCTCGCCAGCCAGTCGCCGACGCCCGTATGCTCGTTGGCGATGCCGGCATGGACGGTCTTCAGCCGGTCGGCGTGTTCCTGGTCGGGAGGCTTGGCGGCGGGCGGGGGATCCTGGGCGAGGGCGGCGCCGATCAGCGCCAAGACCGACAAAAGCGAAAGCCTCATCATGAAAGGTCTCCTCAGGTGATCACCCATAGATACGCCGCACACGGATGAGTCAGAGCATTGAATCACAGAAATTGTCCGTACTCAACAAGTCCTAGAGCGTGTCGCGCCCCGCTTGGGCGTAACGGGCCGACGGCGCCGGCGTCGTAGACCCATGAGGACCTACAGGCCCGGAGCCACGGTCTGGCCGCTCCTCGCCTGGACGCTCCTCGTCGCGCTCGTCGCCGTTCTCCTCGAGCGCCACGCCCTGACCCTGCCGCGCGGCACGTCGCAGCGCTGGCTCTTCCAGCTCAGCGTCACCGCCTGCGTCGTGCTCGGGCCTCTCGCGTTCATCGCGCACCTCGCGCGCAGGCTTTTCATCCACGTGACCCTCGACCGCGATCGGGGCCTGGTGTTCTCGCGCGGCCGCGTGATTCCGTGGGGCGCGATCGCGACGATCGAGCATCGACCGGGCCCCTTCTCCCGTCCGCGCAAGCTGCCGCTGGAATCCCTTTCGGGAGTGGACGGCTGCCTCTGGGTGGGCGTCGCGGGGGAGGGCTGCTTCGCGGGTCTGGCGATCGGCATGGCGCTCATGGCCGTCCTGTCCGTGGGCTACTACGTGCTGCTGCCCGTCTTCTCGCTCCTCTCGCCCTGGCACTCTCGCGTGATCATCCGACTCCGCGACGGGCATCGCATCGTGCTGAGGGACCTCCAGGACGACGAGGACTTTGTCGCGTCCGCGATGCGTCACGTCGCGGCGTGACGGCATTCTGTCTCCTGTTTCCCGACATACGCCTGTGCTA
This sequence comes from uncultured Planctomycetales bacterium, assembly GCA_964468745.1. Classification (GTDB taxonomy): domain Bacteria; phylum Planctomycetota; class MHYJ01; order MHYJ01; family JACPRB01; genus JACPRB01. The sequence goes on along the minus strand of CAYXVY010000137.1, from coordinate 4,165 downwards.
TCATTCCGCAACTTTGGATGGGCGGAATGCTCGCGGAGACGGAACAACTCGTCGCTGAAGGCCTTTACGAAAAGGCGCTCGCCTCGGCGAAGCGCCTCTCGATCGACCTGCTCAAGCAGAACAAGAAGGGCGACGCGGCCCTCGCCTTGTGCCGCGCGGCGGACATCCTCTGCACGCTCAACAACGCCCCGCGGGCCCGCGGCTTCCTGCAGGAGGCCCTTGAGCTGGCGACGAAGGCGAACGACCGCCCCGCGGAAGCCGTCGTACACGCCGTCAGCGCGCTGGCGCACCTGCGGCTCGGCGAGATCGAGAAATCGGAAGCGGCGCTCGACGTTGCGCTCCACGCCTCCAGCAGCGGGCCGAAGAGCCCGTGGACGGCCGTGATCCGGCTCATCGGCGCCGAGATCTCGCTTTCGAAGGAAGACGTCGTCGAGGCGCGAGCGTTCGCCCGCGACGCTCTCACGATCGGCAATGAGCTCGGCGATCCGGCCGTGATCTGCCGGGCCCTCCTCGTGCGCGCGATCTGCGAGGAGCGCAGCGACAACACCGTGGGCGCCCTCGAGCTCCTCGGCGCCGCCGAAGCCGAGCAGGCCCGCTCACCGTCGCTCGGGCTCGACTGGCAGATCAAGGCGGCGAAGGCGAACGTCTTCGCCAAGTCGGGGCAGGAGAGCAGCGCCGAACAGCTCCGCCGCGACGCCGGCTCGGTGATCGAGCGCATCACGCGCGAACTCACGCCCGAGGCGGCGGAACGCTTCCTCAAGAATCCGGCCGTCGTCAGCGCCCTGGGCCACGAACCCTCCTCGAGCGGCATCTTCCGCTCGCCCGTCCAGGTGCAGGGCCGCGCCACCCGACCGCCGCGCAACGAGGACACGGGCTTCCACGGCCTTCGCCCCGTGCTCGAGGTGATCAAGAAGATCAACTCCGAGCTCAATCTCCGCAAGCTCATCTCGACGATCCTCGACACCATGATCGAGTTCTGCAACGCCGAGCGCGGCACGATCGTGGTCTTCGAAGGCGAGCGATTCAAAATCGAGCTCTCGCGCGACCGCCGCAAGGAGGATCTCAAGCGCGAGGACATGGGGATCAGCGCGGGCATCCTCAAGATCGTGCGCGACAAGGGACGCAAGATTGTCGCCGACGACGCCCAGCAGGATCCGGAGCTTCGGCTGATCGACACGGTCCAGTCGCAGCAACTTCTTTCGATCCTCTGTCTCCCGTTGCGCGTAAAGCTCCGCCTCGTCGGCGCCGTCTACCTCGACAACCCGCGCACGACCGGCGCGTTCGGGCCACGCGAAGTCGAGATTGCCGAAATCCTGACCGATCACGCCGCGGTCGCGATCGATAACGCGCTCCTCCATATCAAGTCGATCCACGACAACCTGACGAGCCTCTATAACCACGCGCACTTCGAGAAGCGGCTCGAAGCTGAAGTGCAGCGCTGCCGCCGGCACGGCCGTCCCTGCAGCGTTCTCATGCTCGACATCGACGACTTCAAGCGCATCAACGACACGTACGGGCACGAGGCGGGCAACGAGCTGCTGCGCGCCGTGTCGCGCGTGCTCGGCAACGCGATCCGCACGGTCGACGTCGCAGCGCGCATCGAGCGAGACGGTGCGGCGCTTGTGGCCCGTTACGGAGGCGACGAGTTCGAGATCATCCTCCCCGAGGCGGGATGCGAGGGGGCGCAAAGGGTCGCCGACCGCATCATCGCGTCGCTGCAGGAGCTGCGCGTCGGCTACAACGGCGCGACCCTGGCGGCCACGTTCTCGATCGGCGGGGCCACGTTCCCCGACGCCGCCGCCGACCACCGCGAACTGATGCTCAAGGCTGACGAGGCGCTCTACGCCGCGAAGCGCGCCGGCAAGAACCGCTATGCGGCCTATGCCGCCGCCGCCAAGGCGTGAACCGCTTGGTAGGGCGCCAAGCGGTTCGTCCCGCCGTAGCCTCTCCAGAATTGAGTGCGTGCGCGCGGACGGCGTAGGAGGATGAGCCAGGACATCCTGTTCGGGGCGATCGCGGCGACCGAGGGATTCGTCCCGGCCGACACCGTCACGACGGCGCTTGCGCGACAGAAGTCCGGCGACGCGCGACGTATCGGCGAGATCCTGGTCGAGATGAAGGCGCTCGACCTCGAGGGCGTGCAGACGATCCTGTCGATCCAGCGGCTCGAGGTCGCGGATCGCATCGAGAATCCGACGTCCGGCGGACTGTTCGGGCAGATCGCCGTCCGGTTGCGCGCATGCAACGAGTCTCAGCTTGCCGAGTGCGCGCGGCGACAGACGGAACTTGCGGCAACCGGAAAACCGATCAGAATCGGCCAGCTGATGCTGCAGGCCGGCTGCCTGAGTCATGAGCAATTCGCCGAAGTCCTGCGGCAGCAGGAGAAATACCCCGTGCGCTGCGCGGGCTGCGCGCGATGGTGGTTCGTGGACGGGCTCGGCGAAGGAACGAAGGTCTTCTGTCCAGCGTGCGCGCGGCTCGTGCCGATCCCGCTCCTCGAGGGATCGAACTCCGCAATTGCCGAGTTCGTCCAGCGCGAGGCCTTCGGTCAGGCGACCGTCCGCGTCTCAGGCGCGAGCGCGGAGCTGTTCGGAGCCTATCGCGTGGACACGGAGCTGCAGCGCACCACCGGCTCCGCGTACTTCCGCGCCGTGCACGCGCCCTCAAAACGGCTCGTTTCGCTGCGCCTCCTGCAGGCCACCCGAGTCGCCACCCCGGCCGAACTCGCCGCATTCCGCGGGCGCGCGACGCAACTCGCCGCGCTCACGCACCCGAACATCGCGACGATCGTCGAGGCGGGCGACGTGGACGGGCGCGCGTACATCGCGAACGAGATGCACGACGGCGCCCCCATCTCCGCGATCCTGGCGAAGCGGCTGAGGACACAGGCCGACCTCTTGCGGTTCCTCGAGGCGACGGCGCGGGCCGTCGCTCACGCACACGCGAACCTTGTCACGCACGGCTCGTTGCGTCCGGCGCTCATCCTGGTCGGACACGGCTTTCAGCCGCGCATCCTCGAGGCGGGGCATGCGCAGCTCGTGGCGATGCTTCCCGGCCTCAAGCCGGATCCGCCGCCCCTCACGTCGTGCACGCCACCGGAGGTCGTGGCGGGAGACGCACCCACGCCTGCCGCGGACATCTACGCGCTGGGCGCATTGCTCTACGAAATCGTCGGAGGCCGGCGGCCGCACGACCGACGGGGCGTTCGGCTGCGCGAGCTGATCGAGGCGGGACCTCCGGATCCGCTGCCGGACGGCGTGGCCGCGGACTGGCGGCAGATGGTCGCCCGCGCGATGGCCCGTCGCCCGGGAGATCGTTATCCCCACGCGACGGCGTTCGCCGATGACCTGCATTCCGCCCTGGAAGGAAAACCGCTGAAGCCAACCGGCTTTTTCCGATGGTTGTTCGGGCGCTGAGCGCACGGCTCTGCGCTCACGGAAACTGAACCAACGAGCCGCCAAGTCGCCAAGTCGCCAAGGCTGCGTTCAGGGTCGCAGGGGAAAGCGATACGAAACCCTCGGGCAGATCGGTGCCGCGACGCAAACGGCGATCCACCCGATCCACACCGCATCCGAAGTGATCGGTCATCCGTCGATGGGCGTGCGAGTTCCCCCCATTCGTTCCTCCGCTTCCTCGGCTCGATCAGTGTTGACCCCCTTCTCGTGTGGAGCGACGGAGGCTTGCCTGTCTTCCTTGGATCCCCTTGGCGTTCTTGGCGGCCCACTCCGACAATTCGTTGTCAGGTTGCGACCCTGCCGCGCTGCGCGCGCCGCGCCTATGGGGCGTTCTTCCGCGCCACGGTAAGAATCGTTCCGCGGTGGGCGTCCATATAAGATGAGGCGATCGCTCGCTCATGAATAAGGATCCCCTCATCGGCAAGACCTTGGAGAAGGTCCGCATTCTCGAGAAGCTCGGCTCCGGCGGGATGGGGCTGGTCTACCTCGCCGAGCACTCAACGCTCGAAAAGCGCGTCGCCGTCAAGATCCTCCCCGACCACCTGTCGCACGACCCCGAATACGTCTCGCGCTTCCTTTCCGAGGCGAAGACCACGTCGAAACTCGACCACCCGAACATCGTGCAGGTGCACGACATCGGCTACGTCGACGGCAAGTACTTCATCGTGATGCAGTACATCGAGGGCGAGCCCCTCTCCGCCATCGTCAAG
>CAYXVY010000136.1:0-25708 GCA_964468745.1 uncultured Planctomycetales bacterium | reverse complement strand
GCGAGATCATGCACCTCTTCCTCGCGCGCGAGGCGGTGGACGAACACCTCCGGATCGCGGGCAAGTTCGCGGATCCGGACACGGGGATGGGCGCGAAGCTCGCCGCGCTGCCCGGGATTCTGCTCCATTATGCGTGGTGGTATCCGAGCCGGTGGCTGGGATGGAGCCGCTGGCCGAAGTATGCGGGGTGGGGGAGGCTCGGCGGCCACCTGCGGTTTGCGGAGCGGGCGTCGCGTAAGCTGGCGCGCCAGATTTTCCACGGCATGGTCCGGCACGGCCCGAAGCTGCAGCGCAAGCAGGCGTTTCTCTTCCGGCTCGTCGATATTGGACTGGAGCTCTTCGCGATGGCCGCGACGGTTTCGAACGCGCACGCGCGCGGGACCCCCGAGGCGCAGCGCTTGGCGGACCTCTTCTGTCGGAATGCGCGACGTAAGGTCCGGCGTCTCTTCCGCGAACTATGGCGAAATGACGACGTCGTCAAGTACGACGTGGCCATGACGGTATTCCGTGGAGAGCAAGCCTGGGCGGAGGAGGGGATAGTCCCCAGACCGCCCGCACCACGCCCGCCGGGCGTCTAGGCGGCTTCAATTCTCATAGCGGTCACTCGATCGGCAGAGCATCCCCTATGAGACCTCATAATGGCCACTCTGTCCGTCGAGTGACCCCTATGAGAACTCATAACGCTCACTCTGTGCGCCGAGTGGGGTCTATGCGATCTCATAACGGTCACTCGGAGCTCCGGGTAGGGGCTATGAGAACTCATAATGGCCACTTGGCCCGTCGAGTGACCGTTATGAGATGTCATAGAGGTCACTCTGTGCGTCAAGTGACCGTTATGAGATCTAATAGAGGTCACTCTGTCCGTCGAGTGACCATTATGAGATCTCATAGAGGTCACTCGATGCGCCAAGTACCCGCTATGAGATTCTCGACTGCCAATCCGGCAGTCGGGGTCGTCACCGGCACTTCACGACAACGGTCGCGCTGAACAGCATCGACCGGTCGCGCGACGCGGAATCGAGCAGCGACTTCACAGCCCGATCGACCTTCTTTTTCAGCCGCGTGGAGCCGTTGACGATGACCGTCACCTCGCGATCGAGATCGACCATGGCATCGCTGAGGTGGAGCGTGATCTCGTCGACGTGCTTCGTCGTGATGCGGATCGCGTTGGCCTCGCGGTCGAGCTCCGCCCGTGCTTCGACCGGAGTCGCGAACGCGCGGCGCGTTTCGATCTTGTCGCCGACGGGGCCTGCGTGAACCTGATCGACGAGCTCCTGCGCCTCCTTGGCGAAACCCGTGATCTCGAGCCAGTACGCGCGTGCGAAGAGGCGCTCGGTGGTGACGTGGTGTACGACCTTCGGATATGGATCGCGCTTGCGGTCGCGCAACCATGCGATGAGCTTCGGCGTCTCTTCGGGGAAGAACTCGTGCCCTCCGTCCAACTCGCGCCACGTCAGGTCCAGCTTGAGTTCATCCATGCGCTCCTTGCCGGCGCGCATCCAGTCGAGCGGCGACTGGTCGTCGTCGCGCCCGACGATCCAGTAGACGGGCACGTTGCGGAGGTTTTCGAGAAAGTGTGCCGTGACCTTTTTCGGATCGTCGCGTCGCCGCGTGAGCTCGGGTCCGCCGATGCGCGAGGACATCGTGGCGAGGGCGTCGGGATGGTGGCAGGCGAACTGGAACGAGCCGTGCCCGCCCATCGAGGCCCCCGAGAGGTGTACGCGATCGGGATCGATGGGAAAGCGCGCGAGCGCGTCGCGAATCGGGCCGAGGACGTTGCCGTAGCCGAGACGCGAGCGTCCCCAGCCGCCGCGCCCCGCGTCGGGCGCGACGACAAAGAGCCCATCCTCGCGCTGCGCATCCGCGAGCCACGCACGGATGAAATCGTCCGCGTTCCCGCCCTGGCCGTGGAGCACGACGAGAAGCGGATGGCGCTTCGCCGGGTCGTGGGTCGGAATCCAGGCGACGCACTTGATCTTGTGAGCGGAGTCGAATCCGTTGGCCGCCTCATAGGTCGACATCCCGGACTCGCGTTTCTCGAAGCGTGCGGCTCCGCGGATCGCACGTTCGATCTCGGGGATGGGGCGCTTCGCGATCTCGGCGGCGAGCTCCTTGGTAGGAGCGGCTAAGTAGCGCCGGACGGCGTCGTCGAGGTCCTGCTGCAGCAGGAGCCAGAGTGCGATCGCGGGCATCACTGCTAATAGACCCCCCTGCGCGGCGTTTCCGTGCGGGCGATGGCTATAATGAAGGGGAATGATGCGTCACTTGAGTTCGGCCGTGTTCTTCACGGGCATGGCCATCGCGGCGGTCGCCGTCTGGTCGATGTCCGGTTCGAAGTGGGGCAAGACCGAGCAGTATGCGGTCATAGGTCGCGACCAGCGCAAATTCGGCGACCCCGCGTTTACTCCGATGCTGGGTTTGAGCGCGATCAAGGGGGAGCAGCGCTCGCCGCTCGCCGTCTCGAAGGAGGTTTACGACGCGGTGCGCGAGAACGATCTGCTTCAGATCCAGAGCAGACTCATCCCGATGCTGGGCGGCGAGCTGATCCAGTACACGCTCTCGCGCGCAGGATCGCCGGTCAAGGAGTGGGACGAGGGGTGGCCGTTCTACGGATTTGCGTTTTTCGTCGTGTCGTTTTCCGGCGGGGGCCTGCTGTTCGCGGTCTTTCGCTTCCTCGCGGCCGTCTTCCGTCTCAAGGCGCCGACCGAGGATTAACGGCAGACCTCGTCGATGATCCGCATCATCAGGCGGACACCGTAGCCGACGCTTGAAACCGCCACGCGCTCGTTGTGGTCGTGGAAGCCCTTGATGTCCTCGTCGGTCACGGGGAGGGGCAGGAGCCCGTACGCCGGAACGCCGCGCGCACGGAAGAATCGCGAGTCGGTCGCACCGGTGAGGAGGATCGGCGCAAAGAGAGCCTGCGGCGACGCCTCGCGTCCGGCCTTTTCGATCGCGCGGAAGAGTTCGTTGTCGAGCGGCGACGCGGGTGCGTCGATTTCGCGCTTCACGACGATGACCGCCGCATCGAATACGCCGTCCTTCGCCTGCTGCCGGCGCAGCGTTTCCTGCGCGGCGGTCCACTCACCGAACGTCGTGCGCCAATCGCCTCCCTTGGGGACCTCGACAAGCGCATACGTCGGCAATTCGGCCGTGCGCGCAAGGGTCTCGATCATGTCCTCCAGCTTCTCGCCGGGGAGAAGGCGGATGTTGACGTTGATCGACGCGTCCGGCGGCAGCACGTTCTCGCGGATGCCCCCTTCGACCATGGTGGGGATGAACGTGGAACGCAGGAGGGCGTTGAACCGGTAGTCCCTGGCCGCGAGCTCTTCGCCCGCTTTGACGTCGCCCGCGCCGACCGCCTTCATGAGCGCGGCGGTGGCGCCGTCCTTTTCGCGCGTGGCGAGCGAAGCGAAATACGCCGCGGCCGTCGCATTGATCCGGATCGGGCTCTTGTACGCCTCGAGCTTTGCGACCATTCGCGAAAGCGAGTAGAGCGCGTTGCGCGGCCTGGGCACTGAGCTGTGGCCGCTGTCGCCGCGCACCCAGATGCGGATGTCGTTGTAGATCTTTTCGGCCGGGTTGATGCTGAACGTGTCCACGACGCCGCCCCGCAGGAAGATGCGACCGCCCTCGTTGATCACGAACGCGGGGTCGAGCTTCGCCCAGTGTTTCTCGATCATGAATCCGGCGCCGCGGTGTCCGCCCGATTCTTCGTCGGCATTGAGCATCAGGATGAGGTCACGTTTGAGCGGGACCTTCCAGCGGGACACGAGCCGGAACGCCTGCAAGGAGACCGCGGCCGGGCCCTTGTCGTCGAGCGCCCCCCGGCCCCAGATGTAGCCGTCCTCGACCGCGCCGGAGAGCGGGTCCACCTTCCACTTTGTGCGGTCCACGCCGACGACGTCGATGTGCGCCATCATGAGGAAGCCCTTCTTCGACGGGTCGGTTCCCTTGAGGCGCGCGATGAGGTTTCCGCGACCCGGCTCGCTTTCGATGACGTCGCTGGCGATCCCCTCCGCGGCAAGCAGGGCCTGCACGTAGTGACAGAGTGCCGTCTCGTCGGCGTTTTTCTTCGTGGCATTCCGCGGCGGATTGATCGTATCGATCCGAATCATCGCGCGCAGCAGGTCCTGCGCTTCGCGCGCGGCCCCTTCCCAGTCGCCCGAAGCGGCGAGTTGCACGGCCGGCAGCGGCTTGGGCGCGAGTGCGTGCGAGGCGCACCCGGCCAGAAGCGCGAGCAGGACGGCCAACCTTTTCATCCGATTCGTTATGACACCGGGCGTGCGAAGCAGGAAGCTTTTGTACACTCGTGTCGCAGATGGACGCATTCACCACGTCGGTCGGGGGGATCGAGACGGAGTACGCGGAGCAGGGCGCGCAGCAACCGGTCCTGCTCGTGCACGGTTGGGGCGCCACCCGGAGCGTGTGGCGGCAGCTCTGGCCGCACCTGGTGTCGCGTGGCCGTGCTTTGGCCCCCGATCTCCCGGGGTGGGGTCGTTCCGACAAGCCGGACGCGCCGTACACGCCTGAGTGGTACGGTCGCTGGCTGCGCGAATTCCTCGACGTCCGGGGCATCGCGTCGGCCGACGTGGTCGCGCACTCGATGGGAGCGATGGCGGCTGCGATGCTAGCCGCTGAGAATCCGGAGCGCGTGCGCCGGCTCGTTCTCGTAAACATGCCTGTCGACGGGGCCGAAGCGTTCAGTCCGCGCACCTACGCCCTCGTGCGGCCCGGGCTGCGCTGGCTCATGTATCAGCTCCTGGGGCTTCGCGCGATCCGGTCGTGGGTGGCGCGCGATTTCACATACGAGGCGCCGCTGGGAGACGAGGACCTCGACGCGGTCCGGCGTGGGTCCTACGACTCGATGGTCCGCAGCGTGCGAGGCATGATCGCGGCGGACACGCGAGAGCAGCTGGCACGACTGAACGTACCGACGCTGGTGATCGGCACGACGCACGACGCCCTCGTGGGGCCTGCGCAGGCCGATCTTGCGGCCGCCACGATTCCGCGGTCAAGACGCGTGACGATCGAGGCGTGCGGCCACATGCCGATGATCGAGAAGCCTGCGGAATTCAATGCCGCCGTGCTCGATTTCCTGTCGGAAGGAAGCGAGAGGCGCCGGCCGCCGGGGTGGTAGCGGCCGTCCAGCAGGCCGTTGAAGCCAAGGAGTCAGTTCGTGCGGCCTGCCTGCCCTGGGAGGCCCGCAGGGTTGCTTCCCGATGCCCCACCCCTTTGTGCCGACCGCTCACAGCTTCTGCAGTTCGTCGGTCGCGGCCACGTACCAGAGCGTTCCCGCGGCGATCATCGCGCATTCTTCGAGCAGCGGGCGCGCCCGGTCGCGAAGGCCGGCCTGCGCGAGCACGTAGCCCTGTGCGTAAAGGGTGCGGCCGTCGAGCGGATTGATTCTCCCGGCGACCTCCAGCTGTTCCAGGGCCTCGGGGGCGCGGCCATCGCGGTGGTGCGCGAGGGCGAGGCGCCAGTGGTCGTCCGCCGTCCCCTCGTCCCGCGCGGTGCGCTCGCGCGAAATGCGCAGCGCGGCGGTCCACTCCTCGTGCGGCATGCGCGTGATGTCCGAGGGGGCGAACAGCTCGCGTGCCTGGGGGCCGACGAGCGCCTTGAAGAAATCGTAGTGATCGGGATCGAGCGCGCCGCGGAAACCGCGCCCGACACCGAGGACCCACGCCTTGTAGTCCCGGGTGAATTCGCCGCGGAAGTCGCGCTTGCCGAATCGCTGCTCATACGCGCGCTTGAGCGAGCCGTTTTCATTCAGGCCGTCGAGGAGGATGCGGTACTGCGCCACGGCGTTGACGGCGGAATCCTCCTTGGACCGCGTCGAGACGAGCGGTACGAAGAGGACGTCGCGGTCGAACGAGTAGAATCCGGTGCCGAGGTAGGGAGCGATCATGAACTGGATGTTGTGCAGGTAGGAGTCGCACTGGCGCAGGGTCGCGTCGGCGCCGGAGAGATCGGCCCGGGTCATGCGCTCTTCGGAGCCGACGAGGACCGAGTGCGTGCGCGCGAGCCCGGAGCCTGCGATCCCGAGCTTGACGACCGACCGCACCATGCGCAGTTCGCCCATCACGAATCTCACGCGGTCCGCGGACGTGAGGCGGGGCGTCTCGGCCGTCGGGACGGATCCGGCGCCGCGCGAAATCGCCTGGTCGATGTGGAAAAGAGATTCGAGCGCGGCCTGTTCGGCCGGACCGGCGTGCGCGCGCGCCGCGTTGAGAAGCGCACTGCGGATGTCCTGGAGCTTCTGCGCCTGTGCGGCCACCGCCTCGTCGATGCGGTCCCTCAGCGACAAGCGCAGCTCGTCGATGGCGGCGTCGAGCTTGCCCGAGAGAAGCATGACGGCGGCCTGCGGGGGGAAGCCGGGGGCAGACTCGATAAGCGGTGCGATCTGTGCGTAAGCGGCGCGGCGTCCTTCCGCAACGGGCACATCGGGCGTGGACGATTCTGGGTCGATGTCGCCCGCCTCGAGATACGCCTGATAGCGCGCGTCGAGCCACTCGGTGAAGTAGGCGCGGCGCGCCTCCGCCGGAGAGTAGAGCTCCCGCAGCAGCATGCCGCGCGCGGCCGGACCGCCTTCCAGCAGACGCGCGTCAACCACTCCCGCGTCGAGGATCAGCCGCTCGTTCTTTCCGAACTGCAGGCGTCTTGCGCCCTTGCGCGCCGCTTCCGCCAGCACGAGCTCGACCTCGTTCCAGTAGAGGAGGTCCATGTCCTCGATGAGCTCGACGAGGTCCTCGCGTGACTCGATGGGCGCCGGATTGGCCGCGCGCGCGGTCACGAGGCGCTCGACCAGGGCATCCATTCCTGGGATGGGCATGACGGCAGATTATCTCCGGTTACGGGTATTATCGGCCAGCGGGCCGAGATTCTCCTTCCCGCCGGGGGCTTCCGCGGGTATGGATGTGAGTTCACAAAATCCTCTACCGCAGTTGGTGATGCACCCATGCGTCATGGGTGCTATAATGGCGGTGCCGACAAGTCATGGATAAGCGCGTCGCAGAGCTCGTTCTCGAAAAATGCCTCGGGCGCCGGGGCGGTGAATCCGTCCTCATCGTCACCGACACCTCGATGGAGCACGTCGGGGCCGATTTTCATCGCGCCGCGGCCGCCGTCGGCATCGATGCCACCCTCATGACCATGATGGCGCGCGCTCACGCGGCCGACGAACCCACACCGGCCATCGCGGAGGCGCTCAAGCACTGCCAGATCGCCGTTCTCCTCACGTCCGCGTCGATGACGCATACTCGGGCGCGACGGGAGGCCTCCGAGCGTCACCGCGTCCGCATCGCCAGCATGCCGGGCATCTCGGGCGACCGCCTGGAGCATCTCCTTGCGATCGACTACGATGACCTCGCCGCCCGCTGCAGCGAGCTTGCCCGGCTCCTTGAAGGGCCGCACCGCATTCACCTCTCGACGCCCGCGGGGACCGATCTCACGTTCGAGGTCGGCAACCGCCCCGTGTTTCGCGACACGGGGGACATGCGATCGCCGGGCTCCTTCGGAAGCCTCCCGTGCGGAGCCGTCGTGCTGCCGCCGCTGGAGGGCACGGCGCGCGGGGTCGCGATGATCGACGGGAGCATCGCCGGCTTCGGGCTGTGCGACGCGCCCGTCAAGATCGAATTCGACCAGGGCCGCGCCGTGCGCATCGCCGACGCCGGACTCACGGCGCTGCTGCGCCGGCACGGCGAGCTCGCGTTCAACCTCGGCGGGTTCGGCATCGGCATGAACCCGCACGCGGAAATCGTCGGCAGCCTCGTGGAGGACTCGAAGGCGCAGGGCGTGGTCCACATTGCGATCGGTGACAGCGCGTCCATCGGCGGCGTCGTCTCCGTTCCCGTGCACATCGGCGCCGTCATGCTCGACGCGAAAGTCGAGATCGACGGTCATCCGCTCCAGGAGAAGTGGCTTGCGTCGCGCAAGCGAGGCCGCCCGAGCGCGTCCGGTCCGCTGGGACTCGACGTCACGCGTTCGGACACGTATCGCGCGCTTTTCGAGCAATCGTACGACCCGCAATACGTTCTCGACCTTGCGACGCAACGCTTCCTCGAGGTCAATCCGAGCTTCGAGCGCCTCACGGGCTTCTCGCGTGACGAACTGCTCAGCGGACAGATCACCGCGCCGAAACTGGTCGCGCAGGAGTCGCACACCACCTTTCAGCAGAAGATGGAGACGCGGCGCCTCACGCCGTCCGAGCGGTACGACATCAAGGTGCTCTGCCGGGACGGCTCGAAAAAGCCGGTCGAGGTCTCGGTGAAGCGGATGGTGATGGAGGGACGCGACGTCGTGCTCGGCGCGGTGCGCGACCTATCCGCCCAGAAGCGGCTGGAGCAGGAGATGTGGGAGAAGATCCAGGAACTCGGCTTCGCCAGCAATCGCATCCTCGCGCTCACGGAGAAGATCCGGAAAGTCCCCGAATTCACGCCGAAGCTGCTTTCCATCACGGACGAGCACGAACTCCTCGAGCGCGCGACAGAAATGCTCTGCTCGCGCGACGGCCTGGGCTACGCCGACGTGACCTTCTATCTCGTCAACGGGGACTCGCTCGAATTGAGCTACTCGAACACGTCGAAGACGCGGAAGCGCCGGACGAAACTCACGACCGATTCGCGCCTTGTCCACATTCTCCGGGGCGAGGAGCCGCCGTCGATCACGAAGCACGACGCGCTGCTTCCGCTCAAGGGGCGCGAGCGCAACATCGGGGTCATCGAGGTGTCGTTCCACCCGAAGGAGATCGAGGTGCTGGCGGGGAACGAGCGCGCGCTCAAGGGATACCAGGACCTGCTCGAGACGATGTCGAGCATGATCGGGCTTCTCGTCGAGAACCTGCACCTGTACGAAACCGTGCGCCTCCAGTCGATCATCGATCCCCTGACGTCGGCGTACAATCGGCGATTCTTCGATCAGCGCCTCGCGGACGAGATACAGCGCGCAGCGCGCTACTCGCGCTCCCTCTCGCTCCTCCTCATCGACGTCGACCACTTCAAGCGCATCAACGACACGATGAGCTACAAAGAGGGGGACCTGGTGCTTACGGAGACGGCGAAGCTCTTCCGCACGCACACGCGCGAGGTCGATTTCGTCTGCCGCATCGGCGGCGACGAGTTCGCGGTCATTCTCCCCGAGACCACGTACGAGCAGGGGCTCGCCAAGGCGGAGCTGCTGCGGCGCGAAGTGGCCGCGAAGGACTATGAGAATGTGATGGAGCCGTCGAAGCCGGTGAAGGTGACGCTGTCGATCGGGGTCAGCGCGTACACGAATGACGTCCACACGTCGGACGATCTGCTCGCGACGGTCGACGAGTCGATTCACGCCGCGAAACGCGCGGGGCGCGACACGGTCTGCGGGGCGCTGCCGAAGGAATCGCAGGATCCGAAGCCCGACCGCACGACCAAGCGGTTCCAAGCTCCCACGTAGGAATCCCGACCCCTATCCCCCTCCCGATCCGGGGCCGGATCAGGCCTCCGCCAAGTCCTTGAACGCCGGATCGTTCCAGTATTCGCGGAAGGCGGGGTCGTTGAGCGCCTCGTCCTTGAATTCGCCGTCGTTGGCGACCGCCAGCGCGAGCGACTCGAGCATCTTGTCCCGCCGGTGCAGCCGCGCGTACGTCGCGGCCACATTGTAAAGGACGCTCGGATTATTCGGGGCGATCGCGAGCGCCTTCGTGTACGCATCGAGGGACTCGTCGTAACGCACCAGCTCGCGGTAGACGGTCCCGAGGTTGTTCCAGGCGAGCAGATGGTCGGGTTTGAGCTCGACGAGCTTGCGGTAGCGCCGCACCGCGTCTTCGTGCTTTCCGTGGATGGAGTAGAAGCTTGCCTCGAGGAAGAGCGTGTGCGCGTCGACCTCTTTCAGGAACTGTTCGCGCTGTTCCCCGAGCACCTTCTCGGTCTTGTCCTTCTGGTCCGACGCCATGCGCCGGATTTCCACCTCGACCTGGGCGCGCAGATCGCCCAGCGTCTGGCCGATCTCCTTCTCCGCCTTCTGGCGCAGCGCCATCATTTCCTCGCGCTGCTTGTGCTCCATGTTTTTCTGGAGATTGTCGACGAAGCGTTCCATCTCGCCCTGGCTGTCCTCGCGCGTCTTGTTGAAGAAGGCCATGACGTCGAGCTTCTTCGCGTCGATCTCCGCGATGATCTGGTCGGTCCGCAGCGTGACCTCCTCGGCCTTCTTGATGTAGACCTCGGCCTTGGAGGCGATCTCCTTCCATTCCTTGAGGCGCGAGCTGACGTGACCCACGAAATAGAGCATGACGAGAAAAAACAGGATGGCGAGCGCGTAACCGAGGGTGGTGAGGACGCGTTTTTCCGCGATCGCCTCCTTTAGGCGCCCGTCCAGTTCCTGCTTGTACGGATCGAAGAGCTGCCGGACCCTGTCATCCGTGAGGATCTGCCGGGGGTACGCCACCGTACCCTCGGTGTCCCACCACTTCAGCCAGTCCGCGTGGCGGTCGGCGAAGTCCTTTCCGCTGAGGAGCTTCAGCGAATCCCGCGCGGCCATGCGTACGTCGTTGTTCGGTTCGTCCTTCAAGAGATGGATGAGGGGCAGGATGCCCGCGTGCATCGATTTGACGCCGATGACCACCGCTCCGGCACGTCGGACGTCCGGATGCTTGTGCTGCAGGTTCTGGATGGGATCGTCCTGGGCCTGCAGGAGGGTGAGGATCGCAAGGAGGGCCGCGTGCATATGGGCTGGATTATACAGCGATGCCGGGAAAGCAGAGAGCCCGAAACAGCGAAGCTGCCGGCCCCCGCCCGGGTCGCCGGACGTCGTCACTTCAGTCGCGGTAGAATGTTCTCCTGGATCAGGATCCCGTGTCGTTCGAGCAGCGTCCCCGTCCCGCGCTCGAGCGCCATCTCCGCAAGCTCATAGTCGATATAGGCCTTGATCTCGTTTGTCCTGGACTCCGTCAGCCGCTCCTCCGCGTCGAGCACGTGAAATGTCGTGCGCAGGCCCGCCTCGCGGCGATTGATCTCCCCCTCGAAGCGCTCCTGCGTGAGCTGGCGGGCGCGTCGCGTCGCCTCGATCCGCTTTTCCGCCGTCTGCATGTCCCGTACGGCCGTGCGGAGCTCGACGAGGATCTGGTCCTCGAGCGCCCGCTTCTGGAGCGTGAGCCGCCGCTTTTCCAGCTCGGCCCGATTGATCGCCGCCTGCGCCGTGCGGCGTTCGATCGGCCACTCGAAGGCAAGCCCGATGCTCCAATCGTGGAAGTCCGATGAGCGCAGCTCGCGATTCGCGCCTGAAAACGTGTCGTCGAGCCCCGTCAGCGCCCCTGTCGCCGTCACGTCCAGCTTCGGCAGCAGATCGTTTTCCGCCTTGCGCAGCGACTGCTCCTGGCTCTGCATCAGCGATCCGAACTCGCGGTACTCCGGCCGCTTCGAGCGCGCTGTCGCCCACGCCCCCTCGAGGAGAGAGCGCGCGTCAACGGGACGCACGACCGAGCGCGGCGCGTCGGCCGGCATGATCTGGACGGCCTCGCGCAGCATCGACGGATCAATCAGCCTCTTCAGGCGGTCCATGGCCGCCTGCATCGCGTTCTCGGCCGTCAGGATGCCCTCGCGCTGCGACGCCACGCCAGCCTCGGCCTCGGTCACGTCTACGCGCGCGAGCACGCCCTTCTCGAACTTCTTCTGATTCTCCTCGAGCAGCCGCTCGGCTACCTTTTCCGCCTGGCGCTTCACCTCGAGCGTCTCGCGCGCGAGCACCAGGTCCCAGTACGACTGATGGACGGCCACCACCTGGTCGACGATCGCCTTTTCGAGCCGGTCGATCGCGGCCTGCCGGCCGAGCCGCGCGAGGATGACGCCCGTGTACTGCCCGACCTCGCCGCGACCGCGCAGCAGGGGCATCGTCAGCGAGAGCGCCAGCGATTCGTTGTAGGTCGGGTTGATCGCCGACGAGAAGAAAGCGTTCGACGCCGTGCGGTCGGTCCGGAACGAAAGATCGTAGGCCATGCCGAACGGCAGCACGCGGCGGACGCCGACAGCGCTGCTGAAGCGGTCGGAATCGATGTCTTCCGTGTCGAACGGGTTCGACGACTTCGACACGTTCTCGCCATTCGTGGCCGTGGAGTAGAGCACATGGTCAAACGCTCCCAGCGCCGACAGCACGTTCTGATCGTCGATCCAGGGCTGATAGCGCGAGACTTCAATGTCGACATTGTGATTCAGCGCCAGGTGCAGGCACTGGCGAAGCGACAGGCGAAGCGTCACTCGGGACGCCGCTGGCTGGACCGGTTGAGGGGCCGGCGGGTCCTGGCCGGCGGCGCGATGCACGAAAAGCAGAGAAAAACCGAGGATGAGTGGGCCGGTGAAACGCATCACGATCCCTCCCAGGGGTGTTATAGTATCGACGCGGTTGACTTAACATCGGCACGCTGGCCGCGTACATACTGGTGAAGCCTTATACTGGCGGTCAACGGCTTTCGTTTCGAGGTTCGTGGGGGTTTGAGATGCACACAAGCGCCCTCCTAGGCCTGCCCGTCGCACTCTGTCTTGCGGCGGCGGCGGCATCCGCGCAATCGGACGCGAAGAAATCGCAGGATCCGAACGATCCGGCTCTCGTCCACGTCCGCATGTTCAAGAAGATCGCGCCCAGCGTGGTCTACGTCCAAGGCGGATCGAAGAAGGGAACGGGGGTCATCGTCGACAAGGACGGGTACCTTGTCACGTCTCCGACGGCCTGCGGTGAGACCACGACGGAAGTCCAGGTCCAGATGGGCGTGAAACGCGTCGTCGGCAAGGTGATCGGGCGGATGAACGAGCTGGAACTCGTTGTCATCAAGCTTCCGACGAAGGGCCACCCCGCCGTCGAGATGGGGGACTCCGACAAGGCGAAGGTCGGCAGCGTGACGTACGCCTTCGGAGATTCGTTCCAGAGCATGGAACTTGACGGGCAGCCGTCGATGTCGCTCGGCACGCTCTCGGCGGTGTACGAAGTGAAGACCCGCCAGCGCGGCACCCTGTACGCGGGCGCTGTGCTCGAGACGAGCGCCGCCGTGAACCCGGATCAGGACGGCGGGCCGCTCATCGACGCGCGCGGCAAGCTCATCGGCATCATCAGCCTGAACTATGAGGATTCGAGATTCACCGGTATCGCGGTCCCCGTCAGCCGCTTGAAATCTCATATCGAGCGGATGATCAACGAAGACCGCGAGGGAGTCGCCTCGAAGCCACCCGATCGCACGGAGCCGGTGGCGAAGAAGGACTCCGGCTGGCTCGGTGCGGATGTGGAAGAGGATGACGAGGTGGGCGGCGTGGTCGTCGTCCGGCTCTTCAAGAACGGCCCCGGCGACCGCGGCGGCCTGCGCAAGGGTGACGTGATCGCGCAGATCAGCCGTCAGCGCGTGATGACGCGCAAGCGCTTTGACGAGCTGCTGGGAAAGTACGAGGAAGGCACGTCCCTCACGCTCAAGGTGAAGCGCGACGGCAAGGAAGTCGACGTCACCGTGACCCTCGGGAAGAAGGTGTACTACTAATGAATACCGCGAGAATGATCGTCGCCGTCGCGATGCTGCTCGTCCCCGTGGTGGCGTGGGGGCAGACAGACGATGCCGCGTTGCTGAAGAGCATGGAAGACAGCGTGCAGCGCGCCTCGGAGCGCGCCTCCGTGGCTGTCGTATCGATCCGTGTGGATCGTGAGGCCGAAAAGCCGCCGCCGGCGGGGAATCCGATGATGACGGGAGGCGTTTTTCAGAACCGGCCGAAGAACGCGCCCACCTCGGGCACCGTCATGGATTCCGCAGGGTACATCCTGACGTCGTACTTCAACGTCAGCGGCAACGTGAAGTCGATTACCGTCACGCTTCCGAACGGGGAGGAGACGGACGCCACAATCGTCGGCTTTCACGCGGGCGCGGACATTGCGCTGTTGAAAGTCGAGGCGGAGGGGCTCGCGACGCTGAAGGCGTCGCCCATGAATCAGCTCAAGGTCGGCATGCCGGTGATCGCGCTCGGACGGGCGCCGGACGGCAAGGGCCTGACGATGAACCCCGGCATGGTGAGCGCCCCCGCGCGGCTCCAGGGCCGCGGCGTGCAGTGCGACACCAAGATGAATTACGGAAACGTCGGCGGTCCGCTCGTGGACGCCGAGGGACGGCTCGTCGGGGTCACGTGCAAGGTCGACGTCAAAACGGCCGCGAACTTCGGCCAGAATTCGGGCGTTTCGTTCGCGATCACGTGGGACCACCTGCAACAGATCCTGCCCGAGCTCAAGAAGGGCGCCAAGACAAAGGGCACCGGCCAGCCGTTCATGGGCATCCAGTGGGATTCCGAGGCGCAGGTCGAAGACGGCGTCCCGATCCTCGAGGCGATCACGGGAGGCAGCGCCGAAGCCGGCGGGATCAAGCGCGGCGACGTGATCCTGGAGTTCGACGGGGTGACGACGAAGAACTTCGACGAGCTGCGAGCGCAGATCCTGCGCAAGGCGGTGGGCGACAAGATCAAGGTGCGCCTGCGCCGGGGGCAGGAGGAGATCGATCTGACCCTTACGCTTGGGGAGAGACCTGGTGATTAAGAAAACGAGTGCGATAGCGGCGCTCCTGGCGGTCGTTGCCCAGGTCGCGGTCGCGCAGACGGACGAGCGCGTTGCCTCCATCCAGAAGCGACTGCAGGACGCCGCGCAGAAGACGACGGACGCCTTCGTCTTTCTCGGCGGCGGATCGGGCGTGATCATCAGCGCGGACGGGTGGTTCCTGACGAATCACCACGTGATCGCCGCGGCGGGCGGCAAGGTGCCCGATAAAACGAGGATCAACCTGTCGGATGGGCGCCAATTCCAGGCGAAAATGGTCTGCACGGACGCGGTGGGCGACATCGCGCTTCTCAAGATCGACGGCGACCACAAGGATTTCGTCTTCATCGAGATCGGCGACTCAGACAGGGTGGAGGTCGGGCAATACTGCGTGGCCGTGGGCAATCCGTTCAGTCTCGCGATGGCGACACAGAACAAGCGCATCTACCCATCCGTGTCGTTCGGGATCGTGAGCGCGGTACACCGCTTCCAGCAGCAGTACTCCGACTGCATCCAGACCGACGCGGCCGTGAATCCCGGCAACTCGGGTGGGCCGCTGGTCGACATCAACGCGAAGCTGATCGGGATCAACGGCCGCATCGCCACGCGCTACAACAATCGCGTCAACAGCGGCGTGGGGTACGCGATCTCGGCGAACCAGATCAAGAACTTCCTGCCCGAGATGATGAAGGGCGGGATCGACGGCAAGATCTATCACGCGCAGGTGAAGGGTCTGGAGGTCAATCCGTCGCACAACGACGGGCTGGGCGCCGTGGTGACCGGGGTGCGGCAGAGCTCGACGGCGGCTCGCGCCGGATTCAAGGAAGGGGACGTGATCGTCGGCGTGAACGAATACACGATCGCGACGGCGGTGCGCTTTTACGGCGTGATCGGCACGTACCCGATGGAGCGCGAGGTTGAGATCAAGGTAAAGCGCGAAGGCGAGACCGTCGCACTCAAGGCGCGTCTCGACCGCAGCGACAACCTCGACATCCTCGGAAAGCCGCCGAAGCTGGGCGGCGCGTATCTCGGCGTGATCCTGGAGGACAAGGAGGGGGGCGCGGAGGTGACGTTTGTGGCCGAGGGTTCGCCGGCCGAGAAGTCCGGGCTTGAAGTGGGCGACCTCATCCAGAAGATCGACGGCACGAAAGTGACGACGCGGGACACGATCCTCGAGCGCGTGCGGTTGCGGAAGCCGGGCGATGTGGTGGCTCTGTCCATCAGGCGCGGCAGCGAGACGCTGGAGCTGTCGGCGACGCTCGGCAAGCGCGACGATTAGCCGGCGGCGCCGATTTCTGATTGCAGATCGCGCGAATCAGCGATCAGACTACAGCAATCGGCAATCCGGAAATAAGAATGCCGCGGGGGCGATCTTGCGATCGCCCCGGCGGCATCGAGAGAGGGAGGAAAAGGACTGCTTTAGACGGCCGAACTGACGGCGGATCCTTCGAACACGCTGATCCGGCCGACGACGCGGAAGTACGCGTCGATGTCGTCGTGCGACACGAGCTCCGCGGCCGCGGAGCGGTTCATCGGCTGCAGGAGCACGCGGTCGCCGTTCTCCAAATTCACCTGCCGCAGCACCGCGCGGCGCGTGCCCTTTTGGCGGAAGATGACGTAGAAGAGTCCGCCGCCCGTGAGTTTGCGTGCCGGGGCCAGGAGCACGATGTCCCCCTTCGTCAACGACGTGCCCTCGTTGCCTTCCATGGAGGCGTCCGCGACGGTGATGGCGAACTGTACGTCCTGCTTGAAGCGCGGGAGCTGGAGCACCGTCTGGATGAGGGCCTTGGGGCGTCCCTCGCCGGTCATTTCGGCCGCATAGCCCGTATCGACGGTGTTGAGGAGCGGGACCGCGAGGGTGTCGCCGGCGGGCGGCGCGGAGGCGCTGAGGGCCGCGCGGAACTCGTTGCGGATGATGGCGGGGGCCTTGTCGATCGTGGCCATGCGCACCATGTCCTTCTCGTCGTACGAGAAGACCCTGGCGAACTTGCGGATGAACTTCACGGAGGGAGGATTCACCTTCCCGTTCTCAATGCCGGAGACGTAGCCCTTGTGCGAGCCGATCTTCTTTGCGACCTGCTCGAGGGTCATGCTGCGATCTTTGCGCAGCCGTTTTACGAGGTCACCGAAGCTCGACATAATTTCCCCCTTTAGCCCACCATGGTGCGGATCCTGCGGCGCAGGTCCGCCAGTTTGACCGGCTTTGGAATGAAATCGTCGGCGCCGCTCGAGCGCACGTCGGTCACGTCGATCTCCTGTCCGTAGGCCGACATGGCGAGGATCGGCGTGCGGCACTCGCGTCGCGACCCCCGGATGTGGCGGCAGACATCCATGCCGCTCAGGTCCGGCAGACGGATGTCGACGAGGATCAGGTCCGGTTCGAACACGGCCAGCCGGCTGGCGGCCTCCATCGCGCTGGCGGCATGCTCGATGGTGTAGACGTCGCGCAGCGCATCCCTCAGGAGGCCGACGAAATCGAGGTCGTCGTCGATGATGAGGATGCGGCGGCGCGGCGCGACGGCGTCGTACCCGGGCATGCCGTGCTCGCGCATGAACTCGACGAGGTCGCCGGCGCTGACCCTGCGGTGGGTCGAGCCCGGGATGCGATACCCCCGGAGGCGGCCGGAATCGATCCACTTGATCACGGTGCGCTTGGTGACGTGGCAGATTTGGGCGACGTCCCCCGTGCTGTGCGTTGCAGCGATTACCATATATATCGCATATAAAGTATACATAGTGTACCGCTGGGGCAAGGGAAAATTGCACTTTAGTGGGTAAGATTTATTACCGTGCGGCCGGGAGGAAAATGACCGCGCGGGTGCCGTGACCGGGCCGGCTGGTGACTTTGATCGTGCCGCCGTGATTCTGCACGATCGTCGCCGTAATGGGCAATCCGAGCCCCATCCCGTGCCCTTCCGCCTTGGTGGTGAAGAACGGCTCGAAAATCTCCGCGAGATGCTCCTTCGAGATGCCTGGGCCCGTATCGACGATCGTGATGACGATCCCGCCGCGAGCCTTGACCGCTTCCAGCCGCAGCGTCCCCTTGCCGTTCATCGCCTCGCCGGCGTTCTTCACCAAGTTCATGATCGCGTGCTGGATCTGTCCCGGGATGCAGCGCACCGGCGGGAGGGCGCCGATTTTCTTCACGACGCGGACTCCGGCCAGGGGCGTCTTCAGCGCGGCCAGCGCCTGCGCGATCACCGGAGCGAGTTCCGTCTCCTCGGCCGTGCGCGGATCGCGCGCGAACTGGCGAAATTCGAGGATCACCTTCTCGGCGTCCTCCGCGGCGCGCAACGCGTCGCCCACCATCGCGGGCACGGGTTCGATCAGCGCGCGCACGGCCGATGGCTTGCTGCCCCGCGCCAGCATCGACTTGAGCGCGCGGCACTTCTGCCGCAGCAGCTTCAGGTTGCCGGCGATGACGTGAATCGGATTGTTGATCTCGTGCGCGACGCCCGACAGCAGCATGCCGGCACTCGCCAGCCGTTCCGACCGCACGAGCTGATCCTGCGTCCGCTTCAACCGGGCGTACGCGCGCCGCGCCTCATCCATCGCGCGCCGCAGATCCTCCTCGGCCCGGCGGCGCTCGATGAACTGGCCGATCTGGCTTCCGATGGACGACATCATCTTCAGGAGGTCGTCATCCGGCTGCCGGATCTCGCGGCTGAAGAACTCGAGCATGCCGACGACCTCGGCTCCGAGCGTGATCGGAAAGCCGAACGCGCCGTGAAGTCCGGCCTTGGCCGCGTACGGCGACCGTGGGAAGTTCGCGTCGAGCGTCACGTCGGGAATCCACGCCGGCTCGCAGCTCGCCCACACGCGTCCGGGAAGGCCCACGCCGCGAACGAACTCGCGCTCGCGACTGATCTTCTCGAACGCCGGCATTCTCACCGTCGGAACATGCCAGAATTCCGCGCAGCGCAGCACGTCGGCGGCCCGGTCCACCGACCAGACCGCACCGGCCTCCCAGCCCAGGCTTTCGCAGATCGCCTTCACGACGAGCGGCGTCGCCTCCGGCAGCGTCCGCGCTTCCGCCAGCACGCGCGTCACGGCATGCTGCGCGGCCAGGCGGCGCTGCGCCCGCGTCTCGTCGCTTACGTCGCGGACCGTGGCGCAGCAATAATGTTCGCCGCCCCATTCGACGCGGTAGGACGTGGACTCGAATTCGACGGTCATCCCATCGGGGCGGTGCATCGTGCTGCGGACCCGCACCGTTTCGCCCTCGAGCACGCGCCGGAATTGCCGTTCACGCTCCGCCTTCAACGTGGCGGGCGAAAAGTCATTGTAGTAGCAGCCGACGACGTCCTTGCGCGCCCGTCCCATCATCGTGGCGGCGCGGGAATTGAGCGAGACGATGGTCCCCTTCGAGTTCATCAGGTAGATCGCATCGGAGGCGGCCTCCTGTATCGCTTCGAGGCGGCCCTTCGCCTCGGTCAGCGATCGCTCTGCCTGCGCGCGCTCCGTCACGTCCTGCGTATTGGACAGGACGTACGTGCGTCCGCCCCACGCCACCGATACGGAGTGCGCCTCCATGATCCTCGTCGTTCCGTCCGCGCGCGGGATCTCCACGCGCGTCGTCTGCCGTTCGCCGGCGCCGATGCGACGCAAATTCTCGTCGTGTCGCTCGCGTTCGCCCGGTCGCAGGAACTCGCTATAGTGCCGGCCCATCACCTGCTCGGGCTTGAGGCCGACGTTGGTCGCGCCCGCCGCGTTGCAGTAGACGATGATGCCTGTGTCGTCGACGACGGATATGCCGTCGTTCGTGTGCTCGCGCAGCGCCTCCAGAAATCCCTTCGCCTCCGCGAGTTCCGATGTCTGCCGTTGTGCGACGTCCGCCGCCTCGCGCAGCGATCGTTCGGCCGCATGCCGGTCGGACAAGTCCGTCAACACCGCGACCAGGTAGCGGCGCCCCCCGATCACCACGGTTTTCGCGGAAATCTCGGCGGGTATCTCCGTGCCGTCCTTGCGACGCAACCAGAGACCCGTCAGCAGCCCGCCTTCCGCGCCCAGCGACTCTCGCGCCGCCGAGCGCGCCCGCTCAAGGTTGTGCGGGGGGTGCATGTCGAAGACGGAACGGCCGATCAGTTCCTCGCGCGCGTAGCCGAGCATCCGCGCGGCGGCTTCGTTGAGGTCCACGAAGGTGAACGTCTCGGGATCGACGAGGCCGATCACTTGCCGCGCCTCCAGGAAGAGCGCGCGGTAGAACTCGTCCGCGCGCATGCTCTCGGTGAGGTCGCGGAAGATCGAGACGCTGTAGCGCCGCGTGCCGATGCGGAGGCGCCGGACGGAAAGATCGGCGATGAAACGCGTGCCGTCCTTGCGCGCCGCAGGCATCCGGTTGTTGCGGTAGACCCCCGTCGTGTCGAGGGTGTGCGTGACCGCCTCGGCTGCCGTGCGGCTGGAGAGCTCGGGCGCCATGAGGCGATATACCGGCATCCCGATGAATTCCTCGCGCCCGTACCCGAAGACCTCGCACGCCCGGCGGTTTGCCTCGAGGATCGTCTGGCGGTCGGCGTCGGAGATGAGGGTCGGCTCCGCGCCGCTCTCCAGGAGGATGGACGCAATCACCGCGGATTCCTCGTCGCTGAGCGCGACCTCCGGAGGCTGGGCGCCGGCGCGTCCGGGATCCGGGGTCATGAGCGCGAGACGGCTTTTGCGGCAAGAGGAAGGTCGAACCGCGCCAACGCGCCGGCCCCGCCGGGTGCGGCCTCCAGCGAAATGGAGCACCCATGCATCTGCAGCACGTGCTGAGCGAGCGCGAGGCCGATGCCGAGGCCTCCGAAGCGGCGCGACTTGTTGTCGTCGGTGGACTTGAAGGACGGGAAGTCCGAGCGCGGCTGGCCCGCGGGCACGCCCACGCCATTGTCCCGCACCTCGACAGTGCAGCGGCTCCCCTTCGCGCGCGACACGCGGATCTCGATCTTCGCGTTCTCGGCTGTGAATTTCTCCGCGTTCGAAAGCACGTTCGTGATCACGCTGTGGATGCGGCGTTCGTCGGCGTGCACGTTCGGGAGGCCTCGCGGGACGCGGACGTGCACGTCGAGCGCAGCCTTGCGCGACCGTCCCTTGAGCGACTGCACGCACTCGTCGATCAGGTCGCGGATGTCGAACGACGTGCGATCGAGCGACTCGCGACGGTACTTGTGGCGCGCGAGCGACAGCAGGTCCTCGATGAGCACCAGCAGCCGCCCGAGATTCGTGTACGCTACGCCAAGTCCCTTCTGCATGGATGCGGGCACCGCGCCCATGCCGCCGTCGAGGATCAGGTCCAGGTACCCGATGCCCGACACCAGCGGCGTGCGCAATTCGTGCGACACGTTTGCGAGGAAGCTGTCCTTCATCCGGTCGAGCTCCTTGAGCTGCCGGTTGGCCTTCACGAGCTCGCTGACGACCCGCCCGAGCTCCTCGCTGAGCTGCGCGTTGGCGCGCTGCAGTTCGTAGAAATCGAACTCCTGCCGCACGATGACCTTGAGCTCCTCGGGGTCGAACGGTTTCGAGACGTACCGCTTGACCTGGCCGCGGTTGATCGCGTCGACGGCCACCGAGATATCCGGGTAGGCCGTGATCAGGATCCGCACGACGTGCGGGTAGCGCTCTCGAACCTGTTCGAGCAGCTGCACGCCTTTCGTCTTCGGCATGCGCTGGTCCGTGATGATCATGTCCACGTGCTGCTGTTCCAGCAGCCGCAGCGCCGCGGCACCGTCCTGCGCGCGCAGAATTGCGTAGTTGTCGCCGAGGACGTTTGCGAGGAGATTCAGGTTCTCGCGCTCGTCATCGACGATCAAAATCGCGTGGGTTCGCGCTACAGGCATCCTCATGAAATTCTAAATAGATCGACGGCGTTCCGCGAGGTGATTTCGCCCACGCGCTCCGACGGGATGCCGTGCGCCGTGGCGACGGCGGCGGCCGTGTACAGAACGTACGACGGCTCGTTGCGCTTTCCCCGATGGGGCACCGGCGTGAGGAGCGGACAGTCCGTCTCGACGAGCAGGCGGTCGAGAGGGATGCCGCGCACGGTTTCGCGAAGCCGGTCGGCGTTCGCGAACGTGACCGGGCCCGCGATCGAGCAGTAGAAGCCGAGCGAAATGTAGTCGCGGGCGTCGTCGTCGCTGCCGCTGAAGCAGTGGATGACGCCGCGATTCACCTTCTCTTCGCGCAGGATGGCGCGGGTGTCCGCGTGTGCGTCCCTGCAGTGGATGACCACCGGCTTCTCGAGATCCCGGGCGAGGGCGATGTGCCGCCGGAACAGGAGCTTCTGGTTTTCGACGCTCGCGAACTTCTTGGCGTAGTCCAGCCCCGTCTCCCCGATGGCGACGACTTTGGGCGACGCGCACAACGCGCGCAGCTTCGACAGGTCGTCGTTCATGTACCGGTCGCTCTCGTGCGGGTGGTATCCGAGGGCGGCGTAGATGAAATCGTTCTTCTCCGCGATCGCCACGGCGCGTTCGCACGACTCTTGATCCGTACCGACCGTCACGATGCGGTGCAGGCCGTTCCGTCGCGCGCGATCGATGACGGCCTCGCGGTCGGCGTCGAACGATCGGTCATCCAGGTGTGCGTGAGAATCGACCAGCATCGCGGTGCATCTTAACTGTCCGCAGCGTGATCGGGCGATGGATCGGGTGCGTGATTCACTTGAATGGATTGCGCTCCGGTGCTTCCTGGTGATGCACCGCGCGCGCCAGGCCGCGCACGATCAGGTTGAGCAGCGGATGGGAGTGGCGAAGCCATACGCGCATCGCCTCCGGCCGCGCCCCCAGTCGCGCCTTCGGCTCCAGCGCCGTGCGCCCCATTGAAAGCCGCCGGCAGCGCATCGCTATCGCTTCTTCGATCGTCGCGTGTAAAAGGCGGAGGTAGATCGGCAGTTCCCTCGCCGCCTCGCGATCGAATCCGAGGTAATAAAAGACCGCCGTGTCGCCGTCGCGCAGGAGCGTTGCGTATCCCAGGATCTCGCCGCCGCGCCGGATGGCGACGCAGCGGAACCGATCCCCGAGGGACGTGGCCAGTTCCGGAAAGTACGACGGCGTCACCGTGATCGGCCGCACGTCCGCATTGTTGTGGACCTGCAGGTAAAGCTCGTGGAGTCGCCCGGCGTGCGGCGCGAGGTTGTCGAGCCGTTCGATGCGGCATCCCGCCTCCTCCATCTGCTTTGCCACTTTCCTCGCCGCGCGACGATAGTCCGACGTGAGCGCCCCGAGATAGTCGTCGTAGCGTGTCCACGAGGGAGCGATGTCGAGCACCATGTCGGGCTCGGTCTCGATCGCGCGAAACGCACACGTGCGCAGCGCGTCCGTCGCGGGCGTCGCGTCGGTCGTGTCCTTGATCAGGACGAGATCCGCGTCGCCGTACAGGCGCTCGGAACGGTGAATGCGGTAGAGCCCCTCGACCACGCCGCGCCAGAGCATCGCCGGATCTTCGCCCGGCGCGAATGCGACGCCGTGACATCCCCATGAAAGGAGATTGCCGCAAACGAGGACGCGTACATGCGTCTTTCCAAGCGCCTTCGACCGCAGTTTCGCGATGGGAGTTTCCGCGACGGAGACCATCCGCTCCGCCGTCAGCTGGGCGATTTGCGCCGCCGCGGCGGCAACCGGTTCGCGCCCGCGATAGAGAAGCGCATAGCGCATCCGGAGGCCCGACGGGGCCGCCGACTCCAGCGCCCGCAGATACTCGCGTGACAGGAAGAGGGATGCCCCCTTCGTCAGCTTGTCCCACGCGCCGGCTTCCACGAAGTCGATGCTGTCCGCGAACGCAAACCCCAGCCCGCTGGGGCGACCGCGGCTCTTGAACATGCTCACTGGAGAGCAATCGCCGTGCCGCGCATCCTGAACACGGTTGGAGCCCCCCTGTGCAACGGGCTTCACAAGCGACTCTCTGGACGTGCATCGCCCGCTTTGCGATACTCGCACCCCATGACTCCCCAGGAGATTGAACAAAAGGTCCGCGAAATCACGGCGAAGATCCTGAAGCGGAACCTCGACGAGGTGAAGCCGACGAGCCGCTATCGCGAAGATCTCGGCGCCGATTCGCTCGGCATCGTCGAGCTGCTCTACGAATTCGAGCAGGCTTTCAATGTCGCCATCCCCGACGATCAGGCGAGGACGATCGTGACGGTCGGCGACGCGGTCCGCGCGCTGCACGAGACGACCGCCCGATGACGCGGCGTCGCGTCGTCATCACCGGTCTCGGTTGCCTGACGCCGGCGGGGAATGACGCGCGCTCGACGTGGGAATCGTTGCTCGCGGGCCGCAACTCGATCGCCGTCGTTTCGCAGATGGTCGAGTACAAGCTCCACTCGCAGATCGGCGGCGAGTTGAAGGGGTTCGACCCGGAGAGGATCGGCTCGAAACAGGACATGCGCCGCATCGCCCGCGGCACACAGATGGTGCTCGCCGCGACGACGGAGGCGTGGCGCGACGCGGGCTTCGCCGCGGCTCCTCCAAACCTCGGCCGCACGGGCGTCTACGTCGGCACGGGTGTCGGCGACATGGGCGAGACGGTCAAGGAATCGAAGGGCTTCAACGCGAGGGGAGCTCGCGGCATCCATCCCCTGTTCGTCGCGCGCGTCATGTTGAACGCGGCCCCGGCGCACGTCTCGCTCGAATTCGGGCTGCGCGGACCGTCGGTGACGACGTGCTCCGCCTGCTCCGCCGGCGGACACGCGCTGGGGCTCGCGTTGCGATTGATCCAGTGCGGCGACGCGGACGTCATGCTGGCGGGCGGGATGGAGGAGATGTCCTGCATCTTCATGTCCGCGTCGTTCGACAACATCCGCGCGTTGTCGACCCGCAATGAGAATCCGGAGAAGGCCTCGCGCCCGTTCGACCGCAAGCGCGACGGTTTCGTCATCTCCGAGGGGGCGGCATTCGTCGTGCTCGAGGACCTCGAGCACGCGAAGAAGCGCGGCGCGCGCATCCTCGCGGAACTCGCCGGCTTCGGCCAGGCGAGCGACGCGTATCACATCACGGCGCCGGAGCCGAACGGGGAAGGGGCCATCCTCGCGATGAAGGCCGCGCTCGCCGACGCGGGGCTGCGTCCGGAGGACGTGCAGCACGTCAACGCGCACGGAACGTCGACGCCGCTCAATGACAAAATGGAAACGGCCGCGATGAAGCGCGTCTTCGGGGACCACGCGAAGAAGCTCGCCATCAGCGGCACGAAGTCGATGATCGGCCACTCGGTCGGGGCGTCGAGCGCGATCGCGCTCGTGGCTACGGTGCTGGCGATGCGCGACGGCCGCGTCCATGGCACGATGAACTACGAGGAGCCCGACCCGGACTGCGACCTCGACTACGTGCCGAACGCGTCGCGCGAGCTCGACGTGAAGGCCGCGATGGTGAACGCGTTCGGCTTCGGCGGCCACTGCATCAGCCTGATCGTCCGCCGATTTGCGTAGCGCGTCTACTTCGGAACGAGCGGCGGCGCCTCGTATGTGACCTGCACCGTCCACTGGACGGCGACCTTGATCACCTCGCGCTCGACCTTCGCGAACTTCGCCGCGAAGCCCGTCGTGGACGGCCGATCGTCGTTCTGCGGGAACAGGATCGTCTTCTTTATATCGTCCGTCTCGACGTTGATGATGCGCCAGCGCATCGCCACTTCCGCCTGGTTCGTCTTCTCGATCGCCTTGAGCTGCTGGAGGTCCACCATCTCGGGCGTTGTCGAGCGCAGGTCATTGAGGCCGAACTTGATCATCGACCCGACGAGCTCCGCGAGCACCACGTCAGGGATCGACTCCGCCAGGAACGGATTCTTGTAGATCTTGAGGAACGGCTCGCGCGCCGAGCGGCCGTTCTTCGCGCGCCACCCGTCCGACAGCATCACGCGGTATTCGGGCACGTACTTCTTCGTGCGCGGGTCGAAGTTGAAGCGGATGTACGTGACCTTGATCGCCTTGCCCGTCTCGCCGGGCGTAAAGGGGTCCTCGCCGTTGTTGTTCGAGGTGTTCGACCCCGCGCCGCCCTGGCAAGCAACGAGACCCAGGACCAGGGACAAAAGACCGAGGATTCTATAAGCCATTCCATTCCTCGCGTACGGCAGTGGCGACATCCTTAACCGGGACGCTCTTCTGGGTCTTTTCCTTGCGGTCCTTGCGTCTCTGCAGATCCACCGTGCCGGATTCGATCGTCCGCTTTCCGACGGTGACCCGCAAGGGGATCCCGATGAGGTCGGCGTCGGCGAACTTCAC
>CAYXVY010000135.1:0-4525 GCA_964468745.1 uncultured Planctomycetales bacterium | reverse complement strand
CCTGGAGCGCCTTGCGTCGCTTCCCGGGTTTCTTAGGCAGGAAGCCCGCGAACAGCAGCTCGTCGGTGGAAAAGCCGGAGACGCTCGCCGCGGCCGCCAGCGCACACGCGCCCGGAATCGCTCGAACGGGAATCTTCGCCTCGTGAGCCGCGGCGACGAGGTCCGCCCCCGGATCCGATATTCCGGGCGTGCCGGATTCGCTGACAAGGGCGACCGACTCGCCGCGCTTCAGCCGGCCAAGAATTCCCTCGCCGCTGCGCCCGTAATAGGCAAGGAGCGGTTTGCGGATGTCGTGCTTCGCCAGCAGTTTGCTCGTCGTGCGCGTGTCTTCGCACGCGATCGCGTCGACCTCGCGCAGGATCCGGATCGCACGCAGCGTGACATCCTCGAGATTCCCGATCGGCGTCGCGACGACGTAAAGCGTCCCGGGCATGGCGCAACTATACAATGCGGCGCATGGACGGCATCGTTCTCATCGACAAGGAGCGAGGTCCCTCCTCCCACGACGTCGTCATGCGTGTACGATCGGAGTCCGGCGAATGGAACGCGGGGCACGCTGGGACGCTCGACCCGCAGGCGACGGGCCTTCTCGTCATCAGCCTCGGCCGCGCTCTCAAGATGATGCAATTCATGGAGGGGCACGACAAAGCGTACGAGGCGGCGATCCGGCTGGGCCGGGTGACGGAGACGGACGACATGGAGGGAAAGGTCGTCGCCGAGCGCGATGCGAGCGGCGTGACGCGCGAGACGTTGATCGCCGCGGCCGCGAAATTCGCCGGCGAGATCCGACAGCGCCCGCCGGCGTACTCTGCAGTGAAGATCCAAGGCAAGCGGCTCTACCAGTACGCGCGCGCAGGCGAAAAGGTCGAGGCCCCGGAGCGGACCGTGCGCGTCCACGAATTTGCCCTGCTCTCGTTCGATCCGCCCGTCGCACATTTCCGCATCCGCTGCTCGAAGGGGACGTATATCCGATCCCTGGCGCGCGACCTCGGGGAGTCGCTGGGCTGCGGCGCGTCGCTCGACGCGCTCCGGCGCACCGCGAGCGGCCCGTTCCGCGTGGAGCACGCAACGCGCGACTTCGACCCTGCGCGCCTTTTGCCGATCGACGCCGGCATCGCCGACCTGCCGGCAATGCAACTGCCCGCCGACTATGCGGGCCGCTTTCTGATGGGCCAGAAGCTCGACGAGACGCCACCGGCCCCTGTGGTGCGCGTCTACGAGGGACAGAAGTTTCTCGGCATCGGCATCGAGAAGAACGGTCAATTGTGCCCGAAGAAGGTGCTCGGCCCTCCATCAGGGCCCGTGGGCGCGTAAAGTCGCAAACGAGTGCGTGCCCGCGTAGACTAGGCGTGTGGAGCCCCTCGTCTACCGATTCAGCGACCACCTGCGGCGTGCCTTCCCCTTCAAGGTGCGCAAGCTGCCGGTCGACGCGGGATTCACGTGTCCGAATCGCGACGGCACCAAGGCGTGGAGAGGCTGCACATACTGCGACAACCGGTCCTTCAGTCCGCCCGCGCGGGACCGTAGCGTGAGCGTCCGCGACCAGATCGAGCGCGGGCTCGCAAAGTGCGCGTCCGACGAGCGCGCGATCATCTACTTGCAGGCGTACACGAACACGTATGCGCCGGTCGACGAACTGCGCGCCCTCTGGGACCTCGCGCTCTCGTTCGACCGGGTCGTCGGCCTCGCGATTGCGACACGCCCGGACTGTCTGGCCGAGCCGGTGCTCGAACTGGTCGAAGCGACGGCGCGGCGCACGCGCGTCTGGCTTGAGATCGGCCTCGAGAGCGCGCACGACGCCACCCTTGCGGCGCTCAACCGTGCGCACACCGTTTCCGAATTCGACGACGCTGTCAGCCGCGCGCGCGGGCGCGGGTTCGAAATCGTCGCGCACCTCATCTTCGGATTGCCGGGCGAAACGCACGCGATGATGCTCGAGACCGTCGATCACGTCACGTCACTCGGCGTCGATGCCGTCAAGCTGCACCATTTCTACGTCGCGAAGGCGACGCCGCTCGAGGCGGCGCATGCGCGCGGGGAGCTGAAGCTGCTGAGCCTCGACGACTGGGTCGCGCTTGCGTGTGATGTCATTGAACGACTGCCGTCAAACCTGTATATCGAAAGGGTGGCGGGCGAGCTCTCCAACGCGTGGCTCGTCGCTCCGCGGTGGGGCAAGTCCAGCGCGGAGGTGTGGCGCACGGTCGAGGTGGAGCTCGCGCGGCGCGGTTCACGGCAGGGTTCGGGCGCTCCGATGGGAGTGCGATAGGAGGCTGATATGGCGACATGCGGAAAGTGCGAACGGATTCTCCCGGCCAACGGGAACTGCCTGTACTGCGGAAATCTGGAATGGGAGCGCTCCGGCAAGGGCACCAGCGGAACCATGAAGGCCTGGATCAACTACGGCGTGAAGTTCGGCATCGCGGTTGCCGTGTGCTCCTTCGCGTACTGGCTGATCTTCAAGCCGGGCGGGATCGCCTTCCGCGAGAGCATCCACGCGAAGTTCTCGTCGAAGCCGGACGACTCGGAGGATCCGAAGCACATCCAGATGCTCAAGAAGTACCCGCAGGTCCGCGAAATGCTGACAAACAAGCTGAACTGGCAGGTGGAGGACGTGCCCCTGGCGACGGGCTCCGCGTGGCGGCAGGTTTCGGTCATCCGGCGGGGGACGACGGATATCACGCAGTGCTACATCTTCCGCGTGAATCCCGACAGCGGAGAGATCCAGGGGGGCAACACCGACTCCCAGCAGGCGCTGCGGTGACGATGGCAGCGTCGATCGACAGAGCGCGACCCGGGATCAGACCCTGGCGAACCCCCGGCGTTAGTCCAGCTTCTGGACGGTGACGCCGCGCTCGCCGAGGAACTTGAGCGCCTTCTCCGTGTTCTTGGGCGAACCGACCAGCTCGACTTCAAGGTAGGCGCTCTTGTCCGTGATGCGCCCGCGCATGATGTTCGGGATCACCGCGAAGTCGTGCGACAGCTTGTAGATGATCGGCTCGCCCAGGACCTGCTCGGGAAACGTCATCCGGTACCGTGTCGACTTCTCCGCGGATTTCGCCACTAAAGCCTCTCAATCTCTTTTAGGTAGACTTTCGTCGATATTTCTACGTTCTCGAGAATTGCGGTGTCAAGCAGGTTCTTCAGAACCATTCGCGAACGGCCGCCCAGCGACGCAAATTCGACGCCCACGCGGTACGCGTTGATCTCCTCGGACTTGCGACACCAGACGACGCGCGCCGCCGCATGGATCGTCCCCTTCACATTCGGCGCATTCATCGAAATCCGCAGCGACGTGCCCGCCGCCAGCTCCTGACGCGTGATGAAGTGGCCGCCGATCTCGCTGAAGTTGAGCACGAGGTACGTCGGCGAGGCCGGGAAGAGGAACGCCAGCATCCCGCCCTTCCGATAGTGCAGCGTCGTGTTCTTCACCGCGTACCGCTTGCGGCGACGACGCTCCTTCCCGTCCCAACCCATCGTCACCCCCAACCCTTCGACTCGCCCGGGCGCCCTTACCAGCCGATGCGCACCCCGAACCGCGGACCGCAGCGATACCCGCCGTAGTAACTGCGCGGCCAGCACGAGTAATACCCCGGCCAGCCCCACGAGTAGCCCAGGTAGACGGATGGCGCCGTGTAATACGTGTGCCGATACACCGTCGTGGCGGTAGACGGCGTGTACATCTCCTGCGGCACGCTCACCCGCTGTTCCGTCGTGATGAGCTCCTTGATGAGCGCATCGGACGCGCCCGACTGCTTGATCGCGATGATGTCGTCCGTGCCCAGCTTCACCATGCCCGACTTCTTCGCCTTCTCGAGGATCACGGCGTCGGAGACGCCCGCCTTGACGAGCTTCTCGACGTCGCTGCGCGCCATCGGATCGCGATGGTCGAAGTTGATCTTCGCCGCCGTGCGCGGCGGACCCTGCGGACCGGACACGTAGTGCTCCTCCTCGTGCGTCGGGAAGTAGCAGCCCGCGAGCCCCAGAAGCGCCAGAACAGCAATGTGCTTCATAGTGTGAGTATAGCGTCAATGGCGTTAATGGGCGATGCGGAACCCCTTTTCGCCCCGCCCCGCCGTCCAGTCGACCGACACATCGGTCACGTGCGCGGAGGGGGGACCCTGCCGGCACCACGCGACGAGCGACTCGACCTTCTCGCGCGGACCCTCGACCTCCGCCTCGACGCGGCCGTCGTCGAGATTGCGCACCCACCCCGCGAGCCCGAGTTCCCGCGCCTCCCCCATCATGCTCGCCCGGTACCCGACGCCCTGAACGCGGCCGGAGACCAGCAGATGCGCCCGCTCCATTATTTCGGAGGCTCCTTTTTCTCCTCAGGCGGCTTCTTCAGCGGGTCGCGCTCGCGATCGATATCGTCCTCTTTGTAGGAGGGCGTGAAGTCCTTCGGCTTCTCGGGCTTCGGCCCCGCGTCCGGATCGAATCCCTTGAGCGGCGTCAGCTTCAACTTCTCCGGGAGTTCAAACTCGGCCGACGCGATCTCGCCCCGCACCACGGACGTCGTCACTTCGTC
>CAYXVY010000134.1:0-7734 GCA_964468745.1 uncultured Planctomycetales bacterium | reverse complement strand
TCGACGATCACCGCCGCGATTTCACGCCAGCGCTTCTTCACCAGCTTGCGCAGCGCGTCAACGTCGTTGTACGGCAGAACGATCGTCTTCGCGACCACCTCGCGCGGAACGCCGGGGCTGGTGGGCACGCCGAACGTCGCGGCCCCGGAGCCCGCCTTGACGAGGAGGGCGTCGGCGTGGCCGTGATAGCACCCCTCGAATTTCACGATCGCGTCACGCTTCGCGAACGCGCGCGCGACCCGCAGCGCGCTCATGCACGCTTCGGTGCCGGAGCTGACGAGACGCACCATTTCCATCGACGGGATGGCGCCGCGGATCAGTTCGGCCAGGTCCACTTCGCCGGCCGTGGGTGCGCCGTACGTCGTCCCCCGGGCGGCCGCCGTCTTCACCGCCTTGACGATCGCCGAATGAGCGTGTCCCAGGATCAGCGGCCCCCATGAACCCACGTAATCGATGAAGGAATTGCCGTCCTCGTCGACGATTCGCGCGCCCTTCCCCGACCGGATGAAGTGCGGCTCTCCCCCTACCGCTCCGAACGCCCGCACGGGGCTGTTGACGCCTCCCGGGATCCCCCGGAGCGCGCGCTCGAACAACGCCCGGCTCTTATTGTTTTTCATGGAACGTATGGAATGAAAGCCGCTATCCGGTACGTCCTAATAGTGGCGCATATTTTACGGGGCACCGGCCCGCCGTCAACGTCGTACCTTCCCCGAGCGCCGCGACGGGATAGAATAATATCGTAGTTCGCAGAGAGGCTCTGAGTATGGCATACCGCAACGTGGAAAAGGGGCAGCGGATCTCCGAGTACACGCTCGTCGAAAAGTTGGGGCAGGGCGGATTTGGCGAGGTCTGGAAAGCGGAGCACGCGCAGATCCCCGGCAAATTCGTCGCGATCAAGATCCCGACGAAGCCCGAAGCGATGGATCTCCTCGCGAAAGAAGCCGTCTTCCAGCACCAGCTCGAGCACACGAACATCGTCCGCACCATCGGACTCAATACGCAGCACGATCCGCCGTACTTCATGATGGAGTACGTCGAAGGCAAGAATCTCCGCCAGTTCATGCAGTCGGAGGGCATCCTGCCGCCGCCGTACGCGATCGACATCGCGGTCCAGGTCCTCGAAGCGCTCTCGTACGCGCACTCACGCTCGATCATCCACAAGGACATCAAGCCCGAGAACATCCTCGTCGAACGCAAGCGAATCCACGTGGCGAAGGATCACAAGGCCCTCCTTCACTACGTGAAGATCACCGACCTCGGCCTCGGGAAGATGCCCGACGGCGGGTTGCAGACCGACATGGCTCTCTCGGAAGACGGCCGCACGACGGGCGTGCGCGTCCTGACGGGCACGCTTTTCTACAGCGCACCGGAGCAGATGCTCCCCAACCGCCATGTCGACGCTCGCAGCGACATCTACTCGCTGGGCGTGGTCCTCTACGAGATGCTTACGGGCGAGTTGCCCCTGGGAATGGACCTTCCGAGCGAGCTGAATCCGGTCGTTACGAGCCGGCTCGACCACATCTGCAAGAAGGCGCTATCGATCGACCGCGACCAGCGCTACCCCACCGCGCGCGAGATGGTCGACGACCTCCTCAAGGCGAAGGAGGACTTCCTGCTGCGGCTCGTGGCCGACGGCGCCAAGGCCGCGCATATCTCGCCCAGCGGCGAGGTCAAGCCAATCCCCGCGGCGGGCGCCGCCCCCGCCAAGACCAAGACGACGTCCCAGCCGAGGGCGCCGCAGCCGGGCCCACGCCCGGCGATGCGCATCCTCGAATGGTCGCTTCTCGCATTCGTGCTGGTGCTGCTGGGCATCACGGTGCCCTCGTACTTCAAGCTGCGCCGGCAACTCGCCGATCACGCGACGATGGTGAGCGTGACCTCCGACCGCAGCGCCGGCACGTTCCGCTTCGAGACGACGCCTCCAGGCGCAACCCTGCTCGTAGACGGCGACAAGACGTTCACCACGCCGTGCGACATCCCGCTCTCGTTCGACCGGCATCAGGTTCTCGTGTCGCGCGATTTCTACGACACGCGGCTCGTCGTTCTCGAACCGCGCACGACAGGCTCGAAACGCGTCTTCGCCCTGCTCGACGAGCGCACGCGCGCGGAATTGAGCGCGCGCGAAGTTAGCGACAAGCCGGCGACGTTCGACCGCCTCGAGCTCGTGCGCCAGCGCGGCCGTCTCGAGATCCGGACGCCGGGCATCTCGCAGGTGGAGGTCCATCTCAACGGCCAGAAAGTCGGGCTCACGCCCTACGACGACGAAGTGCCCGCCGGCGTGCACGCCGTCTGCCTCAGGCGCGATGGATACACCGAAGTCGCCTTCGAGGTCCGCGTTCTCGGCGGCGCCTCGGTCGAGCGCACGCTCCGGCTCGTGCCGGGCGACGCCACCGCGGCGACCGACGAAAAGCACAAGGTGACGATTACGTCGAAGCCGGAAGGTGCCCTGCTCTACGTCGAGGGTGTCCGCCAGCCACAGCCCACGCCATGCGAGATCGAGATGCCGGCCGGAACGCATCGCGTGCGACTCGAGCTCACTCACCACGAGCCGACCGACGAGAAGATCCCGGTCTCGGGGGCGGTGAAGTTCGACTTCCAGCTCGTGAAGATCAAGGGACGCGTCGAGTTCGAGAGTGATCCGCCGGGGGCGGACATCTACCTGGACGACCGTCTTATCGGCCGCACGCCGCGCGTCGATCTGGTCGAGGGCGGCGAGCACGCCGTCAAGTTCCGCTTCGAGGGCTACTACGAAAACACCACGTCGGTCACGGTCGTCGATAAGACGCAGTCGGTACTGGCGCGCGCGACGCTGCAGCGGATTCCGCCCGGGACGCTCACGATCGAGTGCGAGGTGCCGGGGGCCGAAGTTTTCATCGACGGCAAGGCGGTGGGCAAGGCACCGACGTCGGGCCTGCGCCTGGAGCCGGGCAGGCATCGCGTGCGCGTGCTCGGAATCGAGCGCGAGGTGCAGGGCGCGGCGGGGGCGGAGCGCAAACTGACGTTCACCTTGAAGGAACTCGGGATGGCGCACGTGCCGGCTGGCACGTTCGAGTTCGGCTGCAACCAGCGCGAAGTGCGTCCGCCGGACGTGCTCGCGAAGCCGGTCGAAATGCCGGCGTACTACATCGATGTCTGCGAAGTGACGAACGAGCAGTACGCGATCTTCTTCGAGTGGATCCGCCGCACGAACGACCATTCGAAGTGCGATACGAACGAGGGGCGCAGCAAGGACCACACGCCGACGTGGTGGGACCGCTCCGACATGAAGGACTTCATCGATCCCAAGAAGCCCGTCGTCGGAGTGGACTACTACGACGCGGTCGCCTATGCCTCCTGGGCGGGAAAGCGGCTTCCCACCGAACAGGAATGGGAGAAGGCGGCGCGCGGGACGGACGGACGACGCTATCCGTGGGGCAACGAATGGGACGAGCGCGAAAAGCGCTGCAACTGGTACGACTACAAGGGCGAGAAGGACGGCTATTCCGAGGTGACGGCGCCCGTCGGACTCTTCGAGGCGGGCAAGTCCCCGTACGGCTGCCACGACATGGCGGGCAACGTCTGGGAGTGGACGTCGAGCTATCGCGATCATCCGCGGACGACGAACCGCATCGTGCGGGGCGGCTGCTACCTCGACAAGGCAGCGCCCGTCTGGTCGCGCGACTTCCATCCGCCCAACCAGAAGCAGCTGAAGACGGTCGGCTTCCGCTGCGTCATGGATGTGAAGTAGAAGAGCGCACGGAGTCCGATCGACGCGGAGCCATCCCCCCGATCAACACCGAGGGAACCGAGAAGGCTTGGATGGGCGTGAATGCCCCGCCACCGTTTACTCGGTTATCTCGGATCTCTCGGTGTTAATTCCCGTCTGGTGTGGAATGACCGAGATCCGCCGGTCTTGAGGAGGTCCCCTTGGCATTCATGGCGGCTCCAATCGGAAGGTGCGTGCCTGGGTTGCGTCTCTGTGGCTATCGAATCTTGGTCAGCCGAAGACTCTCAACGACACCGTCGACCTCTGCGCGCTCCAAGCTCCGATCAGCATCCGGGCAGTTGTAGGTCAGCGTCGCGAGCACTTCCTGGTTCGTCATCATCCACGTGCGCCAGAATGTCGGCCCCTCCCCCTCCTCCATCGAAGCGTGCTCATAGCTCGCCCCTTCGAGCCCGTTGCGGGTCCAGCGATCGGCCTTCGTCGGCTGCACGTTGATGCCGACGCCGCGCAGGTAGCCGCGCAGGGCGATGAACACATCGATCCGGTCGTCGGCCTTGCGGTTCTCAAGGGTCTGGGCGGTGACGTGCATCGCGCCTGAGCGGTCAGGGTGATGCAGCACGACGACACCGCCCTCCTCCTCGCCGACCCAGCCGTCGGGGATCTCGATCGTAAACCAGCCTTTGCGCTCGTACGTCGGCATCAGTTGGACACCCGATTCAACAGGCCGTCGCGCATCTCCATCACGCGATCGGCGCCCTTGGTCACGAGGGGATTGTGCGTCACGACGATGAGCGTTGCGCCCGCGCGTTTCCGCACGTCGAGAAGTGTCGCCATGATCTGTTCACCGGTCTTCGAATCCACGTCCCCGGTCGGCTCGTCTGCCAGGATGAGCGCCGGACTGTTCGCGAGGGCTCGCGCAATGGCAACCCGCTGGCGCTCGCCGCCGGAGAGTTTCGTGGCGATCGATCCCTTGCGCGCAGACAGGCCCACAAGGTCGAGCAGTTCGTGGGCTCGGCGGCGCCGCTCGGCGGACGCGACTCCCAGTCCCATCATCGGGATTTCGACGTTTTCAATGCTGGTCAGTGTCGGCAGGAGATTGTGGAGTTGGAAGACGAATCCGACCTCGCGCGCGCGCACGGCGTCAAGATTCCGCTCGGCCGCGAGCGACCGCCCGTTCAGCCACACCTCGCCGGAGGTCGGGACGTCGAGCGCGCCGATGCAGTGCAGGAACGACGATTTCCCGGAGCCGCTGGGGCCCATGATCGCCACGAACTCGCCCCTCGCCACCTCGAGGCTCACGCCATTGAGCGCGCGGATTTGCCCGCCTTCGTAGTGCTTGATGAGATCGACGGTTCGAACGGCGGAACTACTCATACTTCAGCGCCTCGATCGGTGACAGTCGCGACGCCTGCCACGCGGGATAGAGCGCTCCGAAGAAACCGAGCACGACCGCCGTCGTAAGGGCGAGAAGGAAGAGCTCCGGCGAGTAACGCGTCGACAGGAAATCGCGCGGCGCCCAGCGGATCAGCACCTCGGCCCCCAGCCATCCGCCGACGAGCCCGCCCAGTCCGCCGGCGAAGCTGATCGCCGTTCCCTCCGAGAGGATGAGGCGCAGCACGCGGGCGCGGCTCCATCCGACGGCGCGCAGCGTCCCTATCTCTCGCGTGCGCTCGTTCACGCTCATGAGCATCGTGTTGAGCACGCCCAGCCCCCCGACCGCCACGGACACGAGCGAGATCACCCACACGAACCAGTCGATGTACTCGAGCTGGTTGTAGTACATCGTAAATTCCTGCGTCTGTATCGCCGACAGGTGCGAGTACTTTTCCTCGACGGCGCGCCGCACCTGCTCGAGATCCACGCCGGGATGCAGGTAGACGAACGCGATGGCCGCCGCCTCCCCCATCTTCAGCTGCTCCTGGAGGACGGAATTCGAGATGATCGCGCCGACCCGCTCGAAGGCGACGTCGGATGTGTGCACGCCGACGATCCGGAACGTCCTGCCGAACAGCTCCAGCGCATCGCCGGGGCCGAGCTTCAGGTTTTCGGCGGTCATCGAGCCGAGCATGATCTCGTCGTCCTTCTGGATCAGGCCGCCCTTCGTCCGCGACTTGAACTTGTCGAGAAGCGGATCCCCCGGCGTGCGCCCGAAGAGAAGCAACGCCGGCATGCCCGACTTCACCTTCAGCCCGCGCGGCGCCGCGATCGAGAAGGTGGTGACGGACACGTGCTTCACTCCGGAGAGTCCGCGCACGAAATCGAGCTCTTCTTTTTTCACGCGGGAGAAGGCCGGATCCTGGACGGTTCGATTGACGACCAGCAGATGCGCGTCGCTCTCCCGGAAATACTGGTCGAGACCCCGCTTGAATCCCTGGCCGATGGCGTTGAACGCGATGATCGCCGCCACGCCGATGGCCACGCCCATGAGGGAGAGCAACGAGCGCGCCTTGCGCCTCAGGAGGTTCTTCAGGACCAGCATGGGCCGACGCAGACTAGGGCAATCCACCCCCTAAGACAAGCGGCGGGAGATGCGTCCAACCGGGGAATGCGCTCTATCACTCATCCGATCCCGTGGCATATAATCCCGCGCATGGATCTCGAGCACGCGCGGGAGGTCCTCCGCACCGAGGCCGCCGCGATCTCCTCGCTCGTGCCTCGCATCGACGAGACCTTCGCCAAGGCGGTGGCGGCCATCCTCGGCTGCACGGGCGCCGTCATCGTGACCGGCATGGGCAAGGCCGGCATCGTCGGGCAGAAAATCTCCGCGACGCTCGCCTCGACCGGCACGCCAAGCCATTTCCTGCATCCAGCGGAGGCGTATCACGGCGACCTCGGCCGCGTCCTGAAGGAGGACGTGGTGATTGCGCTCTCGAACAGCGGCGAGACAGAGGAGGTCGTTCGCCTGCTTCCGCGCATCCGCGAGATCGGCGCGTCGCTCATCGCGATGACCGCAAGTCGCGGCTCGTCGCTCGGCAAGCTCAGCGATCTCGTCCTCGAGCTCGGCGCCATCGAGGAGGCCTGTCCGCTGGGACTCGCCCCCTCCGCAAGCACGACGGCGCTTCTCGCGCTCGGGGACGCGCTGGCGCTCACGGTCCTCAAGGAGCGCGGACTCGACAAGGAGGACTACGCGCGATTCCATCCGGGAGGCGAGCTCGGCCGGCGACTCGCGAAGGTGCGCGACGTCATGCGCAACGGCGAACGCAACCCGACCGTCACGGAGGATGTGCCGGTCTCGGGCGCGATCGCGAAGATCACCGCCGCGAGGGCGGGCGCGGTGTCCGTCGTCGACAAGACGGGACGATTCGCGGGGATCTTCACGGACGGCGACCTGCGCCGCCTGCTGGCGAAGAACCCGGCGGGCATGTCGCTCGCCATTG
The DNA here is from genome assembly GCA_964468745.1 of uncultured Planctomycetales bacterium. Classification (GTDB taxonomy): domain Bacteria; phylum Planctomycetota; class MHYJ01; order MHYJ01; family JACPRB01; genus JACPRB01. Next base: position 654 of record CAYXVY010000134.1, on the reverse strand, counting down.
GACAGGTGATGACGCGCAACGCGATGACGATCGCGCCCGACCGCCTGGTGGGCGAGGCGCTGCGCATCTTGAGAGAAAAGAAATTCGACGAACTGCCCGTTGTAAATGAGAAGGGAGACGTCGTCGGAATGCTCGACATCCAGGATCTCATCGGCGTCGGAATCGTATAGATGCGCCCCATTTTGTTCGTGATCGCCGCCCTGGCTCTGCAGGATCCGGATCAGCCGATCCGCGACTTCACCGCCACCGTTTGGGAAGGCGATACGCTCGCCGCGAAGATCGTCTGCAGAGAAGCCGTGATCTCGGAGCGTGACAAGTCGACGGTCTCAGGGGAGCTCCACGGTGCGGACATTACGTATCACACGCAGCCGCGCACGGCGGAGGAACAGTCGCAGAAGGTCAACCTGAAATGCGGCGTGGCGACCATCGACGGGAAGAAGCTGAACTTCAACCTGCGCGACAGCGTAACCGTCGCGATGGAGGACGGATCGAAGGTGGAAACGCCCGACCTGTTCGTCAGTTACCGGCTGCAGCAGATCACGACGAAGAGCGCGATCCGCATGTCGCGCCCGAATGTGGTGCTGACGGGCGTCGGATTCGAAGCCGATGACGCGTTGCGCCAGGTCACCGTCGCCAAGGACGGCGCGATCGAGG
>CAYXVY010000133.1:0-9568 GCA_964468745.1 uncultured Planctomycetales bacterium | reverse complement strand
ATCGGGATTGGGATCGGGATGTGGCGTGGCCGGTGAATCTTTGCTGCACGGATTCACGTCGCAAAATTAGAGACTAAGATCACTCTCTCCATGGCGGATGAATCAACCCTGGTCCAGGCAGCTCGCAACGGCGATCGTCGGGCGTTCTCGGAGCTCGTCGACCGCTACGCCCGCGCCATCGTCGCACGACAGTACGCGTGCACGCGCGAGCTCGCCTCGGCCGAGGATCTCGCGCAGGAAACGTTCCTGCGCGCCTGGCAGGGACTAGGCCGCCTCGACGACAACCGCTCTTTTGGCAACTGGCTCCTCTCGATCGCCGGCTACGTGGGCAGCGAATGGCTGCGTCGCAAGCGGACGCGGGACGATCACGCGGATCGCGTCGCGCAGGAAGCGCAGAACGCCGCCGCCCCCCGCACCGAACCCGACCTGCCGCTGGCCGAAGCGATCGCGAGACTCGACCCCGAGGTGCAGCACCTCCTCGCGCTGCGACACGACCGCGGCCTGTCGTGCGATGAGATCGCGAGCGAGCTGGGCAAACCCCTCGGGACTGTGACCAAGACGCTCTCACGCGCTTACGCTGAACTGCGAGAACGGCTGACGAACAAATGACCGACGACCTGGAACGCGACCTCGACACCTTCTACCGCGGCTTCGACGCGGCCGGACGGCGCATCGCGCACCGCTGGAAGAAGCCGGCGACGCACCGTCGCGTCCTCGCGTCGAACTCGACGGGCGCAGGGGCCTGGATCGCCGCCGCTCTCACGGCCGCCGCGGCCCTGCTCGTCATTGTGCTCGCCACTCGCGGAGGCGAGACGACGAAGCAGGAGCCGGTCGTCATCCGCACGGACACCGTGGCGCCGCCACCGCCGCCGACATCGACGGTCTCCCCGATGCCGGTTCCGCCGAAGGAGAAGCCGCCCGAGCCGACTCCCGCACCTTCGACGGTGCAACCGGTTCCGCCGAAGACGGAGACGCCACCGATCGCCCCTCCGACACCTCCCTCAACGTCGCCGCCCCCAAGCGAAACGACGCCGGAGCCGCCGCCGAAGCCCGTCGAGCGCGCCGTTGTTGCGTTCGCCGAAGTCGAAGGCACGTTCGACGTCACCGGAATGAAACTCAGCAAATTCCGCGGGGCGCAAAAGGACTTCAAGATCGCCGAAGGGGACAAGCTTCGCGCCGAGAGCGTCACGAAGCTCACGCTCGCGCCCGACCGGTTCATCCTGCTGGCCGCGCGTTCCCAAGTCACCTTCGAGCGGAATAACATCACGCTCGAACAGGGCGAGCTGCTGGCGGAACTGATCGGCAGCGGGCGCGACGTGCACATCGTCACCCGCGCGTGCGAGATCGACCACATCGGCACCGTTTTCTCGGTGCGAATCGACGGCGATCGCTCGATCGTCATGGTCGAAGAAGGTCGCGTCGAATGCCGCAACGCCGCGTCGAAGGTTACGCTGGGCGCGGGACAGCAGGCCACCGCGACCGCCGGCAAGGACGCCATCGCCACAACGGACGCCGACCTGCGACGCCACTCATGGACGCGCGCGCATCGTCCCACCGAGCGCTCGCTCTTCAGCGAGACATTCGACGAGAAAGGCGCGTGGGACGCGCTGGTCACCGACGGCATCTCGAAGGGCGCCCCCAGCGAGAGCTACGCGGCCGTCATGCGCCTCGAATCGGGCGAGCCGATCTTCCGCATCCCCGCCCGCGGCCGCATGACGATCGTCTATCGCGCGGAGCGCGCCGCGACCCTGATGGTGCAGCTCAACCTCGTCACCGCGAAGGACCGGCTGAACTTCCACCAGGACTTCGCGGTGCAGAAGTCCGCAACGTGGAAGACGCTCGTCGTCGAATTCGACAAGATGGTCCCGCGCGAGAAGTCGAAGCGCGATGTCGTCCGCGCCGGCGACGAGGTCCGCGAGATCTTCCTCCAGTTCGGCGAGGCGGGCGAGAAGATCAACTTCGAGGTCGACTCGATCGGCGTTGCCGACCTGCGTCCGTAGAGCGAACAACGAGCCGCCCGATCAACACCGAGACAGCCGAGGTAACCGACAAGCCTTGGTTGGGAGTGAGAGTTCCCCCCAATTCCTCTCTGCTCCCTCGGCTCGCTCAGTGTTAATGCGCGCCTGCTCCGCGGTCTCTGCTTTAAGCCGGAATCTCACTTTGGCGAGCGCTTTCGAGCTGCCAGAGGGAACAGCTCGGCGGCTCGCGCTTCGAGCGCCGCCCGCACCGGCTTCAGCGACGGCTCGAACGGATCGACGCGGACGTATCGCGACGTCCAGCCGCGCTTCTTCAACAGTTCGCGCTCCTCGGGGTAGAGTTCGTCGTCGATCCAGAGGAAGTTGCCGTCCTTGAACGCGTCGGTCTTGAGGCGCTTCCAGCGCGCGACTTTGACCTTCCGCGCCGTCGGCGGCAACTTCGGGATCAGGCGCGACTTCAGCGCCGTGCCGTCGCCGTCGACCGCCCACGCCGTCAGCCAGTGGCAGTCGAAGTGTTTCGTCGCCCATTCGAGGAACTCGGCGAGGTCCTCCGCCACCCGCTGCAGCGGGATGCGCGCGTCGCCGAAGACCGGTTTGAGGACGACGCCATCGACGTCGATGTAGAGCCGCACGCGGGACATGCGGAAGTCATGCTACACCCTTGACCCGTGGGGGGTCACCCGATACCTTGCGCGCGCCATGTGGCTCATCGCAGTCTACATTGTCGCCGCAGTCATACTCCTCCTGCTGAACGCGTTCTTCGTGGCCACGGAGTTCGCGATCGTCAAGGTGCGCGACACCCGCATGCAGGAGCTCGCTCGCGAGGGAAACGTGAGCGCCGCACTGGCTCATCGCATTCTGGGCAAGCTCGACGCGTATCTCTCCGCCTGCCAGCTCGGCATCACCATCGCCAGCCTGGGCCTGGGCTGGGTCGGCGAACCGGTCACGGCCAGTCTGCTCGCACCCCTTCTCCGGTTGGTCGGGATCACGGGCGAGAAGACGATCCACAGCATCTCGTTCGCCGCGGGGTTCACGCTCATCACGGCCTTGCACATCATCGTCGGAGAACTCGCGCCGAAGTCGCTGGCGATCCGCAAGGCGGAAGCGGTTGCGCTCGTGGTGGCGCGCCCCCTGCACTGGTTCTACATGGCGTTCCGCTGGCCGCTCACCGCCATGAACGCGATGTCGAATGCGGTCCTGCGGATCTTCGGCATACGCCTGACCGAAGTCGAGCTGTCGCACAGCCAGGAGGAGCTGCGCATGATCTTCGCCGCCTCGCACGAGGGCGGCCAGTTCACGCTGTCGCGCCTGCTGATGATGGAAAACGTCCTCGACTTCGGGACCTTGCAAGTAAAGGACGTGATGATGCCCTGGGAGAAGGTCGTGCTGCTGGACGCCGCCAAGCCGTGGGAGCGCAACCTCGAGTTGATCCGCACGCGCCTGCATTCCCGCTACCCGCTGGCGAAGTCTCCGCGGCCCGACAGCCAGGTGCATATCAAGGATCTCGCCATCGCGCTGGCGGCTGGGGGCGGCGTGCCGCCCGACCTGCTCAAGATCGCACGCCCGGTGCGGACGGTGAAGGCGGGCATGGCCTTGGAGGCGCTGCTCGTCCGCTTTCACAAGACCAACGCGCATCTCGCCTTCGTCGAGGACGATGCGGGCACACTCGTGGGCCTCGTCACCCTCGAGGACGTGCTCGAGGAGCTGATCGGGACCATCCGCGACGAGTTCGAGCAGGTCACCGACTATTCGCTCGCGTCCGTCGTGAAGAACGACGCCATCGTCCTCGACATGGCCGGGCTCGACAGGGAGCACGCGGTGCGCGTTCTCGCGGAACGACTGGTAAAGCACCACCCCGCGTGTTCGATCGAGACGACTGTCGCGGCGATCATCCGTCGCGAGGCGCTCGCCAGCACCGGCCTTGGCGACGGCATCGCGATTCCGCACGCGCGCGCGGAGGGACTCCTGCGCCCCGTCGCGGCGCTGGGCCGGTCGTCGACCCCGATCGCGTGGAACGCCGTGGACGACAAGCCTGTCGACCTGATCTTCCTAATCCTCACGCCTCCGCACGACGAGGGCGCGCACATCCACATCCTCGAGCGGATCGCGACGATGCTCTCGAGCGACTACCTGCGGGACCGGCTGCGCCAGTCGCAGACGATTGACGAGGTCGTCGAGGTGTTCAAGACAAGCGACAAGTCGCTGACGGCCTAGAACTCGTCGTCACCGACCGGCTTCGTCGCGGCGCCGATCGTCACGCTCAGCTTCTTCCAGTCTTCCCCGCGCAGCACGCGCACCTCGACCTTGGCACCCGGCTTGAGCCCGGCGAGTAGTTTCTTCAACTGCTCGATCTTGTTGCAGACCTCGCCGTTGAATTCGCCGATCGTGTCGCCATCCTCGAAGCCCGCGGCCTTCGCGGGAGACTCGGCCTGCACGCCGCGCACGGTCACGCTGTGCGCCTGCTGATACAGTTCGAGGCCGACCCACGCGCTGCCGGTGCCGGCGCTCCCGCCTGACTTCTTCGGCGGATCGGCGGGCGGCTGCTTGCCGGTATCGGGAGGCGGCGGCGCGGGCTGGCGGCGCCCGTACCCGGCCCCCGTCGTGAACGTCATCGTGTACTTGAAGGGCGTCTGGTTCGTGCCGAGGATTTCAACCTGGTACTTCGTCTCGCCCTTGAGAGCCGCCTTGGCGACGAACTGGATCGGATTATGCTTCTGGATCGTGATCGTCTCGACTTCGGCGCCGGACGAGCACTCCGTCAGCTTCCACGTCGGCTTCTGAGGCGACGTCCCGAAGAATTCGAAGACGAAGTACGTGCCGGACGACTGCATGCCGTTGGGCAGCGGATTCGGCGCCTCGCCGCCGAAGACGGTGGGGATGTCTCCGTCGCCGTCGCCCGGGAACGACGAGATTTGCGATGTCGTCTTCCCCGCCATTCCGCCGCCGGACTTGCACGACCACCCGCCGAAGCCGCCGCCGAGGGCCACGCGTCCGCACCCGCGGTCAAAGACGGGGCTCCGGTGGAATGCGGAGCCGATCCACCCGTCGATCGCCCCCTCGGGCGATCCGCCGGCGAGGATGCCACCCGCCGCATCGGATCCCTCGACCGTCCATCCCGGCAGCTTCGGATCCTCGTTGTGCGCGCCGAGACCGGCCGTCGACGGATGATTCGAATTGAGATGCAGGTAGCATCCATGGAAGAAGCCGCCGAGCGAGCCCGCCCACGAGCAGGTCGCCGGCCCCATGTTGCCGAATTTGCGGCGGCGGTTGAGCTGGCGCATCGCCTGCGCGACGTCGGCAAACGTCTTGAACCAGCCGGAGATGAGTTCCGCCTCGTCCTTGTCTTTCAGCATCAGCTGGCGCATGAATTCCGCCTTCGCCTTTTCCACCTTGCCCGTCGCGTCGGCGCCACGCCTCTCTTCCTCCTTGGCCTTTTCGTCGCACGCCTTCGCCGCCTCGGCGAACGTCCCGGACAGGCGCGTGCCGAGGGCCGACCACGGGACAAGAACGTTTTCTTCGTACTCCGGGAAGCCGGGGAACGGCGTCGACCCGCCCGTGCTGCGCATCGGCTTGTCCCACGCCTCGAGCTTGCGCGCGATGCACTGCGCGTCGCCGACCTCGCCCTTGTACCCCTTCTTCTCCATTTCGACGGCGATCACGTTCAGCTCGTCCAGAGCCTTCTTCTTCGCTTCCGCGAGCGGCGGCAGCGGCTTCGGAGTCTTGTCCTGCGCGAGAGAAACGGAAGCCGCAAGCGCGGACAGAACGAAAGCGCGAACGATGTGCATGGATGCTCAGCCCTCAGAATAGTAGACACCGGCGAGGCGGCGAGGCTTTAAAGCGGCTGGAATTTCGCCAGCACCACGATGGCCAGGGCGGCGGCGACGATGGTCGCGCCGCCGTAGGCGAGGAACCGCTTGTAGGCCGCAATGCGTTCGGGGGACGGATCGCGCTTGAGCCGCATCGTCAGCACGATGTCCGCGCACTCGACGGGGATCAGCACGCACATGATGATGCCCAGCTTCAGGACGAACCACAGGACGTGGAGCATCGCCCCGAATCCGGCCATCGCCGCCATGCCGATTCCGCTCAGGATGAGCACGGCCAGGAAGTGATGCTCGGCATCCACGACCTTCGCGAACGCGGGCCACAAGACTTCGGGTCTCGTATCGCGCTCGATCTTCCGCAGCAGCAGCCAGGCGCCCGTGGACAATCCGAACCAGCCGACGAGCGAGAAGATGTGCAGAACGACGAGGCACTTGTAGAGGATCGTCGCCCAGTTCAAAACAGTTCCTTTGCGGCAACGGCGCTGAGGATCGCGGCGAGCAGGAACCACGCCGCGCCGAGGAAGCAGAGCCAGCGCGCGACGAAGATATCCGCGTCGAAGATCCCCGCGACCAGGAACACGACCCCGAAGACCGTGAAGACAAGCTGCCCGATCGCCCAGCGCCGGACCGTCATCTCCTGCCCCAGCGACTCGATGGCGTACCCGCCAATCGCCAGCGCCAGCATGAGTCCGAGCGGCACCGCGAACCAGATCTTCATCTCGCCGAAGACCATCCAGAACGAGTACCCGGCCACGCCCAGCCAGCCGACGGCCGCCGTGATCGAGGTCGCGGGATCAGCGCCCTTGGTGCTCATATCGCTCTATACATATTCGACCCATCGGGCCCCTTCCGTGCAACGCGTTTTCGGGTGATTGCAAATCGCGTCGCCTCGCGTAGAATGTCGCGCTCCCACATGACAAAAAGCGCGCTGGCAGGGGCAAAGGAGTTCCTCGTCACGGGAGGCGCGGGATTCATCGGCTCGACGCTCGCCCTCGAGATCGAGCGGCGCTGGCCGAAGGCGCGCGTCACCGTCGTCGACGACTTCCGCTCCGGCGATTTCAAGAATCTCACCGGCTTCCGCGGCGACGTCGTCGGGAAAAACGTCGTCGATTACGCGCCGAAGAGGAAGTTCGACGTGATCTTCCACCTCGCGTCGATCACCGACACGACGGTGCACGACCAGCGGCTCATGGTGCACGACAATGTCGAGGGGTTCCGCGCGGTTCTCGGGCTCGGCAGGCGGATCGTCTACGCGTCGAGCGCCGCGACGTACGGCATGGTAAACGAGCGTTCGAGCGAGACGTCCGACGCGCGACCTGCGAACGTCTACGCGTTCTCGAAGGTCATTCTCGACAATCTTGCGCGAGAGGCGGGCGCCGTCGGCGCGCGGTACTTCAACGTCTTCGGTCCTCGCGAGCAGCACAAGAAGGCGGCGGCGAGCATGATTTATCAGCTGGCGGTGCAGATGCGTGCCGGCAAGCGCCCCCGCGTTTTCCGGCACGGGCAGCACAAGCGCGACTTCGTGCACGTGGACGATGTCGTCGCGGGCACCCTCCTCGCGGCGGAGCGGGGCCGGGCCGGCCCGTACAACCTCGGGAGCGGCGCCGCGGGGTCGTTCAACGACGTGATCGCAGCCCTGAACAAGGCGCTGGCGCTTTCGCTCGAGCCTGAGTATTTCGACTGCCCGTACGACTTCTACCAGTCCTTCACCGAGGCGGACCTGGCGAAGTCGCGCAAGGAGTTGGGATACGCACCGAAGTTCACGCTGGGCGCGGGCATCGCGGACTACATGGCGCGGCTGGGCTGGGCGAGAGAATAGCGCCGGACGCGTGCCAGGCGACGCTTACATTGCGACCGTTCGCACCGTCAGAGTTCCCGCGCCGCGCACCCTCTCGAGACTGACCGTGCCGTCGAACGTACCCGCGAGCAAATGTCCCGACTCGACGTCGAACAGGCCCGGGCCCTGCGCCACGACGCGGCACGCAGGGAACCGAAGATCGAAGTCGAGGTGAATCGTCGCCACGCCGCTCTCGACGGACTTCAGCCGCAACTTGCCGAGCGTGCCCTCGACCGGCTCGTCGACAGCGACTTCCCGCCCCGGAAGAAGCGAGCACCACGGGGGTACAAGGCTGGTGGGCCAGTCGCTGCTCGCCTTCACGCGCAGGCCGTGGGGCCGCGTCACGCCGTCGCTCGCGATCAGCAGCGCCTGCTGCCCCTCGAGTGCGTGCGGTGTGCGGTCGCCGCCGCGGCTTTGCCACCACTCAGGGAAGAGGACATTCGCCTGAAGCGGCAGGCCGTCGGCCCCGACCTCGACGATTTCCTGCTCCTGTACGCAGTGCTCACGGAACCCGGCGCCGTCGATCATGGCGACGATGTCCGAGGCGACGCGGATGCGGCTCCCGGGGCGCGGCCTGTACGCGAGCCGCCAGCCCACCGTCACGCGCACGAGTTCCCTCGCCCGAGCGAGGAGGTCCTTTAGCGAGAACGGCTTCGCCAGGAATGCGTCGTACGCGCCCGGGAACCCGTCGGGATCGGTCTTTGCCTCGTCGTGCCCGCTGACCAGGATGATCTTCGTACGGGCGTAGGCGGCGTCGCCGCGGACGAAGCGGCAGACGGAGAATCCGCTCGCGTCGGGCAGGCCGCGATCGACGATGACGAGGTCGGGGGCGATCTTGCGCATCGAGGCCATGGCCTCCTGCGCGCTGCCGACGTCGATGGGAAGGAACCCAGCGTTTCGGAAGGTAAGCGCGACTATTTGCCGGGTGGTGAGCGAATCCTCGATGATGAGGACGGACTGCGCGATGGGCGCGGACATGGTGCGGAAGCATAGCCCGCGGAGACAAGCGGCGGCAAGTCGAGCACGAATTTTTTCACCAGAGGCACAGGGCGCGGTGGATCGCGGTGTCTATTCTGCGGTACAACGGTTTATTCAATAGGTGATGCATGTCGGTGTGGGACGAAACATTGGAGGGGAGACCTATGGGTAGATACCCGCTCCTGCTCCTGATCGGACTCGCGGTGCTGGCTTCGCCGCTGGCAGCGCAGGACGGTCCGGAGAAGGACTTCAAGCTGGCCCTGCAGATCCAGAACGAGAAGGAGCTGGAGAAGGCGTGCCGCGCCCTCGTGGCCGGCGGATCGGTGGAGAACGTCAAGCTGATCCTGGCTTCGTTCGCGAAGCCGGACAACGAGACGGACGTGTACTGGATCCTCGTTCGCGCAGCGACGGCCTTCCAGACGTCCGCCGCGCTGGATCTGGTCGCCAAGTACGTCGTCGAGAACAAGGGCAAGTCGGTCTCGCGCGACCTGGTAATGGGCCTGCACAACAACTTCTCGGGATCCGCCGAAAGCGCGATGTGCACCATCCTGATGGGAGGCAACGAGGAGCTGCGGGTCAGCGCCCTCGACCACCTGATGGACATCGGGCGCAAGGACGCGGTCACGGCCGCCATCGAAATCCTGAAAAAGGACGGCGACGGCTCGACCGAGGTCAAGAAGCGCTGCGGCCGGCTCCTCGGGACGCTGACGGGACAGGACTTCGGCGATAGCGTCAGCAACTGGGGCGGCTGGTGGGAAGCCAACAAGGCCAAGCCGTGGGAAGAGATCCGCAAGAGCGGCTCGACCAGCAAGGACGGCTCGGGCGGCACCACGACGCTCGGCAACTCGCGCCAGAGCGAATACGACAAGCTCAAAGAGACGAAGGTCCTCGTCCTGCGCGCGGGCGACAAGTGCAAGTGCAAGAAGAACCACGACCTCGACGACGGAATCGAC
>CAYXVY010000132.1:0-7623 GCA_964468745.1 uncultured Planctomycetales bacterium | reverse complement strand
CGCCGGCGTCTTCGGCAGCCGCCAGGCGCTGCGCGGCTACGTCGGATACTCACCGGTGAAGGCGCAGGGCGGCGACAAGCTGCAGCTGCTGAATCTCGGCGGCGTCATCGGACGCTGCATCGACGGGCACAAGGATCTCGGACCCGCGGTGGACGTCGAAATCCTCGGCGTCGCGGTCCGCGGGCGCAAGCCGCTCACCATGAAGCTGGGCGCGCTGCCCGAGGTGCCGGTGCTCGGCACGACGAAGCCGATCGTGCTCGTGGTCGGGAGCTGCATGAACGTCGGCAAGACCGCGGCGTGCTGCGAGATCGTGCGACTGTTCACGAAGCGCGGCGTGAAGGTGGGCGCCGCCAAGGTCTCCGGCGTCGCGTGCCTCAAGGACGAACGCAAGATGAAGGCGAGCGGCGCCGTGAAGACGGGAAGCTTCCTCGATTGCGGCTTTCCCTCGACCGTGGATTGCGACGACGTGTCCGGGATCGCCCGGTCCCTCGTCGCGGCACTGACGGACGATGTCGACATGATCGTGATGGAGCTGGGCGACGGCATTCTCGGCCACTATCACGTCGACAGCATCTTCGAAGACCGCTCGTTCATGGCGAACGTGGATGCGGTGGTCTATTGCGCGAGCGATCTCGTGAGCGCGTGGGGAGGCCGCGAAATCATGCGCGCGAAGGGGATCCCGATCGATGTCGTCTGCGGCGCCGCGACGGATAATTGCGCGGGCACGCAGTGGATCGAGAACACGCTCGGCCTCGCCGCGGCGAACGCCCTCGTGGAGCAGGCGAAGCTCTACGAAGTACTCGCAACGAAGGTCCAAATCTCCGCGACGCCATGAAGCGAACCGATTGCCGATTGCTGATTTCGGATTGCGGTCGGAATCGCGCTTCGCCGCGAAAGTCCTTCTGTACCGCAATCAGCAATCAGAAATCGGAAATCACGCATCGATGACAAAAATCACAGTTGCGGTGCTGGGCGCGTCCGGATACATCGGCGGCGAAGTCGTCCGGCTGCTTCTCGCGCACCCCGACGTCGAGCTCACGACCCTTACCGCCAACGAACAGGCAGGCAAGCGCCTCGACGAGGTGCAGCCGAACCTGCGCGGCCTCTCCTCCCTCGCCTTCGAGAAGTTCGCGGGCCAGAAGGCGGACGCGTACTTCCTGTCCCTCCCTCACGGTGAAGCCGGTTCCGTCGTGCCGAACCTCTCCGGCCGCGTCATCGATCTCTCGGGCGACTTCCGCCTCACGGACCGCGCCGCATGGGAAAAGCACTACAAGATGCCGCACCCGTCGTGGGAGCTTCAAAAGGAATTCGCGTACGGCGTCCCGGAAATCAACCGCGCGCGGATCCGGGAGGCGAAGAAGGTCGCCGTCGGCGGATGCTTCGCGAGCGCCGCGATCCTCTCGAACGTGCCTCTCGTCAAGGCGGGACTCGTCGCGGGGACGATCATCATCGACGGAAAGACGGGATCGTCGGGCTCCGGCGCAAAACTTTCGGAGAAGACGCACCACCCGTTCCGCGCCGCCTCGTTTTTCGCGTACGAGCCGTTCCACCACCGCCACACGCCGGAGATCCGGCAGGCGCTCGGAGGCCACGACGTCCTGTTCCAGCCGCACAGCGCGCCGATGGTGCGCGGCGTCTTCACCACGAGCTACGTGCCGCTCAGGAGGGCGATGACGGACGATGACGCGCTCGCGGTCTTCAAGAAGGTCTACGAGGGCGAGAAATTCGTCCGCATCGCCAAGGGCACACCGAATGTGACGCACGTCGCCAATTCTAATTTCATCGACATCGGCGTCGCCGCGAACGGCACGACCGCCATCGTCTGGGCCGCGATCGACAACCTCATCAAGGGCGGCGCGGGACAAGCCGTGCAGTGTTTCAACCTCATGCACGGACTCGACGAAGACGCGGGCCTGCGTCTCGTGCCCGGGCTTCCCTAGGAGCATCCCATGGCGATCATCTCCGAGCTCGAACCGTACCTTCTCAAGACGTACAAGCGCATGCCGCTCGATCTCGCGCGCGGCGAGGATGTGTACGTCTGGGACACGGCCGGCAAGCGCTACCTCGACATGTACGCGGGTCACGCGGTCGCATCGACGGGACATTGCCACCCGCGCGTCGTGAAGGCGATCCAGGAGCAAGCCGCGAAGCTGATCTTCTATTCGAATGTCGCGGGGCTCGATCTGCGCATGGAGGCCGCGAAACTGCTCATCGAATCCGCCCCCGCGGGATTCACGCACGCGTTCTTTGCGAACTCCGGCACCGAGGCGAACGAAGCCGCGCTCAAGATGGCGCGCAAGCACACGGGGCGCGAAGGGGTCGTCGCGATGCAGGCCGGCTTCCACGGCCGCACGGCGGGATCGATGAGCGTCACCGGCGTCGACAAGTACCGCGTTCCGCCGCTCGTCCCCGGCACGACGTTCGTCCCGTTCGGCAATCTCGCCGCGGTCGCTGCCGCCATCACGTCGTCGACAGCCGCGGTCATCCTCGAACCGATCCAGTCGATGGCCGGCGCAAAGACCGCGGGCGCCGAGTACTTCCAGAGCCTGCGCTCCCTGTGCGACCGCCACGGCGCGCTCCTCATCTATGACGAGGTGCAGACCGGCATCGGGCGCACCGGCCAGATGTACTTCGCACCGCGCCATGGAGTCTCGCCCGATCTCATCAGTCTTGCGAAGGGCATCGCCAGCGGCGTGCCGCTTTCGGCCGTTCTCGTCTCCGGGCCCATCGCCGAACGCGTCCAGTACGGCGATCACGGAGCCACGTTCGGCGCCGGACCGCTCGCGATGGCCGCGATGAAGGCGACCCTCGAGGTCATGCGCGACGAGAAGCTGCCGGAAAATGCCGCGAAGGTCGGCGCGTATCTCGCGGAGAAGGTTTCGAAAGTTCCCGGCGTGCGCGAGGTGCGCGGGCTCGGCCTGCTCGTCGGGGTGAAGATCGACGGCGATGCGGCCGCTCTTCAGAAGAAAATGCTCTCGCACGGCGCGATCGCGGGAACGGCCGACGAGCCCGGCGTGCTGCGACTCCTGCCGCCGCTCACGCTCACCCGTGCGCACGTTGACGACTTCGCAAACATCCTGATAGGATCGCTCGCTGATGGCGCTTAAGGGCCGGCACTTCATCTCCACGCAGGAGTTCACCCTCGCCGAACTTGAAGCGGTGATCGCCCGCGCGCGCGAGCTCAAGCACGGCAAGCTGCCCGCGAAGATCCTCGAGAACAAGGCGATCGCGCTTGCGTTCTTCAACCCGTCCATGCGCACGCGGCTCTCGATGGAGCGCGCGATCCGAGACCTCGGCGGCACGCCGCTCATGGTGAACGTCGGCAGCGATTCGTGGTCGCTCGAGCACCGCGACGGCGCGATCATGAACGAGAACAAGACGGAACACGTGAAAGACGCCGTGCGCGTGCTCGGACGCTACGCCGTCGCGATGGGCGTCCGCGCGTTCGCCTCCATGGACAAGCCCGAGGACGACCTCGCCGACGCCGTCATCATGTCGTTCAAGAAGCACTCCCCCGTTCCCGTCATCAACCTCGAAAGTTCGCTCTCGCATCCGTGCCAGGCGATGGCGGACATGATGACGCTGACGGAGCGGCGCGGAAACGTGAAGGGGACGAAGGTCACGCTCACGTGGGCGCCGCATCCCAAGCAGCTGCCGACGGCGGTCGCGAATTCGTTTCTGCTCGCCTCGACGCAGTTCGGATGCGACGTCACGCTCGTTCACCCCGAGCAGTTCCCGCTGCCGGGGCGCGTCGTCGAGCTCGCCCAGAAAAACGCCTCGACGGCGGGCGGCCACTTCAAGATCGTCCACAGCCAGCCCGAGGGATTCATGGGCGCGCAGGTCGTGTACGCGAAGAGCTGGGGGAGCGTCGCGTACTACGGCAACTGGGAACGCGAGACCCAACTGCGCCGCAACTACAGCGCCTGGATCGTCGACGAGCGCAAGATGGCCAATACGGCCGACGCGATCTTCATGCACTGCCTGCCGGTGCGCCGCAACGTCGAGGTCGCCGACGACGTCCTCGACGGACGCCGCTGCATGGCGTACGAGCAGGCGGAGAACCGGCTGTGGGTGCAGATGGCGCTGCTCGAAGCGCTCCTCAAGTGATTTCCGATTGCTGATTCCGGATGCCGGTCGCGCTTCGCTGCGAAACCGGTACATCTTCCGAAATCAGCAATCAGGAATCAGGAATCGGCGATCTGAACGATGAAACCAGAGCACGTTGACCTACTCCGGCAGGCGCTCCCGTACATCAACAAGTTCAAGGGGAAAGTCTTCGTCATCAAGATCGGCGGCGACATCGCCGAGCAGGACTCGGTGCTGCACTCGTTTTGCGAGGAGGTCGCGCTCCTCGCGCAGGTCGGCATCCACGTCGTCCTGATCCACGGCGGCGGCCAGCAGGCGACGGACCTCTCGGAAAAGCTCGGGATCGAGCCCAAGATCATCAACGGACGGCGCATCACAGACGACAATACGCTCGATGTCGTCAAGATGGTCTTCGCGGGCCAGATCAACGTGGAGATCCTGGCGTCGCTGCGCAAATCGGGGATCGGCGCGGTCGGGCTGTCCGGAGTCGACGGCAACATCGTCAACGCGAAGAAGCGACCGCCGAAGATGATGAAGAACGATCAGACCGGCAAGGAGGAGCTCGTCGACTTCGGGCACGTGGGCGACATCGAGAGCGTCGATTCGAAGCTCCTCAAGATCATGCTTGACGCGGATTACGTGCCGGTGGTCGCGTCGCTCGGAGGCGACAGCGACGGCAACATCTTCAACATCAATGCCGACACGGTCGCGAGCAGGATCGCCGGCGCGCTCGAGACAGAGAAGCTGATCCTGGCCAGCGACATCGACGGGATCCTGCGCGCGGACAAGACGCTGATCTCGCGCGCGAGCGTCGCGGAGGTCGATCAGCTCATCAAGGACGGCATCATCCGCGGCGGCATGATTCCCAAGGTACAGGGGTGCGTCGATGCGCTGTCAGACGGCGTCCGCAGCGTCCACATCATCAACGGCATGAAGCCGAGCTCGCTCCTACAGGAAATCTTCACCGACACGGGCAGCGGGACGATGATCTTTCGGTAGCGATTGACCGCGAAAGTCGCGCGAAAAAAAGCGGAAATCGAGAAATCGACCGGGATTCCTCCGCAGCAGATGCTGATTCGTCCCGCGCACACCCGGATTCGTCTCCCGCACGTGCTGATTCGTCCCGCGCAGACCCGGATTCACGTGCCGCACATGTCGGACGACCCCGGAGAGACCGGGATTCGTCTGCCGCACATGTCGAACGGTCCCGGAGACACACGGATCGGTCCCGCGCACATGCTGATTCGTCCGGGAGACGTGCTGATTCGTCTCAAGCACATCGCGGACGGTCGGAAATGATCGTCTACGGATAGCCGTGCCGGTGCGGACGTCGTAAAATCTCCCGCATGATCGCTCTCCTGCTCGTTGCGGCGACGCTCTCCCTCCAGGACGCCCCCGAGCAGGTCGGCGGCGTTCGATTGACGGTCCCCAAGGACTGGAAGCGAACGGAGGGGGCGGACAAGAGCATCACCTTCACGCCTCCGGGGCTTGCGGAAGGACAGCGCTGCTCGGTCACGGTGATCGCCACGCAGCCGTTCGAAGGAACGCCCGAAGCGTGGCATGACGGACTCTGGGCGTCGCTCTCGGAGGGATTCACGGTCACGTCGAAAGGCATGACGAAGACGGTCGGCTCGTTCAAGGCCGTCACCGGCGCGCTCAAACACGCGTCTGGCGAGATCGCATGGTTCACCCTCTACAGCGCCCTCGACGGCAAGAAGGGGGAGGCGATCGTGTTCGGCGCCGGAAGCGAGGCGCTCTGCACGGCGCACGCGGAAACGGTTCGTGCCATGGTCGCAGGCGCGCAGCTTGGAGCCGGGCCGCCGGCGGATAAGCCCGAAACGCCCGCGAAGCGCGACACGATCGGACTGCTGAACGTGGAGATTCCGGCCGGATGGACGAAGACCGCCGACGCGAACGGCGCCGTCACACTGCACTCGCCGGACTCGAAACCGGAAGCCGGATGCAAAGTCGTGTTTTACGTGGCCCTCGACACCGACAAGCCGCTCAAAGAGCAGCACGCGATGATGTGGGCGAAGATCCAGGCGCTCGGCGAACGCAAGAACGAAGAGAGCGGCACGGCCGGTCCGTTCACGTGGTCTGCGGTCGAGGTGAGCAACGCGCAGGGGCGCGCCTGGTTCCGTCTCTACAGCATGCTTGCCGGATCGAAATACGTTCCGGTGCTGCTGGGCGCCGACACTGCGGAGCTCGCCGCGAGGCACGTCCCTGTGGTGACGGCAATGATCGAGAAGGCGACGATCGAACAGGCTCCCGTCGCCAACGCGCCGGCTCCGACGGACCGCGGACCGAAGGCGGTCGGCACGCGCACGACGATTGGCGCGCTCGACCTCGTCGTGATCGACGGCTGGACCGTGAAGGAGGATGCGGCGAGCGGGTGGACGTCGCTGACTCCACCCCCGAGCGAATTCCCCGTCGACACCTGCGCGTACATTCGCAGCGGATTTCCGCTGGAGGGGACCTGGTGGGCGTCGCACCGGAAGGCGTGGTCGTCAATCTGCACCAGCGGCGGCATGAAGGATGAAGATCCGGTGCTGAACTTCCCGGACGGTCCGGGCGACTTCATCTGCACGGTCGGCCGCTGGCGGCTGAACATGCAGCACGCGCCGTACGTGCGCCTGTACACCGCGCGTTCCGGCGGATCGCTCGTCGCCGTCCTCTACACGAGCACGTCGGCCGGTCACTGGGGCGCGCAGACGTGGCCGCTCGAACGGATGCTGCGCTCGGCGGCCATCAAGGACGCGCCGGCGCGCAAGACGCCGACGATCGCCGAAGCCTACCACTGCGTGCAGGCGAAGATCACTTACCACGCCGACGGAAGCAGCTCGCGATCGATCCGCGACGCGCGCATCGTCCTGTTCGAAAACGGCGCGGCCGACTTCAGCACGAAGGTGGAGCCCGGCTACGAGGGCTACCCGTTCTGGAAGATCGATCCCGACCTCAACGACGGCTGGTATGGCGGCTGGAAGGCGTCGGGCAACGACGTGCTCATCACGCGCGGGGGCAAACAGGAAAAGTACGCGCGCGACGGCGCGAATCTCCGTTTCGGCGACCAGGTCTGGACACCGATGCCACGCGTCGACGGACTGAAGTTGAAGGGACGGTTCGCGCGCAAGTCGCAGCCGGGGGACCCGATCCAGTTCTACGAGTTCATCGAGTTTTTGCCCGACGGCCGCTTCTCGATGAGCGGGATCCTCTGGTCACCCATCGTCGAGGCCACTCCGCAGAAGGTTCCCGACAAGGGTGCCGGCACGTACGAGATCCGCAACTGGACGCTGCATTTGAAGCTCGACGACGGCTTCACGCAGTCGCAGGACTTCCTCATCATGGAGGGCGACGTGAAGAATCCGGACGCCGTCTGGCTGCGGTCGCAGTCCTACGCGCGCGAGAAGTAGCACGACTCCGTCGCCGCGCGGTGTCAAAGACGTATGCAGATTGTGATGGTTGTGTTCTGCCTGTCGATCGTCCAGGTCGATCAGGCCAAGGTGGACAAGGCGATCAACGACGGCGCCGCGTACCTGA
>CAYXVY010000131.1:0-3055 GCA_964468745.1 uncultured Planctomycetales bacterium | reverse complement strand
TCCACCGGCACCTCGGGCCCGAGGTCGGCGTCCTCGAGGAAAACGCAGATCAGACGGCGCTCGTGGCGGTGAAGGACTATGGAATCATCATCGTGATTGTGATCGCCGGCATGGTGGGACTCGGATGGATGTGGAAGCGGTGGGTGGGTCGTGTCGAATACCGCGAGCCCGTCGGCGCGTGGGCGTTCGTCGTCTGCATCGCGACGCTCGCGCCCATCTGGACGCTGGCGCGCGGCACGCCGATTGGCAAGCGGATGAAGGTGATCGACGCATTCATCGGCGCATCGCCGCCCGCGGCGTACCTCGCGCTCAACGGGGCGTTCACGATGTTGCATTCCGCCGACAGCAGGAAGGCGCTGAAGGCGAAATTCTATCCCGAGCCGGAGGCGTTCGCCGCCGCGCAGGCGCTTGTGACATCGCCCGGGGAAGCGCTCGTCGATCCGAGCTATCCGCTGCTGAGATCGCGTACGTCGCGGGAGCGCGGGAGACCCAACGTGGTGCTCCTGATGATGGAGAGCTGGGAGGCGGCTTTCCTCGATTCGTATCGCAAGCAGCTCGGCTTGGCGCCGATCGCGTGCACGCCGAAGTTCGATGCGATCGCCTCCGAGGGGGTGCTCTTCCAGCGGTTCTACGGAGCGGGGCAGAAGAGCATCGATGGAATGTGCGCGCTGCTTACGGGCTTTCCCGCGCTGCCGCGCACGAACTACCTCGGCCGGGGAATGGAGCAGAGCCGCCTGACCTACGTGGGCAGCCTCGCGCGCAACGCCGGGTATGCGACCTACTTCCTTCAGACCGAGGCGCGCAACTCGTTCCGCGCGGACGTGATTTCGAAGCTTGCCGGATTCGACCACTTCTCCGGGGCGGAGGACATCATCAAGGACACGACCGGACGTGCACCGGAGCTTTGCGATACCGCCTGGGACGAGGAGATGCTGATGGAGGCCGCGTCGCAGCTCGGCGCGGAGAAGCGGCCGTTCTTTGCCTTCCTCTATACGGGGAGCACGCACGCGCCGTACAAGTGGCCCGGGAAGGAGTGGGAGCGGTTCGGTACGGCCACGATCAAGGACCGGTATCTGAACTCGCTCTGCTATGCGGACCACGCGCTCGGAAAATTCTTCGCCGCCGCGAAGGCGGGCGGCTGGTTCGAGAAAACGATCTTCATCCTGACGGCCGACCACGTCGCCGGGCTGGGCGCTACTCTGGACGATCTGGCGACGCTGCACCTGGTGCCCGGCCTCTTCATCGTGCCGGGCATGAAGCCGTGCGTCGAAACCCGCATCGGCGGGCAGCTCGACATCGTGCCGACGATCATGGACCTGGCCGGGTGGGGCGGTGCGCACTCTAGTCTCGGCCGCTCGCTCTTCGATCTGACGTGGGCCGATCGCGGATCGTTCTGCGTCCAGGGGGACGTGCTCATGTGGGCGGAGCAGGATGGGTGGGTCGCGCACAACACGAGCGCTCGGGTGGCGTCGCGCGCCTATCGCGACGGCGCGAACATCGAGTCCATGGAACGCAAGCTGCTGTCGATGCTGCAGACGGCCGCGACGGCGCTGCAGACGAACCGCGTGGCGAAGGATTAGATGCCGCTCACCGAGGAGCCGCTCGACGCGTGGGTCTATCGTCCGCTTTCGAAAGGGATCGTGGCGGTGCTCTATCCCACGGGGATGACGGCCAACCAGATCACGGTCGTCGCCGCGATCGTCGGCGTGGCGGGGGGCGCGGCGATCGGAGTCGGGCGTCGCGAGTGGACGATGGCGGCTGCGGCGCTCCTCGTGCTCTTCATGATTCTCGACTGCGCCGACGGCGAGATGGCGCGGCGCCGCGGCGGCGGATCGCGGCTCGGACAGGTGCTCGACGGGATTTCGGACTACCTCGTCGCAATATCCGCACACATCGGCCTGCTCATCGCGGGTCTGCGCCTGCCGTACGCGGCGTGGATCGTGGTCGTCGTCGTGGCCGTCGCCGGTCTTTGCAAAGCGCTGCACAGCGCGCGGTTCGATGCGGCCAAGGCGCGTTTCCGCATGGGGCTCGGGCATAATGTGCGAGCGCTCGAGTCGCCCGACGCTCTGCAGGCGGAACTGCAGGCCGCGAAGACGTGGCGCGACCGCTTCGTGCTGCGGCTTTACATCCCTTACGTCGCAATGCAGCGCGGGGTCGGCGCGGGGGCAGGCGCGATCGGGCAGCGCGAGTTCTTCGCGTGGACGGTGCTCGGGCCGACCATGCGTCTGTCAGTCATCGTCGCGGCGGTTGCGGCCTCAAACTGGGAGCCGTTGTCGCTGCTGGCGTATCCTGCGTTCGGAATCGTGGTTGCAAACGTATGGCTGCTTGGACTTACCGTTCTACGCCCAGCTCCCGCAGCTTCGCCATAATCCGATCGGCCTTGACGAGGTCTTCCTGGAAGTCGATCTCGGTCCACGGCAGGTCGCCCACCTCGATATAGGAGCACGGCACTTCCTGCATCAGGACATTGAGCGAATCTTCGTACTCGACGTCGATTACCCCGCGCTTCTTGAAGTCGTCGATGATGTCGCGCATGCGCGCGATGTGGGCGTCGCCGATGGCGAAGAAGCCGACGCCCTCGCCGACCTTGTCCCAGTCCTTGCCGACCCGGCGCGCGATTTTGAGAACGCGACCTTTCTTCGCGCCGAGCATCATCTCCTCTCCCGTCTCCTCGGCGGTCGGATCGATCAGAAAGCACGCGGGGGCCGTCGATCGGATGAGTCGATGCAGAACATCCCTGTGGTATAGGACGTCGGCATCCATGAAGAGGGCGCCGCGCGAGAGGCCCTCGAGGCCTGCGCGCATCGAGAGGATGCTGCCGCGGGTGAACTCGGGGTTGACGGCGTAGCGGATCGTCATCTTGCCGAAGCGTTCCTGGAAGCGCGTCCGGATCTGGTCGCCGCAGTGACCGATGACGAGGGTCGTGCGCTCGATCCCGCCCGATGCGAGGTGTTCGAGGTGGCGCTCCATGAGCGAGCGGCCGCCGACTTCGAGCAGCGACTTCGGCCGCGTGTCGGTGAACGGCTTCAGGCGCTTGCCGACTCCCGCCGCCATG
>CAYXVY010000130.1:0-6797 GCA_964468745.1 uncultured Planctomycetales bacterium | reverse complement strand
ACCGATACCGCGGCGGCGCTCCGAGCCACGGAAATCCACGCGCAAGTGCTCCTCAAGGCCTCGAAGGTCGACGGCGTTTACACCGACGACCCGCACAAGAACCCGAAGGCGACACGCTTCGAGCGCCTCTCCTACCTCGAGGTGCTCAACAAGCGGCTGAACGTGATGGACGTCACCGCGATCTCCATGTGCATGGAGCAGAAGCTCCCGATCATCGTCTTCAACCTGCGGCGGGCCGGCGCGATCGCGGCCGCCGTGCGCGGCGACGAGGGAATCGGAACACTGGTCGACGGGAACTAAGGAGACCGAGATGCCCTACGATGACATCGTCCTCGAAGCCGAGGACAAGATGGAGAAGGCCGTCGAGGTCATGCTCGGCGAATTCAAGGGCGTGCGCACCGGTCGCGCATCGCCGGGCCTCGTCGACGGCGTGCGGGTGGAATACTACGGCGCGCCCACGCCACTCAAGGCCCTCGCGTCGATCACCGTCCCCGAGCCGCGCATGATCATGATCAAGCCGTTCGACGTGAACTCGATCGGCGACATCGAGAAGGCGATCCAGAAGAGCGATCTTGGCATCAATCCCCAGAGCGACGGCAAGATGCTTCGCCTGATCATTCCGCCCCTCTCGGAGGAGCGTCGCAAACAGATGGCCAAGCTTGTGAAGGAAATCGGCGAGAAGGCGAAGGTTGCGCTGCGTAACGTGCGGCGTGACGCCAACCATACCACGGACACCGAGGAAAAGGCCAAGACGATCTCCGAGGACGAGAAAAAGCGGACGCGCGAAGAGATCGACCGCCTCATCAAGGTGTACGAGGCGAAAGTCGAGGACCTCGTGGACAAGAAAACCAAAGAGGTCATGGAGGGATGACGTTCGAGGTTTGAAGTCGGAAGTTTCGAAGCGGGGCCGTCCGTACCTTCAACCTCAAACACTCAACGCGCGAACGCTGCGTGCGCGAAGCCCTCGTATCCCTCGATTCCCGTGTGTGATTGAGGGATATTCTCGATAGGCGTCACGTTCGCGCCCGGGATGTTCTCGTATCCCAGGCCTATGTTGCTGAATCCCTCGCGCTCGATGATCCGATTGAGCGCGTAGCGCTTGTGCGACGGATCCGTCGAGCGGTCCGACGGGTCGTCCTCGTACGCGCCGCCTTCGAGCTCTTCGCCGGCCTCGAAGTGATTCCAGAGCCAGAATCCGGCGTTGTCGATCACTTCCATGCGCCACGCGGACGCCGGCAGTTCACGCGAGAGCCGGACTGCGAGCCGCTCGTCGGAGATGCCCCAGCGATCGCGCGCCTCGCCGCCGTAGTAGCGGTATTCGAAGATGCCGGTCCAGCGGCCGAGCCGCGGCGAGATCCAGAACAGCCGCGTCTTCGCGGCATCCAGTTCCTTCGCGCGGCGCGGATTCAGCTCCGGCGTCATCGGCACCCGTCGAAGGCCGATCTCGGCAAGGCCGCGTTCGATCGCCTCAATGACGCGATTCTGCTCCGCATCGACAAAGATATGCGCGAAAGGCATTGATCGAGATCGGGATCGGGATCGGGATTCCCGCCTACATGTGGCGCGTTTCCCGCCCGAGGTCCATCGGGGGCGGCGTGTTGGCGGGCGGCGTCGCGTGCAAGTCGCGCGCGCCGCTCGTCAGGAGCTTGCCGATGATCGCGGGCAATTCGCTGATCGTCGTTATCGTGTGATCGACCAGGTCGAGGGCTGCAGCGGGCTTGCCGGGATGGCGGACGTGGACGGTCTGCATGCCGGCCGAGCGCGCCCCCTTGAGGTCGGTCTCTGGATTGTCCCCCACGTGCATCGATTCGTCGCCGCGCACGCCCAGGCGCGAGAGCGCGCGGGTGAAGAATTCCGTCGCGGGTTTTCTCAGCCGAATCTCGTCGGAGAAACACAGCACGTCGAAATACTGCTTCATCTCGAGGTCGTTCAGGATGTCTCTCAGCACCTTTCCCGGCGTGCGCCCCGTGTTGCAGAGGAGGGCGATGCGGACGCCGTTTGCGCGGATCGCGGCCAGCACGGCGGCCGCCCCCTGCACGGGCTTGGGGGGGAACCGGAGCGCCGCCTCGGAATAGTGGCGCGCCGCCTCGAGCAGCGAGGCCGGCGGGAGCTTCGCGTCGAGCGTGCCCTTGATCGCCATCTCGAGGAACATCTTCGTCTGCTCGATCATCGAGAGATCAAGATTGGAGCTCCAGTACGGATCCATCTTCTTGAAGACGTCCGCGTGCGCCTGTTCGAGCGCGGCATCCTCCAGCTCGATCCCCGCGGCGCGCACGATGCGTCCGATCTCCGCGATCCGGTAGTCGCGTCGCGGCGCGTCCGCTTCGGGGTCTTCGAGGATCAGGGTCTCCCAGAGGTCGAACGTGACCGCGCGAAGCATCTTTCATGCGATGCTATCGCACACGCCGGGGGGTGTCAACGGCGACACGGAAACGAAACCGCGCGGACGCCGCGTCTGTACTCGGCAGCATGCAACAAAGCGATGCGGCCGTCTGGACGGAAAATGTCCACAAGTCGTACCTCCTCGGCTCGGGCGCCGTCACCGCGCTGCGCGGCGTCGCCTTCGCGGTGAAGCGGGGCGAATTCGTCGCGCTCATGGGGCCGTCCGGCTGCGGCAAGACGACGCTCCTCAATCTGATCGGGGGCATCGACGTGCCGTCGCGCGGCTCGGTCTGGATCGACGGCGTCGACGTTTCCCGCCTGCACGACGACGCGCTCGCCGATCTGCGACGTGACCGGCTCGGGTACGTCTTCCAGTTCTACAACCTGATCCCGACGCTCACCGCGCGCGAAAACATCGAGACCCCGATGCAGTTCCAGGGGCGATCCAAGATCGAGCGCCGCGCGCGGGCCATGGAACTTCTGCAGACGGTCGGACTGGCGGACCGCTCGGAGCACAAGCCGAGCGAGCTTTCAGGGGGCGAGCAGCAGCGCGTGGCCATCGCGCGCGCCCTCGCCAACAAGCCGGCGCTCGTCCTCCTCGACGAACCGACCGGCGATCTCGACAGCGCCACCGGGCAGGAGATCATGGCGCTGCTCCAGAAGCTCAACCGCGACGGCGTCACGTTGGTCATCGCGACGCATGACCCGATGGTGGCGTCGATGAGCTCCCGCGTGGTGCGCCTGCGCGACGGCCTGATCGAGAGCGATTCTCTGAATCCCGCCGCGGCTTAACGCAGAGTGCAGAGAGCGCGAAATGAACGCAACACCGAGCGAGCCGAGCAAACCGAGGGAGCCCTTGGTTGGCATCCGCTCGCCTTTCGGGGTTGTGTCGCTCCCACAAAAGCTCCTCGGTTCCCTCGGATATCTCGGTGTTGGTGGGGTTCTCGGCGGACTCGGCGTTTCTCGCGCAGAATGGAGACTCCGGTGATTCTCCGATACGTCCTGCGGAACTTCGCCAGACGAAAAACAAGGACCCTGATGGGCGTCCTCGGCGTGTTCGTAACGCTCGCGCTGCTGACGTCGGTGCACGTCGGACTCGAATCCGTCGCCGTGTCGTACGTCGACCTTGTATCGCTGTCCGCGGGGAAGGCGGACCTCCTCGTGACGAGCGAAGGCTCGCAGTGGTGGGCCCCCAAGGCGTTCGAGGAGGGCGAGGCTTCGTCGCGTCTGGCGTCGAATCCGCACGTGCTCGGCGCCAGCCCGCGGCTGACCGGACTGGTGCAGGTCAAGGGTGCGCACGCGCTGCTCGTCGGCATTGCGCCGAACACCGAGCGGGACCTCGGCATCGACGGCTTCACTCCGTGGCCCAAGCTGGCGGCGGGCGAGTGCGCGCTCTCGCAGTCCCTGCGCAGCCGCGTAAGCGGCGACGACGTGTCGATCGACGGGACGGCGCTCAAGGCGGTTGCGACGATCGAGCAGCAGCTCGTCTTCCCGCAGCAAGTGCGCGATTACGTGGTGGTCGACATCCCCACGGCGCGGCGCGTCCTCGGCGTGAAGAAGGGCGTTCACGTGCTCGCAGGCGCGTTTCGCAACCCGAAGGCCTATTACGACGCGCGCGATCTGGCGAACAGCGTCCGCGCGATCAAGAATGCGGGTGAGGAGATCGCCGAATCCCTGGGCCGCGAATATTCCGTCCGCCTGCCGAAGGCGGAGGCGATTGCCGGGTTCGAGGCGGTCGGCGGCCCCCTGCGCGCGGTGTTCGGCGTCTTCGCGTTCGTCGCGCTCGCGATCACCGCGCTTCTCCTCTACTCGCTGATCTCCGTGAGCGCCGAGGAGCGCATGCGCGAGCACGCCATTCTGCGCGTGCTGGGCGCGCGGCGCCGGCACATCTTCGGCATGGTCCTCACCGAGTCGGCCGTGCTGTGCCTCATGGGGGTTGTTCCGGGGGTCTTCTGCGGGCTCATCGTCGCGCGTCTCATCCTCATGCTCACGGGGCTCGCGATGGGGGCGGGCGCGGGCGGCATCGCGCTCGAATTCTCGGCATCGACGATCCGATTCTGCCTCGGCGCGGGCGCGCTCATCTCGCTCGCGAGCGCGCTCGCGCCGGCACTTCGGGCGATGCGGTGGCGGATCATCGACGGTCTCGATCCGATGCGCCGCGGCCAGATCGACGCGCGGCCCGTGGAGGGGTCGGTGCAGAGACCGCTCGTGCTGGCGGGCCTCGCGCTCTCCGCGATCTCGGGCGTGGTCTTCTTCGTCCTGCCGACGGCGTTCATGTCGAACGATCCGTCCCTCATCGGCGGCGTCGTGCTCGGGCTCCTTGTCGTCATGCTCATCGGATTTACATTGGTGGCGGTCGGCGCGCAACCGCTTGTGGAGCGCGTCGTGCTGGCGTTTTTCGGGCGCCTCTTCGGCGCGTCCGCGGAGCTCGCCGGCCGCAACCTCTCCCGTCATCGCCGACGCAACGCGGCGACATCCCTCATGTTCGCGCTGTCGATCTCGTTCGTTCTCTTCCTCGCGAGCCTGACCACGCTCTTCAGCCGCATGTCGATGGAGATCATCGAGCGACGGATCGGGTCGGACGTGCGCATCGTCATGGGCAGCGCGCGCGACACCGGGCTCGAGGACGCGCTCTCGAAGCTGCAGGGCGTGGAGAAGTCGGCCCGCGTGACGCAGCTGCGCGGGCGCACAGAGGAGGGGCTCGCGTACGACGTGGTCGCCAGCGACGTGGTCGGCATGCGGCAGGTCTGGGTCGTGCCGTTCGGCGTCGATCCGTCGCTTGAGGCGGCGATGTACGCATCGCAGATCCAGTACGAAGAGGGCGACGCGTCGGCGCTTGCGAAGATCGCCGCCGATCCCGGGCTCGGCGACGGGGCGGTGTCGAAAAGGGTCGAGCCCGTGCCTCCGGCGATCCTGTGCCTGGCCATGGCGCGCGCGCTCGACGTGCATCGCGGTGACACCGTCGCCCTCGCTTTCCATCTGGGCGGCGCGCGGCGCGACGTGCGCGTGCGAGTGGAGGCGATCTGCGCGTCGATGCCGGGATTCCACAACTTCCGTGCGCGGGTCGCGAGCGCGATCGGGTCGGGGATTCTGCTTTCGGCGAAGACGTTCGAGTCTCTCACGGCTGACGCGCCCGACGAGGCGTTCGAGGGATTCGTGCTGGTGAAGACGAGCCGCGATCCGGACATGGTGGCGCAGGAAGTGCGCGACAAGCTGGGGTTGCGGTATCGATTGGGCGTCGAGTGTGCGGCGGAGGAGAAAAAGGCGGCGGCGGTCCTCTACTGGGCCACGCAGGTCCTGTTCGCGATGCTGCTCGGCATCTCCGTGACGATCGCGGTCTTCGGGCTGGTGGCGTCGATGGCCACGGCGGTCATCGAGCGGCGGTGGGAGGTCGGCGTGCTGAAGGCGATCGGACTTCGCCGCAGCCACCTGTATCGGATGTTCGCGGCGGAAGCGACCGCGCTCACCCTCTCGAGCGGCATCGTCGGCGGCGCGATCGGCTTCGTGCTGGCCTGGCTCTTCGTGATGCAGGCGGGCATTCTGATGGAGACGCCCGTCGTATTCACGCTGCCGTGGATCACGTTCGGCGCGACGTTCGCCATCTGTGCCATCGCCGGGCTGGTCGCCGCATGGCTCCCGACGCGCCGCATCCTGAAGTTGCCCGTGGCGGAGATCCTGCGCGGATAGCGGATTCCGGTGGCTACTTCTTTTCCTCCGCGAGTTTCTTCAGCTCGATCACGCGCTCGATCAGCACGCTTTCGATGTCTGCCGGTTTCGCCGTCTCCGGCTCCGGGAGCTTGAGGCCGACGCCGAGCAGCTTCTTCGCTCGTTCCTTGACCTCGGGGTCCGCGTTATCCATCGCCTTCTTGAGGAACGGGACGATCGGCTCGCCGATCTTGTCGAGCTCGGTCGCGGCCGCGTCGCGCTTTTCCATGTCGGCGTCGCCGAGCTGACCGATGAGCTCCTGGATGCGCTTCTCCTGGTCGGGCGTCGCCGCCGCGCGCGACGGATACGTCTCGCCGGCCGTCAGCGCACGAACGACGTTGAGCGTGCGCCGGCGCTGCCACTGCGGCTGTTCGTCACGGATGAGCCCGAGATCCTTGAGCGCCTTGCGCGCGTCGACCAGCGCCTCCTGCGCGTTGTCCTCGTCATCCAGCCCCTTCGCCTTCAGCTCGGTGAGCCGCGCGATCGCCTTTTCGAATCGCGCGAGCCCGTCGTTCGGCGCGTCTTCCCGCCTCGCCACGCCGCCGACCACCACCATGCGGATGTACTTGGCGTCCGGCCGCGCGAACAGCTCGTTGGCGCGCGTGACGCAAAGCTTCTTGAGGGCGAGCAATTCGTAGCCCGAATCGCGATCGAATCCGCCCGACGCCTCGATCGCGTTCGACAACTTGCCGAGCGCGCGCAGCACGTCG
>CAYXVY010000129.1:0-29374 GCA_964468745.1 uncultured Planctomycetales bacterium | reverse complement strand
CTCGGACGCCGAGATCGACCGCATGCTCGACGAGGAGGTCGTCCGCGAGGAGAGCGAAGGCGTAGACAAGGACATCGAAAAAGGCCTCAAGGACATCCAGAACGAGCTCGACAAAGAATCGAAGTGATGAGTTTTGAGTATTGAGTTTTGAGCCGACCTTCCGCACTCATAACTCACCACTCAAAACTCACGACTCACCCGAACCCAAAAACGAGGAGCATCGATGGACAGCATGGCCGGCAGCCAGCCTCCCCCGCCCGCGCCGTACGCGCCCCCTCCGCAGAAGAGCGGTGGCTGGGTCAAGTGGGTCGTCATCGGATGCGGCGGGATCCTGCTCATCGCCCTCATCTGCATGGGGAGCTGCCTCGGGCTGGGCTTCTACGCTGCGAAGAAAGGCGTGGAGATTGCAAAGGCTTGGACGGAGATCATCCAGAAGACCGAAAGCGACATCAAGTCGAACAAGTACGTGCAGCAGCGCGTCGGCCGCGTGAACACCATCGTCCCCACGAACGAGCGTCGTCACAACGACCACGAGATTCCGTCCGCAATGCACTTCCGCGTCACCGGCGACAAGGGCACGGGGACCGTGGAGCTCGAGATCGAGGTTCTCGACATGAAACCCGTCGTCAAGAAGAAGTTTCTGTACTTCAAGGGCAAACGCGTCGACATGGACACCGGCGCCGAGACGGAAGCGCCCGAGCCCAACGTGCCGACGCGTGGCAGCCGGCCCGACGAGGACGAATAGGAGCTCGACATGACCGATCCCGCCGCGCCGAAAAAATCCGGGGCCATGAAGTGGGTGCTCATCGGCTGCGGCATCTTTGCCGCGCTGGGGATCATCTGCTGCGTCGCCGGGGGCGGCCTCACCTGGTGGGCGGTCGGCAAGTTCAAGCCGTACCTCGAGGAGGGCCAGAAGCTCCTCGCGAACAACCCCGTGGTTCTCGAAAAGATCGGCAACGTCCGCCAGAGCCAGTTCAACCAGGCGCTCTCCGAGCTCAAGGACGACGGCGGCGGCAAGATCGTGATGGATCTCGTCGGCGACAAGGGGCGCGGATCCCTGATGATGATCTTCGTCAAGCGCGGCGAACGCATGGTCATCACGGAGGCGACGCTCACGATGTCCGACGGCACCAAACACGAGCTGCGCGGGACCGACGAAACCCGGTAATGCCCAAGAACTTCCTCATCGAGTCGTTCGAGAAGCACAAAGAGCTGGGCATCACCTGCTTCCACAACGGCGACATCAAGGACGCGAAGTACCACCTCCTCAAGGCCGCGCAGTACCTGATGGAGCTCGCGCAGCAGTCCGACTCGGAGCTTCGCGCGGTGCGCATCAAGCAGGCGCAGAAGCTCGTCGAACTCGCACGCAACCTGAAGGCGAAACGCAAGGAGCTGCGCGCGAAGGCCGTCGCCCAGAAGACCGGCGGCGGCAAGGATGAGGACGACGGCGTGCCCGACGAGTGGCTCGTCGCCGAAAAGCCGAAGCTCCGCTTCGGCGACATCGCCGGCCTCGAGGACGTGAAGGAGCAGATCCGCGTGAAGATGATCTACCCCTTCACGCACGCGGAGAAGGCGAAGAAGTACCGCATCCGCACCGGCGGCGGCATCCTGCTGTACGGACCCCCCGGCACAGGCAAGACGATGATCGCCAAGGCCGTCGCGGGCGAGCTCGACGCCACATTCTTCGCCATCGCCCCCAGCGAGATCCTCAACAAGTGGGTCGGCGAGAGCGAGAAGAACATCCGCAAGCTCTTCGACTCCGCCCGCAAGTGCGAGCGCGCGGTCGTCTTCATCGACGAGGTCGAGGCGCTGACGCCCCCGCGGCGCGACGGCGAGAGCGGCGGCGTCATGCAACGCGTCGTCCCTCAGATCCTCAACGAGCTCGACGGCTTCGACCGCAAGGAGGGTCACTCGCTCCTCTTCATGGGCGCGACGAACGAGCCGTGGAACATCGACAGCGCGATGCTGCGACCGGGGCGCCTCGACGAAAAAATCTACGTGGGACTGCCGGACGCCGTCGCGCGGGGTCAGATTCTCAGGATGAACCTGACAGACGTGCCTCTCGATCCGGCGGTGAATCTCGACCTGCTCGCCTCGAAGCTCGACGGCTACAGCGGCGCCGACATCGCCTACCTCTGCCGCAAGGTGAGCGAGGAGCGCTTCCTCGAATCGGTCGAGAAGAACGACGAGCGCGAGATCGGGAAGGCCGACTTCGACGCCGTCCTGCTCAAGCTCAAACCGTCGGTGCAGCGCGTCGATCTCGACCGCTTCGCGAAATTCCGGACCCAGTCTTAGAGGGCTGCACGAATGGGAGCGTCCTTGCAGCCCTCCAACCCTGAGGGAGCCGCAGGCGAGTCGAAGGGGATGCCGGACCCGGCGCCGCTCGGGGAGGCCACGGCTCCGATTCGTCCGCCGCGGCCGCCGATCGCGCGCTACGCCATCATCATCGCGGCGCTCGCGTTCACGGCGCTGCTCCTCCTGCTCAACGTGCGCGAGGCGGATCGCTACGGCACCGTCCGCTCGCCCGACTCCACCGAGCCCCGGCTGGGGTTCTACGCCCTGAGCGGGCCGCCGATGGGTCCGATCAACGCGTCGCCCCCTACCTGGTTCCCGCCTGTGGACGAGCTGACGGAATGTCACCTGGTGATGCACGTCACGGACGCGGACGGGTGGTACCGGCTCTTCTGGGCGGGCGAAGACGAGTACTGGTATGACGACGAGTCGTACTTCGCGACGGCGCTTGCCAACTCGACGGTGCGCACGTGGAGCGGCCACTGGACCCTGAACGGCAAGCACGGAGGCAAGCCGTTTGCCGTCGCGTACGACTTGCGCGAGGCGGCCGCGACCGAGGGAATCGCGACGGTCGGTGCATTGATCGTGCCGACGGCGAAGGACTTCGTACGCGACTACGGCAAGGGCCCCCGCGTCTTCTCCTGGGTCCTCTCGCGCGATTAGCTGTCTCCGCGCGCGACTCCGCGCGTCCATAGGGCGGAGGTGCAACCATGGACGGGAAAAGCGCAATCGACTTCCCCTCGCGGACGCGCGTGCATGTCGCCCTGCGCGTCGCCGACATGCGGGAATCCACGGCGTTCTACGAAAAGCTCTTCGCGCAGAAGCCGTCGAAGGTGCGGCGCGGGTACGCGAAGTTCGAGGTGGTCGAACCCGCCGTCAATCTCACGCTCAATGAGGCGTTCGACGTGCGGCACGACGGCGGCACGATCAGCCACTTCGGGATCCAGGTGAAGAGCACGTCGGATGTCAACGAAGCGCACGAACGGCTGAAGGCAGCAGGCCTTGAGACGCGCGTCGAGGAGCAGACGGCCTGCTGCTATGCTGTGCAGGACAAGGTATGGGTGCGCGACCCGGACGGCAACGAGTGGGAAGTGTTCGTCGTGCTCGCGGCGGACGTACCAACGACCCCCTGCCCGTGCGAGATACCATGAGCGACGACTTTCTCGCGCGGCTCTGGAAGGAATTCTCCGGCACGCTCGGCGGCTTCTTCCGCAAGCAGGTGCGCGACGATCAGCTCGCCGACGATCTCGTGCAGGAGACGTTCTTGCGCATCCGCAAGGGCCTCGGTGGGCTTCGCGCGCGGGACCGCGTCGGACCGTGGCTGTTCCGCACGGCCCGCAACACGCTCGTGGACCACTACCGCCGCGAACGCCGCGCCGTCGATCTGCGCGCCGGCACGCCCGGCCCGTCGTCGCCGCCGGCCACGCTGAACGTTCTCGTGGGCACGTGGCTGCGCGAGTTCATCGACAAACTCCCGGTGAGCCACCGCGAGGCGGTCCGGCTTGCGGAAGTCGACGGGCTTCCGCGCGAGGAGATCGCGTTGCGGCTCGGGATCACGGTCGCCAACGCGAAGGCGCGCGTGCAGCGCGGTCGCAAGCTGCTTCAGAAGAAGCTGCTCGACTGCTGCGCGCTCGAGTTCGACCGCAGGGGCAACGTGCTCGGCTACCGGAAACGCGCGTGCTATACTCCGCGCTCATGCGCACCCTGATTCTTCTGGCCGCCGCCCTCCTCGTCGGGTGCGGCCGGTCGAACGTCTTCATCGAGAGCGATCCTCCCGGCGCCCGCATCGACGTGGAAGAGATCATGCCGGCCGAGGAGCAGGGGTGGAACTGGCGCAAGGAGACGCCGTGCGAGCTCTCGCTCGGGATGAGCCTCCTGCGCGAGGACCAGCCCTTCAAGCTGCGCGCCTGGATGGACGGGCACAAGGTTACGGCGGTGAAGGAGCACAACGTAGTCGACGGCGCCGCGGAGGCCGCGCACGATGCGCCCGGGCGAC
The DNA here is from genome assembly GCA_964468745.1 of uncultured Planctomycetales bacterium. Lineage (GTDB taxonomy): Bacteria > Planctomycetota > MHYJ01 > MHYJ01 > JACPRB01 > JACPRB01. The sequence continues at coordinate 25,086 of CAYXVY010000129.1, read as the reverse complement.
GGCTCGACGACGGATCGTGGCAGGGCGAGATCACGATGAAGAAGAAGGCGCAGCTTCACGTGAAGATCATCCTCGAGAAGCGTTGACGGCGTCTAAACAGTGATGAGAACGCTGCTTGCCGTTCTGATTCTGGCGGGCTTCGCGCATGCGGACGTCATCCACCTGAAGAGCGGCGGGAAGATCGAGGGGCGCGTTACGGAGGACGGCGACTCGATCAAGGTGGACACCGGCCACGGCACGGTGACGATCAAGCGCATCGACATCGACCGCATCGAGAAGAAGGAATTCGTCGCGCCGGAGAAGCCCGCGTTCAAGAGAACCCCGCCGCGGCTGCGCGACTCCTTCGCGCCTCCGTTCTACGGCTTCAAGATCTACCTCCCCGCGGGCTGGGGCGCGGGACCGCAGAAGAAGCAGGGCGAGGTGAGCTTCTACGGACAGAAAGAGCAGCTCTACACGCCGCGCATGGACCTCAACGTGAAGGGATCGAAGCTGGGCGTCGGCGACTTCGTCAACCAGCTCAAGAACGCCTACCTCAAGGAGTACAAGGACGTCCTCTTCCAGGTCGAGGAGGCGACGAGCCTCCACGGCCGCGAGGGATACCAGTTCGTCGCGCTCTTCGCCGACGGCGCGATCAAGATGCGCTCGATGTGGATGATCGTCGGGGCCGAGGGGTTCCTCTACACGCTCGGCTTCTCGTGCACGGACGCGTGGTTCGACAAGTTCCATTCCGCCGTGGACGCGATGATGCGCTCGATCCGCCTCTTCCCGCTGCCGAAGGCGACGATCGAGCAGCGAAAGGAATTCGATCAGAACTACCAGAACGGCTACTCGCTCGCGAAGGAGGGGAAGCAGGCGGAGGCGCTCAAGTCGTTCCGAAAGGCGGCGGAGCTCATCCCCGAATTCCCGAACATCCACGGCGTGATCGGACAACTCTGCGCGAAGACGGGCAAAGTGTCCGATGCCGAGGCGGCGTTCCGCAAGGCGCTGGAACTCGATCCCGAGGACTACGAGTTCGCGTTCAATCTCGGCGTCGTGCTCCTCACGCAGCAGAAATTCGACGGCGCCATCGAGGCGCTCACGAAGGCGGCCAAGGCCGACCCGTCGATGGAACCGGCGCTGACGAACCTCGGCGTGGCGTACCTCGGGAAGGACCTCTGCGCGCCGGCGATCGAGGCGCTCGAGAAGGCGGTCGTGGCCGACCCCGAGGCGATCCCCGCGCACTACAACCTCGGCGTCGCGTTCGAGAAACTCGGGAAGAAGAAAGAGGCCGAGCGCGAGTACAACGAGACGCTCAAGCTCGATGCGGATCACCGGGGCGCGAAGGACGGGCTGTCGCGGCTCAAGAAGTAGCCGAGAGCTTCCGCTCTGCTACTTCGGTGCCATCTGGAGGGTCTCACTTTTCAGAAACCCTGCGGATCAACACCGAGAAATCCGAGCGAACAGAGCCGAATTCCCCTGGGCAGGGCTTCTCGGTTTCCTCGGATTTCTCTGTGTTATCCGGAAGTCTTCGGTCAGCGGAGCCGCTGCGACCCCACACCGACTGATCCGGCCGAACAGAACGCGATCCCTACAGGGCTCTTTCTCGGTTACCTCGGATGCCTCTGTGTTTGCTTCCGACTTGACCTCGGCTGACTCTCCCGACAAAATGCCCGTCCTTTCATTGAGGGAGGAATACATGCCGACCGCCACCGCCAAACCGAAGGCGAAGAAGACCGCCGCCACGCCCGCGCTGTCGCTGGGCAAGGTCGAGCGCGTCATTCTCTACGTGTCGAACTTCGACCGCGCCGTGAAGTTCTACACCGAAAAGCTCGGATTCACGCTCAAGTCGAAGTCCGAGGGCTGGGCCGAGATCGCCACCGCCGGGACGGAGATCGATCTCCATCACGGCCGCACCACCAAGCCCCAGGAAGGCGAGCCGAGCCTTGGGTTCGCCGTCGCCGATTTCGACGCAGCGTACGCGGCGCTCAAGGCGCGCGGCGTGAAGGTCGGCAAGATTTTCTCGCCCTGCAGCACTCTCCGGTGCGCGTGCTTCACCGACTCCGAGGGGAACAACCTCGGAATCGAAGGCAAATAACGCATCGCCGTCGGCTGTATAGTGAAGTAATGAGAACGACAATCGCGGTCTGCCTTCTGGCGCTCGGCGGTTGCGCTTTCAGCGATCCCGCCCCTTCGCCGCTCAACCACGACGAGGCGGCGTCGATGCTGAAGTTCAGCGCGAATCACGACGACCTCCTCGCGCAGGTGCGAGAGCGCGGGATCGAGCCGATGGGGGCGGAGTGCATCATCGATCTCAAGAAGGCGGGCGCGAGCGACGACCTGCTCAAGGAACTCGTGAGGCTGGAACGACCGAGGATGTCGCGCGAAGAAGCGCACGCACGGCTGCACCAGCAGGGGGGCAGCAGCTCCGCGATCTGCGGGGAGTGCGGAGGTTGGATTCGCGTGCGCTGATCCCGATCCCAATCCCGATCCAGGGCGCTATCCCCGACCGAATTTCTTGTCGCCTGCCGGGGGCTCTGATAACCTCGCGCCGCCATGGCCGTGGAACTCGACACTATCGTCTCGCTCTGTAAACGTCGCGGCTTCATCTTCCAGTCGAGCGAGATTTACGGCGGCCTCGGCTCCGCGTGGGACTACGGGCCGCTCGGCGTCGAGCTGAAGCGCAACGTCAAGAACCTCTGGTGGCGCGACAACATCCAGATGCGCGACGACATGGTCGGCCTCGACGCCGCCATCACCATGCATCCCAAGGTCTGGGAGGCGAGCGGCCATCTCGCCAGCTTTGCCGACCCGTTCGTCGGGTGTAACGACTGTCAGCGTTACTATCGCGGTGATCACGTCGCCAAGGCGATCGTCGAGGGCACCTGGTACAAAGCGCTGATCAAACTGCTCGCCGGACCCGCGGGACAGAAGGATGCGGAAAAGGCGGTCAAGAACTGGACCCAGAACGATGGCCGCAAATTGGCGCCCAATCTCCCGCAGGTAAAAAATCAAAACGAGCCCGTCGCGGCGCTCCTCGAACACCTCAAGGCCGGCACCCCGCCGAGCGCCTGCCCGAGCTGCGGCGGCAAGCTGTCCGACCCGAAGCCCGCCAACCTCATGCTCTCGACACTGCTCGGCCCCGTCGAGCAGACGGCGACGAAGGTCTACCTGCGCCCCGAAACCGCGCAGGGCATCTTCGTCAACTTCGTCAACGTCGCGCAGGCCACCCGCAAGAAGCTTCCCTTCGGCATCGGCCAGATCGGCAAGAGCTTCCGGAACGAGATCACCCCCGGCAACTTCACCTTCCGCACACGGGAGTTCGAGCAGATGGAGATCGAATACTTCTGCATGCCGGGGACTGAGGACGAGCACTTCGCGAAGTGGGTCCAGGCGCGCTACGACTGGTACGTGAAGTACGGCATCAAGAAGGAAAATCTCAAGCTGCGCCCGCACGAGAAGGACGAACTCGCGCACTACGCGAAGGCGTGCAGCGACGTCGAGTACCTGTTCCCCATGGGATGGAGCGAGCTCGAAGGAATCGCCAGCCGCGGCAACTTCGATCTCACACAGCACGCGAAGCACTCCGGCCAGCGGCTCAGCTACTTCGACGACGAGAAGAAGGAACACATCGTCCCCACCGTCGTCGAGCCCGCCGCCGGCGCCGACCGCGCGACCCTCGCGTTTCTCGTCGACGCCTACGAAGAGCAGCAGGTCCGCAACGAAAAGCGCGTCGTCCTTCACTTCCACCCTGAACTCGCGCCGATCAAGATCGCCGTGCTGCCGCTCCTCCGCAACCGGCCCGAGATCGTCGAGACCGCGCGCACGCTCTGCGCCGACCTGCGACGCTCGTCGGTGACCGTCTACGACGACACCGCCGCCATCGGAAAGCTCTATCGCCGGCAGGACGAAGTCGGCACACCGTTCTGCATCACCGTCGACGTCCAGACTGTCGGCGACAAGGAGTCGGGCGAGGTCGGCGACAGGAAAGTCACCGTCCGCGAGCGCGACACGATGCAGCAGATCCGCGTCCCGCTCGCAGAGATCGACTCCTGCATGCGTGCGTGCCTCGTCGGAAAATGGAGCGAAGTCTCCGCGCGCTATCCGAAGCAGGAAGTCAAAGAGTCGTGAGCGATGAGTTGTGAGTTCTGAGCACCGACTCAAAACTCAAAACACATCACTCATAACTACTTCCCGTCGAAACTCAGCGGGTGCTTTGATCTCACGTCGCTGACTCGAATCGCCCTCTTCCCTTCGATCACTTCGAGCAGCTGCTGCCCCGCGATCTTTCCGCGCCACCCTTCCATCACCATCGGCGTCACGCCCTTCTCGAGGAGGCCGAGTCGCGACCGCACAAGGTCCTGAAGATCGGCGCTCGTCGCGAGCAGCGTCGAATCCACCTTGTGCTGCGCCGCCAGGACCTGCACGACCGCCGCCAGAAGCTGCGCAAGCATCGCCACCTGCGGAGGATCCGAGCGGTGCTTCACCCTCGGGCAGTCCGTCTCCGGCAGCTTGAGCCCCTTCTCGACCGCCGCCAGGATGTCCTGCGCCGCCTTGCGGAAGCCCACCCGCTCCATGCCGCGCAGCGCGTGCAGATCTTCAACCCTCGACGGCTTGCGCCGCGCCAGGCCGACCAGCAGATGGTCGGGCAGGACGCGCCGCGCCGGACGATCGTTCTCGCGCGCCACCCGGTCGCGCCAGAGCCACAGCTCCCTCATCACTGCGGCTTCGCGCTCGTCAAGCCCGCTGCTCCCCGAGATCCGGCGCCACGCCTCCTCGCTGTCCGACGCCACGACGCGTTCGAGGTGCCGTCGGCACTCCGCGTCGATCCAGTCCACGCGCCCCATCCGCGTCGCTTCGCTCATGATGCGGTCGCGGGCCGTCAGCAGGTACCGCACGTCCTCCGACGCGTAGCGCAGCTGGCTCGGCGAGAGCGGCCGCTTCCGCCAGTCGGTGAACGCCTCACCCCCCTTGATCTGCACGCCCACCACCTGCTGGATCATCTTGGTCTGGCTGAGCGGGTACGTGTATCCGATCAGTCCCGCCGCGACCTGCAGGTCGACGAGCTTCGCGGGCGGACGGTTCGCGCCCCGGATGCAGAAGATGATCTCCTGCCGCGCCCCGAGCGCAACGAGCTCGCGCCCGGGCTCCGTGAGCGCCATCCAGAGATCGCGCAAATCCGGCAGCGTGATCGGATCGACGATCGCCACTCCCTCGGCGGGCGTCGCCAGCTGGATGAGGCAGAGCCGCGGTTCGTACGTCGACTCGGGGATGAACTCGGTGTCGATCACCACCACGGGGCTGCGACGGATCGTCTCGATCAGCGCGGCGAGTCGTTCGGGCGTCTCGACGTATTGGGTCTCGGTCAGCTGCTCCTGCACTCGCCGCTATTGTAGCCCAAAAGAGGGGTATACTCGGCCGAGATGCTCGCGCTTGTCGCCGCGCTCCTCCTCCTACAAGATGCCGTCCAGGGAAAGTATTTCGCGGACTGGTCGAGCGGCGAGCAGAAAACGAATGGAGAGGTCGCCCTGCAGGCGGCGGGCGTCCACGAAGGAAAACTGATCTTCAATGCCCCGGGGCGCAGCACGGCCACGCTCAAGTTCGCGCTCCCCGACGGCGCGTCCGGCGGAGTGCTGGAGCTGACGCACCTCTCGGCCGGCGCGGCGGTCAAGCACGGCGGCAATAGCCGCGTCAGCGTCGTCGTGAACGGGACAACGGCGGTCGCCGAGCTCGAGATCGGCGATCACGGCTTCGTGGCCGACCGCTTCAGCATCGCGAAGCTCCTGAAGGCCGGCGACAACACCATCGAACTCCGCTTCATCGGGGGCGAGACGACGTACTGGCTCAAGCGCGTGGAAGTGCGCTGCGCGTTGCCGGCGGGAACGGATCTCGCCGGACGCGTCGAGAAGATCGACGGCGGCCCGGCGTACGCGATCGTCGTCAGCAAACGGACGTGGTCCGACCCCGCGTGGAAAGCGGTCGTCGAAGCACTCAAGAAGAAGCGCGACGCGACCGTCATCGTCCATCCCGCGGACGTCGCCGGCGCCGCCACGGAACTCGCGAAGCTTCATCCGCGCCGCACGTGCTTCGTCGCCCGTCCGGAGGAGGCGGGGCGCGAATTCGTCATTGCCGTGCATCGCATGACGCGCGCGCTCGACGACGACCCGTACACCGACACGCTGTGGGGAATCGTCACCGGCTATGAGGCGAAGGACGCGATGCGTCTCGTCGACGAAAAAGATCCGCTCGTCGTGCGGCGCGCGGGCGCGGGATGCGGTCTCGACCTCGACTCCTTCGAAGAAGGCGTCTGGTACAGCGAGGGCGAGAAGAACGCGATGTTCGAACGCCGCCCGGGGGGCAAGACCGAGAAGAAGCAGTGCCCCGACGATACGACGTCGTCCCTCGTCGAGCTCTTCAACGCGGGCAAGCTCGACTTCTTCGCGACCAGCGGGCACGCGACGCAGAACGACTGGCAGATCGGCTATTCGTACAAGAACGGCCAGTTCCGCTGCGGCGAGGGGAAGCTCTTCGGACTCGACGTCGCCGGAAAGCGCCACGACATCGCCTCCGCGAATCCGAAAGTCTACAGCGGCGCCGGCAACTGCCTCATGGGCCTCATCGAGAGCCGCGACTCGATGACGATCGCATGGTTGCGCAGCGCCGGCGTGCGCCAGATGTGGGGATACGTCGTCTCGACGTGGTACGGCGCGGGCGCGTGGGGCGCGCACGAGATCTTCATCCGGGAGCAGGGGCGCTTCACGTTCGCCGAGTCGTTCCACGCCAACCAGCTGCTGCTCGTGCACCGACTCGAGACGTCGCACCCGAAGTCCGCGCGGGTGAACTTCGACGCATGGCACATCGAGACGGACGGCGAGCTCATCAACAAGCTGGCCGCGAAGCACGGCCTGACCTCGCGCGACGAAGTCGGCCTCCTCTGGGATCGCGACACCGTCGCCTTCTACGGCGATCCCGCGTGGGAGGCGCGCGTCTCGAAGGTGCGCGAGCCGGCGTGGAAACAGTCGCTCGTGGAAAAGGACGGGGCGTTCGTCTTCGAGATCACGACGTCCGCCGATGGCGAATGGAATCACGCGCCGATCGCCCTGCTGCCGCATCGCGTCCGCGACGTGAAGGTCACCGAAGGCGCCGCCCTGATGCCCGTGATCGCCGACGACTTCGTTCTGTTGCCGCGTACGGGAGCGTTCAAAGCGGGCGAGCGACTCCGCGCGGCCTTTACCGCCGCCCGGCGATAGATTGTCCGGCATACCGCATTTCGGAACGCAGTCCGGAGCACCGGAGTCGTGTGGGCCGCCGGGCGCGTGACGTCAACGCCCCTCTCAGCGATCGCGCGTCCGATCCCCTTCGCCCCACCGGTCGCGAGCGCCACGTCGCCGGCGAGGTCGAGTTCCGCTAATCGATCGCCGCCGTGATGTCACGCGCCGGCTTCACGCGCACGGAGTAGAACGTGTTCCACCAGCCGCGCTCGAAGTTCATGAGCGGCTTGAGCGGCATCGCCTTCGGCGGGTTCGGGAAGATCCACGATGAGCGCTTCTCGGCCACCTCGCCCTCGACCGCGCCTCCGTCCGCCGCCGTGAACGTCACCGTCCAGCCTTTCGGCATCTGCACGAAGGCGTGGTCGAAGATCGCGGTCCACTGTCCCGCTGGACACTTAACGACGCGCGGTCCGAAGAATCCCATGCTCCCACTCAATCGTGTTTCTGCCAGCCCTCGGCCCACGACTCACGCGACCAGCGACCCACGGGCTTCTGCGCCGTGTCCTTCCTCCACTGCATCAAATTCTCGTCGACGACCACCGTCATGTCCGTGTACCCCGGATGCCACGCGCAGATCGCAAACCCCTCGACGCAGCGCCCCGTGCCGTCGTCATACGGCCGCCCCTCGGCGTTCAAGGGGATCGGGGCATACAGGGCCCCCGCCTTCGCCGCCATCTCCGGATGCGTGGGATCCGCCGCCGCCACGGTCCGATTCAACATCCCACCGGACATCTCGACGAGCGTCTTCACATCGCGCACCCAGTAGTCCGCCCGGCCGTTGCGGTCCCAGTCGTTGGCGCGGCACTCCGCCTGGGCGGCCGCGAGTGCTTTGAGGGTGGCGGACGTGTTGCGCTCCCCGCGACGATCCATGCGCATCACTCTAATGAGGGCGAGGACCGCAACCGCGATGAGCACGATCCCCAGGACAACGAGGTCGACGCGACGAAGCCGCACCCACGCCAGCTTACCACCCGACGCCCCCGATCGTGCTCTCGACAGCCCGACGGCGGCGTACGACTTCGCGCAGTCGCCCGCGCTGATGCGCCGATCACTCGATGCTTCGCGCGCCTACTTGATCTTGCGGATCGCGGCCGCCAGGGCTTTCGGGTCGGCCGGCGTCTCGAATTTCCGGAGGATCTTCTCGCCCTCGATCACCGCGAGCGTCGGCTTCTTGATCCCGAACGGCTTGGCCGATTCGGAGTCGCGGTCGATCTTCACCAGCGTGAACTCCTTGCCGAGATCGGCGAACTCGGGGGAACGGAGGACGTCCGTCTCGAATCCGTCGGCGAGCTCCGACGCCTTGTCCTTGTCCGAATAGAACCAGGCGATCAATCGTCCGCCCTTCTCGCGCGCCTTGGAGAGGTCCGCCTCCCACGGGATCGTGCCCGGCGTGTACGGGCGCACGAACTTCGGCAGCCAGTCGAAGAACGCCTTCGACTCCTCGTCGAAAAGGTCGTGGCCGCGCCCCTCGTACTTCTTGAACTCGACCGTCAGTCCGTGCTGCTTCAACTGCTCGGCCGCGCGGCTGGCGGCATCGAAAGGGACGCTCGTGTCGGCCGTCCCGTGGATCACGTAGGCGCCGAGTCTCTTCGACTCCTCCGGTAGAGACCCCAGGTTGCAGCCCCCGCCGATGCACAGGACCGCGGAGAAGACGTCGGGGTGGCCCAGGCCGTACTGCACGGCGTGGAACGCGCCATTCGAATATCCGGCGATATACGTCCGTTTCGGGTCCCCGTTCAGAGTCCTCTGGATTTCGCGCGCGAGGCTTACCACCTTCGGCTCGTCGACGTCGGCCCACCGCGGCAGCTTATCGCCGCTTCGGTTCCCGGCCTTCTCGTCGCCCACCCCCGTCGACTGCGGCAGCACGACGATGTAGCCGCGGTTCCTGGCCTCCGCCGCCCACTTCCCGAAGACGCCCGCCTGTCCCCCCGTTCCGTGCAGGAAGATCATGACGGGGGCCCGCTTCGCCGAGGGCTTCGAGGGGTTCGCCGAGAACTTCAGCCCGCTCTCCGAGGTCTTGTCCTGCAGCAGCGCCAGGACCAGGAGGAGCGCCAGCGATTTCATACCCCTATTGACACCTTCTGTGATGCCGATTCATTACCCCGGCCGCGAAGCGATTCCGTCGTCGCCGGCATCCTATGGGTGCTGACCCCTGCCCTTGCTCTCACCGCCCCACTCCCCCTCAATTGCCTTATTCCCAATGTGCAGCGGTGTGGAGGCAGCCACTAGCGACGGCTACGTTGCTGCGCCCGGCGTACTGCGCGATGGAGGCGACCTGAGGGCACTTCTTGGGTGATCGCGGGGTCGATCAGCGGACGAGAATCAGATCCGCCGCTGCCCCGTCACCCCCCTCCGCGCCGTCCGAGCCGAGACTGATCAGCTTGTACCCGCCCCGCTCATCCACCTGATACGTCATCACCCGGCCCCACGCGTCCCGCAGGCACGCCTGATCCCGCAGATATCCCTTCTTCAACCAGTCCGCCGGTTCGATGTTGGCCGGCTTCGCCGCGAGCTCGGCCAGCGTCTCCGGCAGACGCCCGTGCTCACGCTTGTACATGCCCAGCGCGCCGCCGACCCGATCCTGGCAGTGCCGGGTCATCGACACTTGCTGGTCCGCATCCAGGATCTTCGTGAGATCGAATTCCGGCCCCGTGGCCTCGGCGTTGAGCGTGAACTCCGTGTAAGACTCCTCCACGCCGTCCATCGCGCCATGCCCACCCTCGTATCTTTTGACCGGCAGTCCGGTCTTGAGGTCGAGCGTCAAGGAGACCCGTCCGCCCCCGGCGCTGAACGCGAGCACCGGCTCACTCGCCCAATAGATCTCGTTCCGAGTCGGGCGCTCCAGTCGGCCGCCTGGCGCGAACAGATCGGAGAACATCCGCCCAACGCCGCCGCGGATGAAGACACTCCAGAGCGCGACGGTGAAATCTTTCGGAGTCCCCATCGGCACCCGAAGTGCCCCATCATTCACAAGGACCACGCGCGCGCCATCCGAAGCGAGCAGGCTCTTGTAGGTCTTCTCCTTCAGTTTCCACGAATGCTCGATTATCGCCTTGCCTCCCTTGGCGAGGACTACGCTGCCGGATCCCTTCCCGCCCATGAAGTCGCTGCTCGTGTACTTGAACCGGATCGACGATGCCTCCATCCCGATCTTGTCGAGCTTCTCGAGGGCCGGCTTTCCGTCGCTCGCCTTCGGCGCTTGCTGGGCGGGCGCCGCGGGAGCGGTGAACAGTGCGGCGAGGCACGTCGCGATCACGCTGATTCTCATGATCCACCTCTCTGGGGGACGCCGCTCCACACCCTATGAACGGCACCTGGACCCGCGAGGTTCAGCGAATAGGCGGCTCGGCACTCGGACGGTAACGTCGGGGCCGGGACAAGTCGCAGGTCACGGATCCGCTTTCGAGAATCGTTTTCGTTTCTCTTGTACAAGGCCGATGCTTCCGACGGCTCTTGTCGCCACGCCCAGGTAAAGTCGGGAGAATTTCGCCCGATCTCTCGCTACTGCGACCCTGAGGGCTTTCGCGGCCTTGAAAACAAGGTCCTCGCCCTCGAATCTGCTCTCCGAAACCTCGTAGCAGCTCGCGAGCCTGCCAAGGTTTGTGATGATCAGCGGAGAGTGGATGGAACGATGCTGGAAATAGTATTTCAGTGCCCGAAGAATCAGTGGGCGCACGGCCAGTTCCCTTCCGCCACTCCAGCACATATCCACCATGGAATGGATCTCTTGTGCGTACTCACCTTGATCACTTGAAACGAACAACTCTCGAAGACCCGATTCCATCTCGAGACAAAGCGACAGAAGCGCATCGAGTTCGTACTCCGCATGGAGGATGTGGCGCAGAACCCTCTGCCCTGTCATCAGTTGGGTCAGAAAGGCCTTCTTGGAGTCGACGGAGCGCCCGAGTGCTTCCGAAGACTGAATAAGCTTTATCCCCTCTTTGACCAATTTGCGGGCGGAGAGATTCCTTCTGAGCCGGACCGAGGATCTCTTGCTTGCTTGGAGGTGCCATCGCGCCTCGCCCAAACGCACCAGCGTCATTCCCCTGAGAAGCGTCTCGTCCCGAGGAGTGGCGAAACTGCAGCGAGCCAACTGCGCGTAAGCGCGTTCAAAGCAGCCGACGGCATCTCGATATTGGAACAGCTCCAACTTCCGCTGGCCTTCCTTGAATTTGCTCTGAAATTTGGCGAAAGGCATCTCAACGAGGTCTCCGTTACCCTGTTGCTGGCCGCCAGGGGTGCAGCTCCGCGCAAGCGCCTCCTGCCCGGCAATCGTGACCTATCTCCCAAAGCGAGCTGAGTCCGGTCGTCGGAATTCTAGACTACGCCAGCCTGACGTGACCGCAGAATAACCGGAACCACCGCCGCGGTCCCAGCCCGGGTCAACGCCGGCGAGCGACTCCGCGTGGCCTTTGCCGCCGCGCGGCGATAGATTGTCCGGCATGCCGCAGCAGGATGTCATCGTCATCGGCGCGGGACACGCGGGAATCGAGGCGGCGCTCGCCTGCGCGCGCATGGGGCACGACACGCTCGTCCTCACCATGGACGTGCAGGCGATCGGCCGCATGTCGTGCAACCCCGCGATCGGCGGACTCGCGAAAGGACAGATCGTCCGCGAGATCGACGCGCTCGGCGGCGAGATGGCGAAGGCGATCGACGCGACGGGGATCCAGTTCCGGATGCTCAACACTCGCAAGGGGCCGGCCGTGCGCTCCCCACGCGCCCAGGCCGACAAGCACGAATACTCGCGGTACATGCGCGAGCTCATGCTGGCGACGCCGCGTGTACGCATCGCGCAGGACACCGTCGAAGACTTCATCGTCGAGGACGGGCGCGTACGCGGCGTGAAGGGTCGCACCGGCACGACCTACGACGCGCACGCCGTCATCGTCACGACGGGCACGTTCCTCAAGGCGCTCCAGCATTGCGGCGAGGTGAAGCGGACGGGTGGGCGCATCAACGAACCGTCGGCGGAGCATCTTTCGGACAATTTGCGCCGCATGGGATTCGAGATCGGTCGTCTGAAGACCGGCACCCCGCCTCGGCTCGCGCGCGAGTCGATCGATTTCTCGAAGACGCCGATCCAGAAAGGCGACCCCGAGCCCGTGCCGTTCTCGCACTTCACGAAGAGCATCACGCAGCCGCAGCACGTCTGCTGGATCACGTACACGAACGAACGAACGCATGAGATCCTGCGCGCGAACCTGCACCGCGCGCCGATGTACTGCGGCGACATCAAGAGCGTCGGCCCGCGCTACTGCCCGTCGGTCGAGGACAAGGTGGTGCGATTCAAGGACCGCACCCGCCACCAGATCTTCCTCGAGCCGGAGGCGCTCTCGACAAACGAAATCTACTGCAATGGGATCTCGACATCGACTCCGCCGGACGTGCAGGAGGCGTTCGTTCGCACCATCGTCGGGCTCGAGAATGCGCAGTTCCTGAAGTTCGGATATGCCGTCGAGTACGACTACGCGCCCCCGCACCAGCTCTGGCCGACAATGGAGACCAAGCGCGTCGCGGGGCTCTACTTCGCAGGGCAGATCTGCGGAACGAGCGGGTACGAGGAGGCGGCCGGGCAGGGGCTCATCGCCGGCATCAACGCCGCGCTCAAGCTCGACCGGCGCGAGCCGCTCGTGCTCGGTCGCGACGAGGCATATATCGGCGTGATGGTCGACGACCTGATCCGCCTCGAGCATCGCGAGCCGTATCGCATGTTCACGTCGCGCGCGGAATACCGATTGCTGCTTCGGACCGACAACGCGGATCGACGGCTGATGCGCCACGGGCATCGCGTGGGACTGCTGAAAGAGATCGACGCGTTCGAGGCGAAGGAGCTCGAGATCGGGGAGCTGATTGCAAAGCTGCGCGCGAAGCAGTTCGATCGCATCCTGCGGCGTCCCGAGATGACGGCCGCGCAGTTCCGTCGCGAGCACCCGGGGTTCGACGCGTCGGACGCCGCGTGGGAGCAGGTCGAGATCGAACTCAAGTACGAGGGGTACATCAAGCGGCAGAACGAGGACGCGCAGCGATTCCGTCGCATGGAGGCGAAGGCGATTCCGACAACGTTCGACTTCGGCCGCGTGAAGCACCTGCGCAACGAGGCGCGCGAGAAGCTGTCGCGGGTGCGCCCGACGTCCCTCGGCCAGGCGGCGCGTATCGCGGGGGTCACGCCGGCCGACGTGCAGGTCCTGATGGTCCACCTTCGATGAATTTCCGCTGCGACGCCTGCGGAAGCGAACGCGGGCGTGCGCTCTTCCCGGCCACGGACCAGCTCTGGAAAAAGCCGGGCGTGTTCTGGATCGTCCGCTGCCGGGACTGCTCGCTGCTGCACACGCGCCCCGTCCCCAAGGACCTCGGCGCCTACTATCCGCATGAGTATCCGGCGTACCGGGCGCTGCCGAAGTTGAAGCAGGCGCCTGGGTGGATCCGTCGGATCTTCGACGCCGCGTGGTTCACACTTCCCGACCTGCCGCGCGGCGCTCGCGTGCTCGAGATCGGCTGCGGCGCCGGCATGTTCCTGGTCGAGATCGCCGATCGCGGCTGGGACGTCACCGCGCTCGACATGTCTGAGGAGGCAATCTCGCACGTCCGCAACGCCGGCTTCAAAGGGGTCGTCGGCACGCTGGAACAGGCGAAGTTCCCGTCGGGCCACTTCGACGCCGTCTTCGCATGGATGCTCGTCGAGCATCTCGTCGATCCCCTCGCAGGCCTGCGCGAAATCGCCCGCATCCTCAAACCCGGCGCGCACTTCGCGTTCAGCGTCCCGAACGCCGACGGCGGCTTCGAATTCTGGCGCGACCGCTGGTTCAGCCTGATGGTCCCGACGCACGTGCACCACTTCACGAAGCGCACGCTAGGCGACGTCCTCCGTCGCGGCGGCTTTGCGCCGGTGCGATTCATCCAGCAGCGCACGCTTCTGACCCAGCTTTCGCAGGTTGGGCTCGGCGCGTGGGCGGACAAAAACGTCCGCCTCGCACGCGCGATCACGCACCCGCTCGCGTGCGTCGTCGCCGCGATGTCGAAGAGCGACGCGCTGACCGTGCTCGCCCGCAGGCGCTGACCGCCGGGCCTATCGGCTCACGGCGCGTCCAGTCGCTGGAGCAGTTCCGCCAGCGCGCGCGCCTCCCCATCGAACTCCTCGACCTCCCCGGCCGCGCCGCGGGACTCGGCGTCCTGTCGAAGGGCGGTGACCGCGCCGAGCCGGCCCTGGATCGCATGTCGAATGGACGCCGGGGGCTCGCGGCGCGCGTCGGCGATCACCGACTCCGCCTTCGTTCGTGCCTCCGGGCTCTCATTCGTCGCGTTGAAACGCGTGCGCCAGGCGCGCATCTTCAGGTTCAGCCATCGGCTGACCACGTTGTTGGGATCAATTCCTACCACGCTCGTGGATCATATCGCGCGGTTCAAGCGTCGGCGAGATCGGAGGGCGTACACGCATGGATTCCGTTAGTCGTCGCGATCCCTCTTGCTGCTGTTTTTCTTCGCCTTCTCGCGCCCGCGATCGTCATCCCGATCGTCGTCGCGGTCGTCGTCATCATCCATGTCATCACGATCCCGCTTGCTGCTGCTCTTCCGCGCTTTCTCACTCCCGCGATCGTCATCGCGGTCATCGTCGCGGTCGTCGTCCATGCCGTCACGTTCCCGCTTGCCGTTCTTTGCCTTCGCGCGCCTGCAATATTCACAGCGGTCGGCGGAGCCAGATTCGTATTCATTTTCGTGCCGGCCCCGTTGGGCGCGGGAGCTTTCTTCGCGTCCACGTGGCTCGTCGCGATCATCGTCGCCGTCGTCGTACTGGCGGTACGAGTCGCCGCCGCGCCCCCGGGACTCGTCCCGGCGGTCGTCGTTCGATCGCTTCTTGGGGCTGAAGCAGGCCGACAGGAGCGTGAGCCCCAGAACGATCGTGAGCCAGCTGCCAAGTCTCATCACAGAACACCCCTTCCTGATGCGATCCCCAGACTAATTCCCCGCGAACCCTCTACCCACTGGCAAGCATACACCAACAGAGAGGCGCTTGCGGACGCAGGACACTCAATGCCCCCGTCGCTGAACCGGCCCGTTACGGACTCTCAGGCTCCGGCCGCTTCTTCTGCTTCGGGCCCGGGTGGAAGAAGCTCTCTCGCTTGCGACGGTCGGTCGGAAAGATCTCGGTCACCCGTGAATGCGCCACGCGATAGGCCTTCCGCCAGTTGTTCCGTTCGGACCGCTCGGCGATTCGCGCGTCGTCGTAGCTCGTCTGAACGCGCCTCAACTCCCCGATCGAGGCATCCAGCGCCGCGCACGCCCCGGAGAGCTCGTGCTGATACCGTTTGGCGTCGAAATCGTCCTTCTCCCTCGACAGCGCCATTCCGATGCGCCTGAGATGATCGCACTTGCTCTCGACGGAAGCCTCCGCGACCGGCGTGACCCCCCGGGGGAAGAACTGGCGATACACGCGCTCATCGCGACGGCCGTGCACCAGCGACAGGACACCGCGATTGAAGTCGCTCAACACAATCGTCGCGGCAACATCGGCGCTCTGGCGCGCCGCGAGCGCTTCGGTCACCGACCGAAGGGCTGCTTGCGTCGACTCGTAGACCGAGCGCAGCTGCGCTTGCGCGTTCTTGACGTCGCCGACCAGGTCGCGAGTCACAGCCTCAGCCTTGAGACGGGCGATGAGGAACACCCCGTACTTGTTGAGCAGGGTGAGCGTGCCCGTGGCCTGCGGGGGGAGATACATGCTTGCGCTGGAGGATGAGATTACCGACGAACGGGCGATGGAAACAGGGTTTGAGGAAGTCCCGATGCGCCATGCTGACTCCGGCAAGCCATTTTCAAACGCTAAAAGAGTCGGGGGGAACTCCGCTGAGGCATTTCAGCCTTGGACGATGAGGGGAGCGGCGCTGCAACAGCCGGCGTTGCAGCAAACGATGGTGGTTGCCCGCTGGTTCCGGCCATCCTTGCATCCGCAGGAGGTCACTGCTTGTGTGTTCGAGACGCTCGGACTCTTCCAGATGGGTGATCCGAGCTCTGCTTGCGCGTTCGTGATGCAAGAGGCGGGTCCTGCCTGGAGACATTGCACTCCAGTAAACGTAAAAATGCCTCGGCGGAACTCCGGCCGACTCCTTTAGCATACTGAAATGTCGTTCCGGAGCAGGGGGTGACTTTCCCACCTTCGCAGAATGCTCCATGCGAGCGCACAGCGCGTACTTTGCCGTTCACGGATGACGTGTGCACGAGGTCGCCGTCCGTCGCGCAAGCAGAGGACGGGCTATGCACCGACGCGCCGCGCTTGCGCAAGCGGAGAGTCCGGCAAAGCACCACCTCCCCGAGCTCCGTCGATTCGAATAATGCCTACCGGCACGCGGATCCGGCCGGCCGCCCCGGTAGAAGTTCCTCGGCGGAGTCAGTTTGTCTGCTTGCGCAAGCAGAAAACGCCCCATGCGGCGCGGTCATGCCCTCTGTGCATCAACAAGGCGCCCGGCGCGAGGCCGCACGACTCCATGACCCCGTAAAAACCCGCCGCCAAAGGCAGCGCATCTCTATACTGGCGCGCACGTGATCACGACCGCCTTCTTCCTACCCAACCTTAACGTCGGCGGCGCAGAGATGGTGACCGTGCGCCTGCTCCGTCACCTCAACCGCTCGAAAATCCGGCCTGTCCTCATCCTCCTGCGGAAGACCGGCCGGCTGCTCGACCTCGTCCCCCGCGACGTCCCCATCGTCGACCTCGGCCGCGAGAAGCGCATCCACCTCCCGCGAGCGGCCGCCCGCCTCGGCCCCGCGCTCCGCGAACATTCCGTCGACGTCCTCCTTTCCGAGATCGAAGTGCCGACGCTCATGTCGCTCGTCTCGCGCCCGCTCCTCCCGCGCACTCTCATTCTCGGCATGATCGAGCACAGCATCCCGTCGATCATCCTCCCGCCGAAAACGCCGCTGGTGCCGCTCTACAAACGCATCTACAAGCGGCACGATCTCGTCATCGCGGTCTCGGAAATCGCCGCGAAGGACCTGCGCGCCAACTTCGGCATCAAGGACGTCCACGTCATTCACAACCCGATCGAGATCGACGAACTCTCCGCGCACGGCCCCTCGCCGCATCCGTGGCTCGACGGCGACGCGCCGACGATCCTCTTTCTCGGCCGGCTCGATCCGCAGAAGGGCCCCGACGTCTTGCGCGCGGCGTTCGATATCGTGCGCAAGGAGACCCGCGCGCGCCTCCTCATGTTCGGCGAGGGCTCGATGAAGATCGCCCCCGGGCCCGACGTCGCGCTTCCCGGGCACCTCGCCACGGTCGGCCCCGCGCTGCGGCGCGCCACCGTCGTCGTTATTCCGTCGCGCGTCGAAGGCTTTTCTCTCGTCGCCGCTGAGGCGATGGCATGCGGCGCGCCCGTCGTCGCCACGCGGTGCGGCGTGGAAGAGTACCTGCGCGACGGCGAGAACGGCCTGCTCGTGCCGGTCGAGAACCCCGCGGCCCTGGCGCGCGCGATCGTGCGCGTCCTTAAGGAGCCCGAGCTGCGTCAATTGATCGCGAAGGCCGGACGCGAAACCGCCTCGCAGTTCGACGCACGCGCGATCGCCCGGCGATACGAGCAAGTTCTGGCGACCGCCTGCAGGGCCCGCTGAGCCGAAGCCCGCAAGCAACAGGGGAATTGCGCGGGACAGCGGAGGCGGATGTGCTCGCGGCATTCCCAAGTTCCGCGGTGCCCTGTGCCGAAGATAGGCTAGACTCTTCACGGGGAGGACGATCTTGCCATCGGCTCTGTTTCTCGTTCCGTCGCGCACATCGCCTTCCGCCCGGTTCCGCGTCATGCAGTATCTGCCGCGGCTGCACGCGGACGGCTGGCGAACGGCCGTCTCGGCCTGCTCCCCCGCGTCGGACGTCCAGCGCAACGGCCCGCTCGGCGCGGTGCGGCGCGGCCTGGCAACGGCGGCGCAGATCCCGAACCGCCTCTGGGCGGCGTTGCGCGCCCCCGCGTACGACCTCGTCTTCATCCTGCGCGAAGTGCTCCCGCAATTCACGCCGGCGGCGGAGGAGTTCGTCCGGCTCCTGAATCGCACGGTGATCTTCGACTTCGACGACGCTGTTCACCTGAATTACGCCGATCGCGACGTCAATCCGCTCGCCGGCGCGGTTTCCATCGCGCGCACCGTCATCACGGCAAACGAGTTTCTCGGCGAGTGGGCGCTGCGGCACAACGATAACGTCTGGGTGCTGCCGACGCCCATCGACACCGACCGCTTCAAGCCCGACCCGGCGAAGGGCGACGGCCAGTTGCTCGTCTGGTCGGGGCACTCGAGCGGTCTTGCGGATCTGAAATTCGTGCGCGACGCCCTCATCCATACGCGAAAGAAGTACAAGGACCTTACGTTGCGCATAGTCTGCGATCGCAAGCCGGACTTCGATATCGGCATCCCCATCCAGTTCGTCCCCTGGTCGCCCGGGATCGAGGTGGACGCGGTGCGGTCGGCGGACATCGGCATCATGCCGATGGCGGACGACGAATGGACGAAGGGAAAGTCGGGCTACAAGCTGCTCCAGTACATGGCTTGCGGACTGCCGAGCATCGCGGCTCCGTGGGGCGTGATTTCGGACGTGATCGATGCGGGTCGCTGCGGCCTGCCCGCGCAGGACACCGAGGAATGGATCGAAGCGCTCGACAAGTTTGTCGGCGAAGCCAGCCTGCGCGAGATGGCCGGCAAGGAGGCCCGTCGCCGGGCGGAGGAGATCTACTCGATCAACGCCATCTATCCGCGCTGGAGAGACGTCCTCGCGGAGCTGGTCGAGCAGAAGGTGGCGGCCGCGGTCCCGAGTCACTAATCGCCCTTCCGCGGATGGGGGACCGGGACTTCGTCGAACAAATCGTCCCTTCGTCCGTCTACACTATAGGTAGATGAAGAGACTCCTTGCGGTCGCCCTCCTCCTAGCCGGCGCCCTCGCCACGGCGGGCTGCGCGGCGCAGGAGCACCTGCCGCAGTACATGCAGGACGCCCCCCGCAGCGACGAGGAGGTCCGCAAGGCAACGGCCGAGATCAAGAAGGAACTCGGGGACGACTACACCGTCGACTGCGTCGAGGGGATCTTCTACCTCGCCACCAATTGCGGAGTCGACAGCTACAAGCAGGCGCGCGACACGGTGCAGCGGATGTACCGCTTCCTGACGAAGAACTTTTTCGACAAGAAGCCGGAGAGGCCGCTGCGCGTTTACTGCTTCAAGAACGCCGCGACGTACGAGAAGTACTGCGAAGAGGCGTACTCCAAGCCGCCGTCCACGCCGTACGGCTTCTACATGCCGTCGGAGCGCAAGATGGTGATGAATCTCGCGACCGGGACGGGGACGCTCGCGCACGAGCTCGTCCACCCCATGCTCGCGGAGGATTTCCCCACCGTGCCCTCGTGGTTCAACGAGGGGTTCGCGTCGCTGTACGAGCAGTCGATGGGGGACTCGAACGGCTACATGGAGGGGAAGCCGAACTGGCGCCTGAAAGGGTTGAAGCAGGCGATGAAGGAGGACCGGGCGATCTCACTGTCGGACCTCCTCAAGACGACGACGCAGCAGTTCTACGACGAGACGCGCGGCGTGAACTACGCGACGGCGCGCTATCTTTGCAAGTGGCTTCAGGACCAGAAGCTGTTGCAGGACTTCTACCGCGAGTTCCGCAAGAACGCGAAGGACGACCCGACGGGGCTGGCGACGCTCGAGAAAGTGTCGGGCATGAAGGTGGACGCGCTCGACAAGATCTGGCGCGAGTGGGTGCCGACGCAGAAGTGGCCGTAGTCCCGCGAGGTTGAAGGTTTGAGGTTTGAAGTACGAAGTGCCGGCGCGCGCGGCTTGCCTCGCCGAGGCCCGCAAGTCACCTTGAATGCATCACGGAAGGTTGAGGTGGGTGAGGGCGCACGCCTCCAGTCGAGCGCGGCCGAGAGCTGCACGTGCACGATGCCTATCGCGAGTTCCGCGCAGGAGAAGCGGAAAGCGTCCACGACTCCCTCAGGCGCAGGCGAGTCCTGAAGGACGTGCTACTTCTTCTCGAAGTCGACGACGACCATCTTCGACCATCCCCCACCGGGATCGCAGAGGGTCTCGCGCTTCGCGATCCAGCCGGGCACGTCTTTCGAGTACCAGGTCTTGAACGTCCAGCGGCATCCCATGTCAGCGGGGGCGCCCATCTTCCCTGACCTCTCCACGACCGTGACGAGGATGCACTCGATTTCCTTTTTGCCGACCTTCAGCTTCTCTTTGGACGAATTCGTGTCTGCGACGTGCTCGGTGGAGCAGGCCGCGCACTTCTTCGCGGCTGGCGCGGGCGGATTGCCCTCTGGCTTGCGCAGCACGTCCGAATCGCGTGCGCCGTTTGTGAGCTTGAGTGTGATCTGCTTCTCGGCCTTCGTGTCGATCGCACGCCGCACGGCAGGCGGGGCGCCCGGACCGACCGGGGTCGTGGCGGTACCGCCCTGGGACGTGAATTCGACCCACGAGCCGACGGCGAACGAGTTCCAGGCGTCCCACTCGTTCCAGGCGAAGGCGGGCTTTGTGTCGTCCTGCGCGAGGGCGGCGAACGCGAGCGAGAGCAGAGCGATGATGCGCATGTCGGTTCTCCTGTGACGAGCCTTGGACGCCAGTCGGGGGGGCGGGGTTCGCAAAGGTCATTCAGACGGGCGCGGGCGGAGCGGGAGCCGATGGCGGTACTTCATTTCACCTTCACCGTCTGCTCGGAGGTCTTCTTCGGCTTCGTCGTTTCCTTGACCGGTGCCCCCGGGGCGGCGCTCTTCGCCGTCTCCTCCCACACGACGAACTTCACATCGCCCGCCGCCACGCGACCGACGTTCGCCCGGAATCCGACAACCGTGAAGTCCATCGTCCCGACCTCAGGCGCATTCTCCCATTCGACGCGCGTGACGACCGCGTGCACCGTCCTCGCATCTGCATCCCACGAGAAGCGCACCTTCGCCGCGCGCAACGGATCCGCCCCACTGCCGCTCGGCCCGAGAATCACGATGGCGAGCACGTCCGCGTCGGCCTTCAGATCCGGTGCCGCCTTGCCGTCCCGCGCCGCCGCGAAGCGCGTCATCGCGTCCCTCTCGTGGGCGAGAAAGGAGGGCGCCGCGTCCATCTCGAGATCCCCGCAGGCCTCCGACTTGAGCGGCTTCGGCCCTTGGCGCTGCAGTTCCGCGCGGCACACCGTATGTCGTTCCACATCGCAGGCCCTGCCGTGGATGATGTCGCCGTGCGGCTCCATGCAGGCCATCACCTTGACTTCGCCGGCCGGCACGTCCTTCTTGCACGAGGGGCAGTGCCAGACCGGGTCCTGTACCAGCAGTAGCAGCGCGGCGAGCAGCAGTTGTTTCATGCCTCTTATGACGCCGCCCGCGACCCGAAAGTTCCCGCGCAGGATCGCAGGGGTCGCTGAATGCCTTGAACGGACAAGGACATAGAGGACCTGAAGGCCGCGCTGAAACCGTGAACAGGGCTACCCGAGACTCGTCGTCCGCAGGGGGAGCTTGATCCTGAAGATGCTGCCGAGGCCCTCCTCGGAGCTGACTTCGATCGTTCCGCCGTTGATCTCCGCCGCCCACTTGGCGATCGCGAGCCCGAGGCCGGAGCCGCCCGTTTCGCGCACCCTCGACGTGTCCGCGCGATAGAAACGGTCGAAAATGCGCGCGCGGTGCTCGGCCGCGATCCCGGGGCCGCTGTCGCGCACCTCGATGACCGCCTTGTCGCCGTCGCGTCGCACCTCGACATGAATCTCGCCGCCGTTCGGCGTGTACTTGACGGCGTTGTCGATGACATTGACGACCGCCTGGCGCAGGATTTCGGCGTCCGCCTCGACCGTCACGCCGCGGTCCGCCTTCAAATCGAGCGTCTGACCCTTCTCCTCCGCCAGCACGCGCAGCAGATCGACGGCGCCCGTCGCGAGCGCGCCCGCATCGACCGACCCACGTTCCGGCTTCACGATGCCCGCATCCGCGCGCGTCAACGTCAGGAGCCCCTCGACCAGCCGCGCGAGGCGATCGACTTCCTCCAGCATGCTGCCGATCACGTCGCGGTACGCGGCCGCGTCGCGAGGCTGCTGGAGCGCGACCTCGCCGACGCTGCGGATGGCCGACAGGGGCGTCCGCAACTCGTGGGACGCGTCCGACGTGAACCTGCGCAGCTGCTCGAAGGATGACTGCAGCCGCTTGAACGTCCCGTTGAAGGCGAGCGCAAGCTGGCCGAACTCGTCCTTCGGATTTTCGATGGGCAGGCGCGCCGAGAGCCGTTCGACGGTGATGTGCCGCGCCTTCGCCGCCATTGCTCCGATCGGCTCCATCACGCGACGCGCCATGACCGCGCCGTTGACGACCGCCATCAGTCCGGCCAGCGGCATCAGGAGAAGGAGGCTCAGCCGCAGTGTCCGCAGGAAGTTCTGCTCGCTTCGCTGGTCGCGCGCGACCGTGATCTGAACCATGCCGGCGCCGGAATTCATTTCCTCGACCTGCGTGCAGAAGACGCCAGGCGCCGCGGTGGCGACGCCCTTCCTATCCCACGCCTTCGTGCGGTACAGGATCTTCTCGCCGCTCAGCACCTGAAAGAGCGGGGCGGCAGAGTGGATTTCGAGCTCTACGAGTTCGCGCGGATCGTAACGGCAGATGCGCGCCACGTCGCCCATCGCCTCCGAGAGTTCGCGGTCGATCTCCGACATGAGATGGGACTTCACGCTCGTGTACGTCGCGTACGCGAACGGCACGATGATGAGCAGGAACATCAGGACGTATCCGAACGTCAGGCGCATCCGCACGCTTCCGATCATGACTCCTCCTCGTTGAGCGTGAACCCGACCCCGCGGAGCGTCCGCAGGAGCCGCCCGTCGCTCGAGTCGCCGATCTTCCGCCGCAGCCGCGCGACGGTGACGTCGATGACGTTGTCGAGCGGCGTGGCGCGGTTCGTCGTTTGCCACACGTCGCGCGTGAGCATCTCGCGCGAGACGGCTCGTTTTGCGTGGCGCATGAAATACTCGAGCAGCTCGAACTCCTTGGTCGTGAGCTCGAGGCCCTTCCCGGCGCGCGCGACCTTGCGCGTCACGAGATCCATCTCGATGTCCGCGAACTGCAATCGCAGCACCTGGTCGGCGCGCCCGCGGCGCACGAGCGCGCGGATCCGCGCCAGCAGCTCAGGGAAAGCGAACGGCTTGACGAGGTAATCGTCCGCACCTCCGTCGAGCCCCGCGACGCGGTCCCCCACGGCGTCCTTCGCGGTGAGGATGAGAACGGGCGTCTGGAGTCCGCGCGTGCGCAGGGCCTGCAGGATCTCAAGGCCGTTGCGTTTCGGCAGCATGATGTCGAGAAGCACGAGGTCGTACGTCTCGGAGTTGACGAGGAAGAACCCCTCCTCGCCGCTGTGCGTGACGTGCACGTCGTAGTGCTCCGCTTCGAGCCCCTCGCGCAGCGCGCGCGCCAGCTTCCGCTCGTCCTCGATCACCAGGATCCGCATGACGCTAGATTAGACGGCAGCGGGCACGTCTGTGCGGAACCTGACAGTTATTTCAGGAAAGCGTCAGACGCGGGTGCCAACCTCGAACCTCACCCCGTCAACGTCTTACTTCTTCACCCAGATCGGGTTCGACAGCACCCACGTGAGATTGTCGCGCATCGCCTCGACGCGGTAGACGCCCGGCTCGCTGATCTCGAGGAGGACTTCGTCGTTTTCGTCCTCGTGGATCGAGTCGCCGTTGTGGAAGACGTTGATGAGCGCCTCTTCGGGGAGCGCCACCACGAGTTCCGTCTTCTCCTCGCCGAGCGTGATCTCGTCTCCCATCTGCGCGGCGCGCTTGCCGTTGTCGATCTCGAACTGGAACTCCGTCGGGTCGTCCCAGAAGTCGAACGAGATGTAAAGCCGGCCGTTGCGCACGGCCTCGAGGATCTGCCGGCGTGCCTTCTTGTAGTCCTTCTCGAGCGGCTTCGACAGGAGGATGTGGTTCGTGATCGTGCGGAAGGCGGTCTCGTAGGGGAAGATCTGGAGCGTCTGGCCTTCGTACTCGCGCTTCCAGTTGTGGTTGTCGATCTCGCCGATGCCGACGACCTTCCCCTTTTTGCAGAGCTCGTCCCAGCGCTTGATCGTGTCGTCGCGCGGCCCCGTGAGCGCAGTCTCGAACTCGGTGTAGACCTCCATCGTGACGCCATCGCGGTCGATCTGTTCCTGCCAGTCGGTCTGCAGGTCCCAGAGGCCCATGCCGGCATATCCCGTGGCGCCCCACTCGCTCCACTTATAGGAGGGGACGTTGAACTTCTTCGTCCCCTGGTGGTCGGGGTGCGCGAGGAAGCCGAACCAGCCCTGGCGCGACACCTCGTCGATGATGGCCTGTGGCGGCTTCCGATTGAGCCCTTCAACGTTCAGGCGTTCCTCGCCGAAGGCGATGTAATGATTGCCGGCATTCGGCTCGGGCGTGATTTCCGTCCCGCAGATGAGCAGGGTCGAGCCGTGCCACTTATTGTGGCCGTCGTCCGCCGGCTTCATGGTGTCGTGGTCGGTCATCATGACGAAGTCGAGACCGACGTCGTTGGCGGCCTTCATCACCTCGTCGACCGATCCCGTGCCATCGGAATACGTCGTGTGGCAGTGAATGGCGCCGCGGTAGTCGTAGATAGCCATTTCGGACGCGTATCTTATGAATGTCATATTGCGCTGTCCAGACTAGTTCGCCCGCAGTATCTTTTCCCCGTGGATTCGATCGACTCAGCTCACGGCAAGTCACTCATTCGGGCCGACCGATTGACCAAGCGTTACCAGTTGGGCGCCAACGTGGTTACGGCGGTCGATGGGTTGACGCTCGATTTCCCCGAGGGGGAGACGACGGCGATCGTCGGGCGATCCGGCAGCGGCAAGTC
>CAYXVY010000128.1:0-6033 GCA_964468745.1 uncultured Planctomycetales bacterium | reverse complement strand
GCGCGTCGATGCCCGCCGTCTCAAGTCCGGCGAGCAGCGCCGCCTCCTTGCGGGCACGATCGCGAAAGAGCTCGCGGCGGAAGCGCTTCACGTAAAGCGCGGGGGAACCCGACGCCACGCGCCAGACGGTGCGCGCGCGATTCTCCTTCACGACTTCGCGAGCAACCTCGCCGCGAAAGAAGCGTTCGACGTCCGCGGCACGCGACGCACGGTGCAGGATCAGGGTCGGAGGCTTCATGCTGATGATCGCACGGCGATTATAGCTGGAATGTGCTAGACTCGGCCTCAGATGGCCGAGCCGGCCCGTTCGGGCGACAACCTCCTGTGCCGTTGTTTCAAGGTCCCGGAGTCCGTCGTACGGCAGGCCATCCGAGAGAAACACTTCACGACGGTTGAAGCCGTTACGGCCTGTACGAAGGCCGCCGGAGGCTGTTCCTCCTGCTACGACGACATCCAGGCGATCCTCGACGGGATCGCGGGCACGCAGCGGCAAGCGTCCGCCGCTTCCGCAATGCCGGACGCGCAGAAGGAGCAGGCGGTACGAAAGGCGTTCGACGAAGACGTGAGGAAGCTGTACGACATCAATGACGTCACCGCAGAGATCCTGGCGGTCCATGGCGACAGGGTCGAGACGCGCTTCACGGGTCGCGCCGCCGGAAGCGATCTCCTCAGCATCTTGACGCTCAAGTGGTACCTGGTGAAAATGATGACCGCCGCCTGCGGCCAGAAAATGCAGCAGATCGAGACCAACGTGATCCTACCCCAGGGGGCCCGCGTCGCATCATGAAGCGCACCGCCGTCATTTCAGACGTGCACAGCAACCTGGAGGCCCTCGACGCGGTTCTGGCGGACGCGGAGAAGGAAGGATGCAAGGAGGTTGTCTGCCTCGGAGATCTCATCGGTTACGGGCCCAACCCGCGACAGGTGTTGCGCATCGCGGTCCCGCGATTCCGCTTCTGCCTGCGCGGCAACCACGAAGAGGGCGTGCTCTTCGAACCGGTGGGCTTCAACTGGAAGGCGGAAGCGAGCGCGTGGTGGACGAAAGAGCAGCTGCGCTCGAAGCGGCATCCGAACAAGGAGAACGACAAGTTCTGGGAGTACCTGGAACACTCGCCCACGTACGTTGAGGAAGGCGACGTCCTCTACGTGCACGCCTCGCCGCTCGACCCGACCAAGGAATACGTGATGCCGGAGGCGAGCTACAACCCCGAATACATGCGTGCGCTCTTCGCGCGCGTCAAGCGGGTGGCCTTCGGCGGGCATACCCATCTGCCCGGCATCTTCTTCCCCGAGCGCCCGTTCCTGTCGCAAGACCGCATCCAGGGCGCGTTCCCGGTGACCGACGGGAAATTCTTCGTCAACGTCGGATCAGTCGGCCAGCCGCGCGACGGCAACACGCGCGCGTGCTACGTCGTTTTCGACGGCACAAGCGTCACCTACAAGCGCGTGGTCTACAACTACAGGAGCACGGCGCGAAAAATAAAGCGCATCAAGCGATTGCCAAACGCGCTCGGATCCCGGCTCGCACTGGGACTCTAGTGATGGAAACAAAGAGCATCGTTGACGCGAAGAAGTTCGATCCTCACAGGCTAGTCAAGACGACGCTCTTCGAAAACGAGCGGATGTTCTGTGATGTGTACTGCCTCTCGCCGGGACAGGAGCAGAAACCGCACAAGCACGATGCCTCCGACAAGCTTTACGTGGTCGTCGAGGGAGTCGGGATCTTCAAGGTTGGCGACGACATCCGCGAGGTGGGCGAGAAAAACGTCGTACTCGCGCCGGCGGGTATCGAGCACTCGGTGAAAAACGACAGCTCCGGGCCGCTGGCGCTGCTCGTCTTCATGGCGCCGCATCCGAACTACGCGCGCAAGAACGTCTAGGGCGGCCGACGGCCGCCCGGCTCACACACCTCAGGCGCCGCCGTAGCCGATCGTGACCGTGCCATTCTCGACAACCACCGGAACGTCTCGCTTCCCCTTGGACCACTTGAGCATCGACTTCATGCCCTCCGGATCCTTCTGCACGTTGATGTAGTCGAACGCCACGCCCTTCTTCGCGTAATCCTCACGCGCGGACGTCGTGTACGGTCACGTATCCTTGCCGTAGATCAAGACCTTTGCAGCTGTTTTGTCGACCATGTTTGCTTCTCCGCCTTGGTGCCTGATTCCTGATTGCGGATTCCGGATGACTTTCGCGCTTTGCTGCGAAGCCTTCGAGACTTCGCAAATCGGGAATCACCCTCCGATCGAGTACATCGCGCGCTTCGGCTTCACGAACTCCGGATCGTTGATGCCGTGTCCCGCTTCCTTCTTCGCGATCGCCTCGATCATCGCCTGCCCGATTGCCGCGTCGTCCGCCCCGCCGCGAAGGAGGGGTCTTAACGGCGTCTCGACATGTGAGAAGAGGCACGTGCGGAAGTGGCCGTCGGCCGTGATACGCACGCGGTCGCACGCGAAGCAGAACGGTTCCGACACGCTCGCGATGATCCCGATATCCCCTTTGCCATCCTCGAACTTGAACAGTCGGGCCGGATCGCTCAGATTGCCGTCGCTCACCTGCTTCAGCGGCGCGACCGCGCGGATCTTGTCGAGGATCTCCTGCGCCGTGACCACCTTGTCACGGCTCCAGATGCCGTCGCCGTCGAGCGGCATGAATTCGATGTAGCGGATGTTCCATGACCGCGTGCGCGCGAGCTTTGCGAACTCGCCCACCTCGTCGTCGTTGTAGCCGCGCATCACGACCATGTTCACCTTGAGTGGCGCGAACCCCACCCGCTCCGCCTCCTCGAGCCCCGCCCACACTTCCGGAAATGCATCGCGACGTGCGATATGCACGAACTTCTCCTCGCGCAGCGTGTCGAGGCTGATGTTGATGCGCCGCAGGCCGGCGTCCCAGAGCGGCTGGGCGAGCTTCTTGAGCAGGAGGCCGTTCGTCGTCATCGACAGGTCGCGCAGACCGTCGACACGCGCGAATTTCTCGATCAGCTGCGGCAGATCCCGCCTCGCCGTCGGCTCGCCTCCGGTCACGCGGACCTTCTCGATGCCGATCGAAACCGCGATCCGGACGACGCGCTCGAGCTCCTCGAACGTCAGGAGATCCTCCCGGGGCATCCACTGTGGGTCTTTCGGCATGCAGTAAATGCACCGGAAGTTGCACCGATCCGTGACCGACACGCGCATATTCCGGATCATCCGGCCATACGAATCGCGCAAAACCGGTCGCTGGGGTGCCGTCATGGGTGGAACCATACTAGCAGACCCCGGCGATCCGCGAAACGTCCAATCCAGCGTCGCTCTCCGCTCGTTCGATCTGCCCCCATTCGAGCCCGGCAACTTCTGGTACCATGCGATTCTCATGCACCCGGATCGCGAACGCTGGAACGACAAGCACCGTCGCGGGATCCATCATGAAAATCCGAACGTTGCGCTGATCATGCACCAGGGGCGCCTTTCGCGCGGGCGAGCCCTGGACGTGGCGTGCGGGACCGGCGACAACGCGTCCGTCCTGGCCCTCGCGGGGTGGGACGTGGTTGGCTGCGATATCTCGGACGAGGGCATCCGGCGTGCGCGTCGGCGGTCGGAAGAGCTCAAGGCGCGCGTCCGGTTGGTGCAGGGGGATGCCTGCCGCCTTCCATTCAGGGGCCCCTTCGATCTCGTCGTCTGCACGTTTTTCGTCGAGCGACGTATCGCGCCGCGCCTCGTCTCGCTCCTGCGACCCGGAGGCACCTTGCTCTTTCAGAGTTTCACGACGGGGCAGCTACGGTATGCACCGGACTTCCGGCGGGACTTCTGTCTCGAACCGGGCGAGCTGAAGCGGATGTTTCCGCTCGAGGAGATTCTCTTTCGAGAAGAGGACGACGGCCGAAGCGCTACCGCGCTGCTGATCGCGCGTCGGCCCGACCTCTGAGAGCGAATCGCCTTCGAGCGATCAGCTGCCCCGCATCTTTGCCGCGACCTCTTCCATCTCGGCCAGCAGCTGCTGATACGTGGCGAAGCGGTTCTGCCGGTCGGGCTCCGTCATCCGGCGAAGGAGATCGAGGAGCGGAGCAGGCGCCGTGACGCGCGCGAGATCGGGACCCGCTGCAGGCGTTTTTTCCGACGGTGGCACTTCGTCCGAGGTCTCCATGCTCGCCGGACGTTTCGGCGAGAGCATGAAAATCATCGTGCGCCCGAGGGCGTAGATGTCCGTGCCCGCCTTGAGATCCCGCTCGCCGCGCATCTGTTCGGGGCTCATGTACGCGGGCGTTCCGATCGTCATCGGCGCGTTGCCGATCGCCAGCGACTTCATTTCCATCGCGAGGCCCAGATCGCACAGTTTCGATTTGCCCTGAGGCGTGATGAGCACATTTTGCGGCTTCACGTCGCGGTGAATGTACCCCTCGCCGTACATATGGGAGAGCGCCGACGCAATCTCCCGTGCGATCTCCAGCGTCCGGTGTGGCGACAGGCCGCCCCCTTCCAGCACCACGCGGTCGAGCGAATCCCCCTCGACGAGTTCCATCACGAGAAAGCGAAGCGGACCCTCCTCGGAGTAGTCGATGCCGCGGACGATCCCCGGGTGGGTGAATCGGATCATCAGACTCGCCTCACGCTTGAACGCCGCGCACATTTCTGGATCGTTCGCGCGATCGGCGTGCATCACTTTGAGGGCGACGCGCTTCCCGCCGAAGACCGGCTCGCCCGCGAAGATGGTGCCGAAGCCCCCCGTCGCGATCTTTTTCGCCACGCGATAGCCCGGCACGGCCTGCTTCCTCCACCCTTCCGTTTTCACCAACTCGTCGAAGTCGATCTCGCGAATCGTCTGCGCCTGCTGCCACGTGCATCCACCGAAGCGGCTCACGATATCGATGAGGGGGGCCCACAGTCCATACCGCGAAAGCTCGAACTGGAATCGCTCCGCGTCATTGAGCACGGACTTGCGTATCTGGAGCTTCTGGTGCATGTAGACGCTCACGGCGCGGTCAAGATGGGCCTCCGACTCGGGGGGAAGCGTCGGCATCTGGCTCGCCGCCACCGCGATCGGTCCGGCGATGGGAGCGACGGCCTCCGACTCGCCATGCGTGCTCTCCAGTACCACCACGGACGGTCCCGGCGTCGACACGAGGTCACCGCCGCACGTGGGGCACCGGTACGTGCAATCGTACCGCGCACCGACGACGTTGAACTGGGTGGCACACTTGATGCAACGCGCGATCAGCTTGTTCTGGTAGGCGAGCGTGCGTTTGATCTGCGCCGCGGTCGCAAACCCCTTCTCGACAAGCAGCTCTCCCAGTCGTCGCCCCTTCTGCCCGGCCGCCGTGGTCTTCCCGATCTCCTTTAAGCACTCGTTCACCTGTACCGGCGTTACGGCCCCCGCCGCCACGAGCAGTTCCCCCAGTACCAGCGCGCTGGACGTCACGGGCGCACCTTCCGGGGGGCGCACCCGGTCGGCGATGAGCTGGGCCACGTCCTGCCGTTTGACGAGCTCCTTGCGAGCGAGAATCACCCCCAGCGGCACGGCGGCGCGCGACGCCCGACGATCGACCGCCATTTCAAACAGGCACTCGAGCAACGCGTCGCGTGAAACGCGACCGGATTCCAGCAGTGTGCGTCCTACGTAAACGTCGTCTTGCTCCGCCATGAAAGCTCGGGCGGATTATCGCACATCGGCGGCCGTCACGCCGCGCCCGAGCGCGAGCGCAATTTCCTCGCGCACCTCGGAGTTCACTTCACAGTGAATTCGGGACTCGAGTTCGGCGCACGCCCCGAGCCGGCCGAGCGCCCAAGCGGCGTGCGCGCGCACGAGGGGTTCATCGTCGGCCAGCGCGCGCGAGAGCGCCGGGATCGCGGTGCGATCCCCGGAGTTACCGAGCGCAATGCACACATTCCGAAGAAAGCCCGCGCGCTTTGCGCGGCGGACGGGGCTGCCGCGGAAGCGCCGGTTGAACTCCTCGCGGGTGAGCGCCAGCAACTCGACAAGAGCCGGGGCGTCCAGACCCCCCGCCGGCTGGAAGGCCGCCTCGGGCGCAACCTGCGCGAACTTGTTCCACGGACA
>CAYXVY010000127.1:0-7334 GCA_964468745.1 uncultured Planctomycetales bacterium | reverse complement strand
GGCTGCCGAAGACGCCGGCGATCACGTCGCCCGTCTTTACGCGCGAGAATGTGCCGTCCACCAGCTCGACGTCGGGGTACATCGGGTTTTCGGTGAGCGCGCGGACGATCACCACCATGCCCGGCTCGGGCGTGAACGTCTTCGCGACCTCGACCGGATTCTCGATCGTGAGCCGTGCCGTCGAGGACGAGAACTTGTCGATGTGGACCTTACTCACCCGACGCTCCCTTGAGCCCCGCCAGCCGCTTGCGCACCTGCTCCGTTCCGGTTCCACCGGGAGAGTTGCGGTTGGCGACGGACACCTTTGGGTCGAGGAGGGCGAGCGCGTCTTTCTCGAACGACGCGTGGTACTTCTTGAGCTCCTTGAGCGGCAATTCGACGAGATCGATCTGCTCCTCCGCGCAGTGCTTCATGAGGCGCCCGATGGCGCCGTGCGCGACGCGGAACGGAATCCCCTTGCGCACCAGATACTCCGCGAGGTCCGTCGCGAACATCTGCCCGTCGTGCGTCCACTGCTCGAGGCGATCGGTGTGCACGTCCATTTTCTCGGTCGCGAGCGTCATCGCCTTGAGGCAGGCGCGCGTGGTGTCGGCGGCCGCGAACATCGGCCCCTTCGTCATCTGGAGATCCCTGTTGTAGCCGATGGGGAGGCCCTTGAGCGTCACGAGGAGTTCGTTGACGGTCGCCACGACGCGCCCGACTTTTCCGCGCACGAGCTCGATCATGTCCGGATTCTTCTTCTGCGGCATGATGCTGGAACTCGTGCACAGCTCGTCCGGAAGCTCGATGTAGTCGAACTCCGGTGTCGACCAGAGCACGAGCATCTCCGCCATCTGCGACAGGTGGATCATGATGAGCGCGCAGTCGAGCGCGAACTCGACGCAAAAGTCGCGATCGCCCACCGCGTCGAGCGAATTCGCGAACGCGCCGGCGAGGCCGAGCTCGCGGGCCACCGCGACGGGGTCGATCGGCAGCGACGTGCCGGCGAGCGCGCACGCGCCGAGCGGCGAGATGTTCAGGCGCTCCCAGCAGCCGGCCAGCCGTCGGGCGTCGCGATCCAGCGCGTCGTTCCACGCGAGGAGGACGTGCGCGAAATGGATCGGCTGCGCGTGCTGCAGGTGCGTGATGCCCGGCATCAGCGTCGTTTCGTGTTCGTGGGCCCGGCCGATCAGTGCGGTCTGCAGCGCACGGATCGCGCGAATCAGCACGTCGGATTCGTTCACGGCCCACAGGCGCAGGTCGAGCGCGACCTGGTCGTTCCGGCTGCGCGCCGTGTGGAGCTTCGCGCCCGCCTCGGTGATCTGCGTGAGGCGCTGCTCGACGTTCATGTGCACGTCTTCGAACGCCGCGTCGAGCTTGAACTTCCCCTTCTGCCATTCCCCGAGAATTTGCTCGAGACCCGCGACGATGTCGGTGCATTCCTCCTTGGAGACGAGACCCTGCTTGCCGAGCATCTTTGCGTGGGCAATCGATCCCTGGATGTCGAACGGAACGAGCCGCTCGTCCTCGCGCACGGAGGAGACGAACTCGGCGTTGTACGGGTCGATCTGGCCCAGGCGCTCGCGAAGGTTTTTAGACATGGCTACTCCCACCCCATCCGGCGGTTGAGGGCGAGCCGCAGTCCGTTCACGCGGATGAATCCTTCGGCGTCCTTCGAGTTGTAGGTCGCGAACGTGTCGAAGCCGGCAACCTCCGGATTATAGAGCGAGACGGGCGACTTGCGGCCCGTGACGATCGCGTGTCCCTTGTAGAGCTTCACGCGCGCCGTTCCCGTGACGTTCTTTTGCGTCGCCTCGACGAACGTCTGCAGGACCTTCATCTCCGGCGAATACCAGAATCCGTAGTACACAAGTTCCGCGAACTTCGGGATGAGGCCGTCGCGCAGGTGCATCACCTCGCGGTCCATCGTGACGGATTCCACGGCGCGGTGCGCAAGCATGAGGACGCTCGCGCCCGGCGTCTCGTACACGCCGCGCGACTTCATGCCGACGAAACGGTTTTCGACCATGTCGATGCGGCCGACGCCGTGGGCGCCTGCGATCTCGTTCATGCGCGCCAGCAGTTTGGCGGGGGAGAGCGACTTGCCGTTGACCGCGACGGGCATTCCGTCGACGAACTCGATCTCGACATTCTCCGGCTTGGCGGGCGCGTCCTCCGGGTTCTTCGTCATGCGGAACATGTCGTTCGGCGGCGCCGCCCAGGGGTCCTCGAGGATGCCCCCCTCGTAGCTGATGTGCATGAGATTCGCGTCCGTCGAGTACGGCTTCTCCCGGGTGATCGATCCGAGCTCGATGCCGTGCTTCTCCGCGTAGTCGATGAGCTGCGGGCGCGAGGTGAATTCCCATTCGCGCCACGGCGCGATCACCTTGAGGTCCGGGGCGAGGGCGCGCGCCGTGAGCTCGAAGCGCACCTGGTCGTTCCCCTTGCCGGTGGCGCCGTGCGCGATGGCGTCCGCCTTCTCCTGCTGCGCGATTTTCACCTGGTACTTCGCGATGATCGGCCGCGCGATCGACGTGCCCATCAGGTAGCCGCCCTCGTAGACGGCGTTCGCCTTGACGGCCATGAACACGAAGTCGCGCACGAACTCCTCGCGGAGGTCCAATACGTGCACCTTGTCGGCGCCCGTTTTCAGCGCCTTCTTCTCCACGGCTGAGAAGTCGTCCCCCTGTCCGATGTCGGCGACGTACGCGATGATGGGGCACGCGTGCTTTTCCTTCAGCCACTTCACGATGACCGACGTGTCCAGCCCGCCCGAGTAGGCGAGCACGATCTTCCTCACCTTGTCGCCGTTCTTCTTCGCGCTCATGAGGCCCTCAGTTCGAGAAGTTTTTTCGCCAGCGTTTTCGCGCGGACGCCTTCGCGGACCGCGACGAACAGCGTGTCGTCGCCCGCGACGGTGCCCACGACCTCGCTCCAGTGCATCCGGTCCAGCGCCAGCCCCACCGGGCTCGCGTTGCCGGGAGACGTCTTGACGATCACGAGATTGCCGGAGCATTCCACCGAAAGGACCATGCGGCTGACGAGGGTTGTCGACTCGACGTGGACGGCCGGCGAGATGGCGTCGAGGGTCGCGTAGCTCGTCGCGCCGTCGCGCGCCGCCTTGACGAGGCCGAGTTCGCGGATGTCCCGCGAGAGCGTGGCCTGGTCCACGCCGTGCCCGCGCCCCTTCAGCAGGCGTCGCAGCTCGTCCTGCGTCGCGACCGGGCGCTCGCGCACGATCGCCAGGAG
Organism: uncultured Planctomycetales bacterium; assembly: GCA_964468745.1. Taxonomy (GTDB): domain Bacteria; phylum Planctomycetota; class MHYJ01; order MHYJ01; family JACPRB01; genus JACPRB01. The sequence goes on along the minus strand of CAYXVY010000127.1, from coordinate 4,106 downwards.
CTCCCGATGCCGTTCCGTCTTGTGCGTCATTCCGCGTCCTGCAACAATATGCAGAGATGATACAAGTTTATGCACCCTCGTCAATACTTATGCGACGACGAAGGGCGGGGGATGTGAACGGGGATTTTGGGTTGGGATCCGCCTGCGCCGTCCCTCGATATCCCGGGCCGGCTCGAGGGCTTGGGCGGACACGTCGGGACGAGGGTCAGTCCCGCTTGAAGTACGAGATCACGACCTGCGCGCTGGCCAGATCGTTTTGCGAGAAGACGAAGGACAGCACTTTCGACTTCAGATACGGACGCTCGCGCTCGATCGCCGCCAGGAACTCGACAACGGCCGCGCGCGACACAGGCTGCTCGCGCGAGCCGCGCAAGTCCACCGTCGTGGCGATTTCGCTCCACGCTCCGGATTTCGGCGGCGTCGATACGCGGATCCCCGGGCTCGGCAGTTGCGACTGTCCTGCCTTCTGCGAGACGAACGTCGTGATGCGCGAGGCGTCGACCTCCTCCTTCGGCACCGCGCTCATGTTCTTGCGGATGTTGTCCATGCGGGCGCGGTAGTCCTTCATGCGGTCATAGTGCTCGATCGACGCCGCCAGCCTTCCGCGCATATCCGTCGCGCGCGAGTTCAGCCACGCGGCGAGTCCGCCGAGCGACACGGCCGCGACCGCCGCGAGCAGAAGCGCGACGTTGATGAAGGGCCGGTCCTGTTTCGTCTCTTCGCGTTTCACTTCTTCTTCCCTCGCGCGATCTTCAGCGAAAACTTCTGCAGGCCGCCGGGCGTCGGTTCGTAGCCCGGAATCTCGACGGTCCACGACTTGTCGGAGAAGGGCTCCGTCGTGCGGACGCGCTTCATGAGCGCCTCGGCGTAGGCCACGCTGCGGATCGTCCCGTGAACCTGCAACAGCGCTCCTTCAGCGCCCCCCGACGTGTTCTGCTCCACCTTGATGTCGTCGAGCTGGACGAGCAGCTCCTTCCCCTCCAGGCGCCCCGACGGTTTCATCGAGTCGGTCTGCAGCAGCGCGAGCGCCCGGAAGAACTGGGCCGCAAGTTCCAGCGAGGACCGCTCGATCGGATAGTCCCCGCCTCCCGCCTTGTTGATGAAGTCCTTGTACTCCGCCAGCAGCTGCGTGTACGCCTGCTCCGCGTCGTCGATGTCCTTGCTCGTCGCCAGCTTGTACGTGCGCGCGTGCAGTTCCATCATCCCCGGCTTCTCGGGATCGCCGCTGCGGTACGCGCTCACCGTGTCGCTGAGTTCGAAGTACGAATTGAGTGCCATCGCGCCGAGCAGAACGATGATGAGCTCGATCGTGATCAGCGCGGTCTGCTTGATCGCGTCGAACTTTTTTGCGTACGAGAATTCCTGGCGCCGGAAGTCGAGCCCGAGCGCGTCCACGTCGCACGCCTTGAGCGCCAGCCCCATCGCCACGGGGGCGCGCGACGCGACGGTCGCGCTCGTGTTCGACCCGAGCGAATGCTCGATGCGACCGAGGATCCCGAGCGATCGGACCGGGATCTGCGTGGCCGTTTGCAGCAGCGCCGCGGCGTCGACGCTCTCGAACTCGCCCGAGAGCAGGATGTGCGACGGCGTTGCGGCTCCGGCGTTGGCCAGCAGGAACCGCCCGATCTCTTTCGCCAGGATCTCAATGAGCGGTCCACGCGGGTCGTGCGAGGGATCGCCGAGCTTCTCGAACTGCGTGTCCGTCAGGACGACGATGGGGGGGCGCGCGAATTCGTCCGTCTTCCATTCGCCCGTGCTCGACTTGCCCGTCGCGGTCGCCGACTGCTGGGACGGGAGCGAGAAACGGATCGTCCGCAGCGAGCGCGGGCGGCGCTTTTCCACGAGGATGATCTTCGTGAAGCGCGCGGTGCCATAGACGATGAGGAACGGATCGTCCGTGTCGACGGCGCCCGCGTGCGAGATGGCATTGAAGAGCGCGGCCACGTCCAGATCGAGCGCGGCGGGATCGACGCCCGCCTTGGTGAAAACCGCGAGCCGCTTCTCGACAATCGCGCGCGGCACTGCGGCCGCGAGGATCGTGGACGACTTGTCCGTCGCGCCGATCGTGAAGTAGTCGCAGACGAGATCCTCGATCGAATAATTGTGGATCTGGCTCTCGAGCTCGAAGCGGTACGTCTTGCGGATCTGGTCCTCGGACGTGAAGGGGAGCGTGAGTTCGCGCACGAGCGCGTCGCCCGAGTCGAGCGAGCCTGCGATCCGGCCGCCTTTCCCCTTCACGGCAGCAAGCGCGAACTTCAACGCCTCCGCGGCCGCCTCGTCGACGGGCTTCTTCGGGTCGGAGTCGATCGGTTGCTCGTGAAAGGCGATGAGCTTTCCGCCGCGGCCGCCGCCCTCGACGACCGCGACGCGCACCGCATTCCCGTTAACCTCGATGCCAACACCGCGACCCATGGTGTCCTTTCAACGCACGAACGGCGGACGGGTTGGCTGGCTAGCGAGCCTTTCCGTTCTTCCACTCGCCTGAAAACACCTCGACGGCGGGGCCCGTCATGTACACCGCGTCGCCTTCGCGCAATTCAATCCGCAGCGTCCCGCCGCGCAGCTCGATGTCGACCTTCCGTCCCGTCCGGCCCGCCGCATGGAGGGCGACCGCGACCGCGCACGCGCCGCTCCCGCATGCCCAAGTCTCGCCGCTCCCGCGTTCCCACGTTCGCTGCCGAACCTTCGTCTTCGACAGCACTGTGACGAACTCCACGTTTACGCGCGACGGAAAGTCCGAGTGCTTCTCGAGGAGCGGCCCGAATGTGTCGAACGGCATGGCGTACGGGTCCGGCACCTCGATCACAAAGTGCGGGTTGCCCATCGACACGACCGTGCCTTCGAACGACTTGTCGCCCGCGCGCGTCTCAACGCGCACGGTGCGTGCGCGGCCGTCGGCGCGGACATGGAACTCCTTCGGGATCGGGCGAGGCGAACCCATCGCAACCGTTACGCTTCGCACTTTCCCCCCCGACACGTGCAGCTCGAGCTCGACGATGCCGCCGCCGGTCTCGATCGATAGATTCTTCTTCTTCGTGAGCCCGTGGTCGTACGCGTACTTGCCGATGCATCGGATACCGTTGCCGCACATGCCCGATTCGCTGCCGTCGGCGTTGTACATCTCCATGCGGAAATCGGCCTTCCTCGACGGATGGATGATGATCAGGCCATCGGAGCCGATGCCGGTGTGGCGGTCGCTGATCGCGATCGACAGCTTCGATGCGTCGCGTACCTTCTCCTGTGCGCCGTCCACGTAGACGTAATCGTTCCCCGCCCCGTGCATCTTGGTGAATTTCATCTGGTGGAAGAATACAGGAGACAGCGGGCGGGGGAATCGGTAATCTGTCGCCGGGCTCCTCGGGGAGAGAGAGAGATGTCGGTCATCGCGGGGATTGACGAAGTCGGCTATGGCCCGTCGCTCGGGCCGCTTGTTGTCTGTTCGTACGCGTTTCGCGCGGCCGTCGACACGGTGGATTTCTGGCGCGTGCTCGATCGGGCGGTGACGCGCACGCCGGACGGGCGGAGGCTTCCCGTCGCCGACAGCAAGGAACTCTACTCCCCGGCGCGCGGCATCGGCGCCCTTGAGCCCACGGCGCTGGCGTTTCTAGGTACCCTTCCCGGGCTGCCCGGCGGCTCCTTCAGCGGACTTGCGTCGCGGCTTTCGCTCGACGGCGAAAAGACGCTCTCGTCTCCGTGGTACGACGGAGCCGACTTCCCGATTCCGCAGGGGCTGGGCGACATCGGCGCGGGCGCGGTGCAGCTGTGGGACGCGATGCGCACCGCCGGAGTCGCGTCGCTGGCGTGCCGCGCGGCGTGGGTCGAGCCTGCCGAATTCAACCGTGCCGTGCAATCAACGCGCAACAAGAGCGATCTGCTCTTCGCGCGCGCGTGCCGCGTGGTGAAGTCGATCCTCGCGGCGGCGCCCGGGGAGGATGCGACGTTCGCCATCGGCAAGCAGGGGGGGCGGCGCATGTACCTGGCGGGGCTCGTGCGGGAATTCGGCAGCGTCTGGATGTTGGAAGAGACGGCGGCGACGTCGCGCTATGAGTTCAGGGAGAACGGTCGCCGGGTGCGGCTGACGTTCCTGCGCGACGGCGAGCAGCGCG
>CAYXVY010000126.1:0-5616 GCA_964468745.1 uncultured Planctomycetales bacterium | reverse complement strand
CGGACGGCAAGGTGAAGGTCCGGTTGTCAACCGGAGAAATGTTGGAAGGGACGCTCGACGCAGGCGAAGCCGGCCGGCTCAAGATCGCCACGGAAGGACCGAGCGCGCCGGTCGAGGTCGAACTGGGCAAAGTGACCCATTTCAACGAGCCCCCGGTCGCGTGGCACGGCGGCATCGATCTCGCAGCACGGGCGACCGACGGCAACACGCACACGAAGAGCTTTTTGCTCTCGGCGCAAGGCGTTCGCGAGTCTGAGGGAGACCGCATCACAATCAAGGCGCTATGGAAGTACAGCGAGAACGACGGCGTGCTGAGCGAGCGAAATGCATACGGCCTCGGCAAGTACGACTACAAGTTCTCCGAAAAGTTGTACGCCTACGCAAGCGTCGAGCTCTTCACCGACATCTTCAAGGACCTCCGCCTGCGAACCGTTGTCAGCGCCGGCGCCGGCTACACGTTCGTGAAGAGCGATGACTGGGACTTTTCGGCTGAGGCGGGTATCGCGTGGCTCGACAACGACTTCCGCGTCAGCAAAGACGAATCGCACCTCGGCGCCCGTCTCGCGACGCACCTGCGCGTCAAGCTCCCGCTCGGATTCAACTTCACGGACGATCTGACGTACTATCCGAATTTCGACGAGAGCGACGACTGGCAGATCCACAACGAGGCAGCGGTCTCCACGGATCTGGGGGGAGGCTGGACCTTCAAGGCCGGATGGATCCTCGATTTCGACAACGATCCGCCGGTCGGCGCGGAGGAGCACGACGATACGTACTTCATCGGGCTGGGCTACCACTTCTAGGGAGCGCGCATGATCAAGGCATTCTTCCGGGAGTTCAGAGAATTCGCCATGAAGGGCAACGTCCTCGACATGGCCGTCGGCATCATCATCGGCACGGCGTTCGGCAAGATCGTGTCTTCTTTCGTCGCGGACGTCATGATGCCCCCGCTGGGCCTGATGCTGGGCCGCCTCGACATGAAGGAAAAGGTCCTCCAGATTGGAACCGACGCAGCGGGCAAGGCGATCACGCTCAACTATGGTTCGTTCGTCAACGCGACGATCGACTTCGTGCTCGTCGCCTTAGCGATCTTCCTCATGATCAAGGCGATGAACAAGATGCGGAAGCAGGCGCCGCCGCCTGCTCCTCCCCCGGCCAACACGAAGGAGTGTCCGCACTGTTGTTCGTCGGTCGCGATTCGCGCGACGCGCTGCGCCCACTGCACGAGCGAACTCAAGGTGGCATGAGCCAGTCGCAGCCGCTCACACTGCGGATCAAGCCCATCTGGCGCGACCAGGATGCGCTGGGCCACGTCAACAACGCGGTCTATTCGACGTGGCTTGAGAACGCGCGGGAGGCGTACTGGACGGCGTTCGCCGGGGCCTACGACCTGTTTCCGTTCATGCTCGCGCGCACGGAGATCGACTTCCGGGCCGCTGCCACATGGCGCGACCACGTCGTTGTGTCCGTCTGGGTCTCGAAGATCGGCAACTCGTCGTTCGAGTTCAGCTACTCGATCGACGGCGACAAGCCTGCCGCGCCGAAGCCCGCAAGCACACATCGCGACCTCAAATACGGCGAAGGCGGGACGCACTTCGCCGACGCGAAGACGGTCCTGGTGATGTACGACTTCGCGGAGAAGAAGACAGTGCCCATCGACAAGGCAATGCGGAAACGGATGGAAGAGTTCGAGCGCGTGCAGAAACCTCCCGCTTAACGCCGAGAACGCAGATTCGCTCGGTGAAACGCGAGCTCGCCGAGTTCTCCTCTGGTCGCATCGGCGGCCTCTCTTCATCCAAAGCCCGTCTGCGGCCTTGGCGTTTATCCGGAGAGTCCGGGTCTGCAGAGCAGCCTAGACGAATCCGGCCCGCCGCAAGAACGCCTTGCTCACCGTGCCGCTATTCCGCGCGTAGCGAGCGAGGACGTCCGCCTCCAGATTGACGCGCGTACCACGCCTCGCGGCTCCGAGCGTGGTGTGCGCAAGCGTGAACGGGATGAGCGCAACGCTGAATCGGTCGACTTCGACGTCGACGACGGTAAGGCTGACGCCGTCGATGGCGACTGATCCCTTGGGCGCAAGAAAGCGCGAGAACGAGGCCGGCACGGCGACCCAGAGCGTCACCGCCTTCTTCGCGCGCGCGATTTCCGCCACGTCCCCGACGGCATCCACGTGTCCCATGACAAAATGCCCGCCGAGCCGGTCGCCCGCGCGCAGCGAGCGTTCGATGTTGACCCGATGCCCCTTCGCCAGCCGGCCAAGCGTTGTGCACTTCAGCGTCTCCGGGACGACGTCGAAGCCGGCGCCGTTCCATGTCAGGCACGTCCCGCTTACGGCGATGCTCTCGCCGGGAGTCGCCTCGAAAGGGAGATCAATATCGAGTCGCGCGCCCGTTTTCGTGCGACGGATGGCGCGTACCCGCCCCATCGCTTCAACAATGCCGGTGAACATGCCGCGACACTATATCAAGCCGGCTTCTTCCACGGCAGGCGCGCGGCGACGGCCGCGGTCACCCTGGGCCATCCCCAGCAGACGAGCGCCGACACGGCCCAAAGCGAGACGACGGCCGCCCAGTAGCCGCCCCAGCCGAGCTTGCCGTACCACGCGACTGTGTAGGACCACCTTACGATGGGCGTCGGAATGTAGAGCAGCCAGACGTGGACTACGTACGCCGTCAGCGCGCTGGTGCCGATCAGCTCAAGGAATGAAAACGGCGGCCAGCTGAGCTTCCATCCGCGATCGTTCGCCTCCCGCTCCAGGGCGTAGAGCCCCAGCGCCACACCGCCGAACATCATGAAGCGCTCGCCGGCGTTCCCGATTATCCATGCTCCCCACGGCAGGAATCGGAACGCCATTCCCAGCGTGAAGAGGCCCGCCAACCCCCACCCAGTCAGCCCCATCGACCCCATCGCTCCGACGGCGGCGCCGAGGAAGACGTACCCCGCCCACGGGACGAGCGCGAAATCGGATCCTCCCTTCACGACGAACTTGTCCCACAGGCTCTCGGGGACGTGCGGAGCGACGATGAAGAGGCCCGCGCCGATCGCACCGCAGATTCCCGCGGCGAGGGCGGGCCGGCTCGCCCCCGCGTACATCACCGGGTACGCGATCAGAAGGCTGATCGCGATCGTCGAGAGAATGTCGAGCTTACGCCACCAGTCCCATTCGTAGCCGCTGCGCAGGATCCACTTGAGCACGAGCGCCACTAGCAGCACCTCGCCGATCCGTTGGAGCGACTTGATGGCACGACGCCGGCGCGCCGCCGGATCTCCGGACGATCGCACCATGACGAGGGCGATCGCGAACCCGGCCGCGAACATGAACGACGCCGCCACGAGCCCCGCGAGTATGCCGAGTGTCGTCTTGTCGTGTCGATCGTTGAGCAACCCCGCGGTATGCCACATGATCATGTCGAGCACGGCCAGCCCGCGCAGCCAGTCGATGCAACGGACGCGACCGGATGTCGGCTTCGCGGGGACTCCCGTGGCTTCGGGCATTCGCTCGATTATAACCGTACGGCCGCGCTACTTGCGCCAGCGGCGCTGCCCCGGAAGCAGGCCGGCATCGAGCGAGAACCAGCCGATCATGGCAGCAAACGCGACGGCGATCGCCAGCAGAACTCCAAACAGCATCGGATTGCGGTTGTAGAGATCCATGACGAAGGACACGTCCACGCCAATTGGACCGGAGGTGGCGAAGGCCATTACGCTCGATCGCTCGTGAACCCCACAGACAGCGCCAGGTTATCGCCCCGACCGAGCGTGAAGACGGAGTGCCACGCCACGTCGTGCTCGCCCGGCGACGGCAGGAGGATCGCATCGCCCGGCCCAAGCGCCCAGAACCAGCCGTCCGCCGCAAGCCGCCGCGTGAAGGACGGCGTCGAATTGATCAGCCGCTCCAGCGCTGCGTCGCGTTGATCGAGTCGCTTCAGCAGCGCACGCGTGTCGCGCCACTTCCCCGTATGCTCCTGCACGTGCCGCGCGAGCACGCGCTTCGGAAGCGTCAACCAGCCGGTCGAGCCCACAAACTGGGTGAACAGAACGCCCGCCTGACCGGGTACGTAATCGTGGTGGAAGAGCGCCCCGCCCCCCGGCGCGTTCGAGTAGACGATCGGCTGGATGAACCGCGGCGTCCGACCGTGGAAGACGCGCACGAGCGGGGCGAGCCCTCGCGTCACGAGCCGGCATTCCGGGAACAGCCCCTCGACCAGCCGGATCGTGGCCGCCGCCCGGCGCGGATCGTCGAGCCAGTCGTCGAGAATCTCAGCACCGTACGAAAATCGCAGGCGGAGCGATCCGTCCCCCGCGTGCGTCGACAGCCAGTTTACTTTCACGTACAGGCCCGCGGGAGATACCTGCAGCTTGTGCATCTCCAGCGGATCCGACACGTTCTGCGACACCCCCACCCAGCGGAATCCGCGCGGCGCGCGGGCCGCGTGCGCGAGGTCGTCACCCTCCCGCAGCCGGCGCATCAGCGCCATCGACGAGGCAACGCGCGGTGCGTGCAGCACGCCGCGCAGCAGCACCGGCTCGCCTGCGTCCCACCGCGTCTCGCGGAGTGACGCGCGCACGACGCCGTGATCGACGCCTCGACGACGCAACCGTTGCTTCATCAGCTCCAGATGCTTTGCTTCGACGTCGTGAAGTACTTTGAATCGGCCTTTGCTTCGTCGCCCGTCATGATGCCGGACGTCCCCTTCAGATGATCGTAGACCTCCTGCATCACCTTCGACTTGAACTTCTCGACGAGCTTCTCGAGAGCGAAGAGCGTTCCCGCGACGGCCCCCTCCAGCTTGGCGATGCGATCGCCGCGAACCTGCGTCTCCCCCGCGTGCCGTTCGCCCGTCTCCTTCACGCGCGCGGCCAGCTGCGCGATCAGCTTTCGGATCAGCTTCGGGTCCTTGTGCATGACTTCGTCGAGGTCGGAGTCTTCAAGCCCCTTGAAGAGAAGCACGTCGCACTTCGTCGACGCACGCACGGTCGCCGTCCGCACCGTCCCGAGGATGGCGGCTATTTCTCCGAACCACTCGCCGGCTTTGATCGTGCCGACGACCTTCCCCTTCATTTCGGCGATCGCCTGCCCCTTCGTCAGGAAGTAGAGCTCGGCGTTCGGCAGCGAGCCTTCGGCAAGGATGACCTGATCCTTGTCGAACGACTTCTGGTGGCGCTCGATTTTCCCCGCCATGCGCGCACAATCTAGCGGTCCGCGGCGCGGCAATCCAGCATTTAGGACTTGACGGACCCCGGTCGCTCCCTAGAATGGCACACCTGCCCGGACGGGGTGGAGTATGCGGATCGACGTTGTGACGCTCTTCCCAGGGATGTTCGAGGGCGTCCTACGCGAGAGCATCCTGAAAATTGCCCAGGAAAAGGGACTTCTCGAAGTCACCTTGGTCAATTTGCGGGATTTCTCGACGGACAAGCATCATAAGGTCGACGCACCCCCGTACGGCGGCGGGCCGGGCATGGTGATCATGGCCGACCCGGTGTTCCGAGCCGTGGACCATCTGAAGGCGAACGGTCGCGAGAACGCAAAAGTTGTACTGCTCTCTCCAAGCGGAAAGAAGTTGACGCAGACCCTCGCGCGGAAACTCTCCGCCGAGCCGGGCCTGATCCTCC